>DASZPU010000966.1:0-6858 GCA_035550195.1 Nannocystaceae bacterium
CGCGGGTGCAACGGGTCATCGCGATCCTGCGTGGGCTCGATCCCACCAGCATCCTCGACATCGGCAGCGGACGCGGTGCGTTCCTGTGGCCGTTGCTCGACGAGATCCGCGGCGTCGCGGTGACGGCGGTCGATCGAGATCCGCAGCGCGCAGCGGATCTCGTTGCGGTCGCCAGCGGCGGCATGTCGCGGCTCGCCGCGTTGCAAGCCGACGTCGCCGCGCTGCCGCTGCCCGACGCGAGCATCGACGTCGTCACCGTGCTCGAAGTGCTCGAGCACCTCGAAGCGCCCGAGCCCGCCGCGCGCGAGTTGCTCCGCGTCGCACGTCGCTTCGTGGTCGCGTCGGTGCCCAGCCAACCCGACGACAACCCCGAGCACCTGCGGCTCTTCGATCAGCCTGCGCTCGAGCGGCTCTTCATGGACGCCGGAGCCGCGCGCGTGCAGATCGAGTACGTGCTCGGCCACATGATCGCGACGGTGAAGCGATGAGCGAGATCGTGAAGTACCCGCGCACGCGCCACCTCGAAGGTTCGCGGTTGCAGCCCGGCGATCACGACCTCGAGGCGGTGCCGTTCACCGAGCTGCGCGGGCGCCATCTCGTGATCGAGGAGAAGCTCGACGGCGCGAACGCGGGCATATCTTTCGACGCGCACGGCGAGCTGCGGTTGCAGAGCCGCGGCCACATCCTGGTCGGTGGCCACCGCGAGCGGCACTTCGATCTGTTCAAGACCTGGGCAGCGCGGCACAAGGATGCGCTCTGGCGTGTGCTCGGCGAGCACCACGTGCTGTACGGCGAGTGGCTGTTCGCGAAGCACACCGTCTTCTACGACCGGCTGCCGCACTACTTCCTCGAGTTCGACGTGCTCGATCGGCGCAGCGGCGAGTTCCTCGACACGCCGCGGCGACGTGCGTTGTTGGCCGGCACGCCGGTGCGCTCGGTGCCGGTGATCCACACCGGTGAAATCGCCACGCTCGCCGCGATGCGTGGGCTCGTCGCGCGCTCGCTGTACAAGAGCGACGCGTGGCGCGAGCGCGTGCGCGAGCAGGCGCGCTACGAGCACCACGATCCCGAGCGCGCGGTGCTCGAGACCGACGCGAGCGACGAGGCCGAAGGCCTCTACATCAAGCACGAAGACCACGGCCGCGTGGTCGGGCGCTACAAGCTCGTGCGCGCGTCGTTCCTCGGCGCGGTGCTCGACTCGGGCAGCCACTGGCTCGCGCGCCCGATCGTGCCCAACGCGCTCGCCGACGGCGTCGACATCTTCGCGGAGGCGCCGTGATCGAGCGCTTCACACCCGAGCCGCCGCACTGGCACGTCGAGTGGGACGCGATCGATCGCGCGCTGCCGTGGATCGCCGCGATGAAGGGCGTCGAGCAGGATCCGATCCACCACGCGGAAGGCGACGTGTGGATCCATACCCGCATGGTCTGCGAAGCGCTCGTCGCGATGGACGCGTGGCGCGAGCTCGAGGCCCCGTCGCGCGAGCGGCTGTTCGCCGCGGCGCTGTTGCACGACGTCGCGAAGCCCACCAACACCGTCGTCGAAGACGGACGCGTGCGCTCGCCCGGCCACTCGCCCACCGGATCGATCATGGCGCGCAACATCCTGTGGTCGCTGGGCTGGCCGGCGTCGCGCCGCGAGCCGATCTGCGGGCTCGTGCGCTACCACCAGGTGCCGTACCACGCGATCGATCGCAGCGATGCGAAGCGCGTGATCATCCGACTGTCGCAGAGCGTGTCGGCGCGCGAGCTGGCGCTCTTGTGCGAGGCCGACGTGCGCGGACGCGTGTGCGAAGATCAGCAGCGCCAGCTCGACAACATCGAGCTGTTCCGCGAGCTGTGCCGCGAGCTCGGCTGCTTCGACGATCCGTATCCGTTCCGCTCCGATCACGCGCGCGCGATGTACTTCCACTTGCCCGATCGCGACCCCGACTGGGACGCGTACGACGACACGCGCATGACCGTCACGGTGATGTCGGGTCTACCCGCCGCGGGCAAGTCGCACTGGGTCGCGGCGCATGCGGGCGAGCTGCCGCTGATCGAGCTCGATGCGATCCGCGACGCGCAGGGCATCGACCCCGAGGATCCCCAAGGACCGGTCGTCGCGATCGCACGCGAGCGCGCGCGCGAGCACCTACGCGCCGCGCGATCGTTCGTGTGGGACGCGACCAACCTCTCGCGTCAGCTCCGGCAATCGCTGGTCGGGCTGTGCTTCGACGACCACGCGCGCGTGCGCATCGTGCACGTCGAGGCCACGCCCGCCGAGCTGCGCGCCCGCAATCGCGCGCGCACCCGTCCGGTGCCCGACGCGGTCATCGACAAGCTGATGCGACGCTGGGAGATCCCCCAGCCAACCGAGGCACACGAGGTGCTGTGGCACGAATGACGGTGGGGTGTCACAACGGCCGGATGTGCGACTCTCGTGGGCATGGGATCCCTCCGTCCGTCCACCAAGGTCGTCGTGCTCGCGAGCCTCGCCGTCGGCGTGGCGCTCACCTTCGCGTCCGGTGAGTCGAAGGCCGACCGCGACGTCGCGCACGAGCTGTTGCGCGCGAACGAGTCACTCGCGGAGAAGCTCGACGCACAGCAGGTCGAGATCGCAGAGCTGCGCGCGCGCCTCGATGCGGCGTCGGCCAAGCCCGGGCCGAAGAATCCCGGCACCACGCAGCCGGGCGACGCGCCGCAGACCAAGGTGGAGGCCGAAGTGAAGGAGGCGTTCGAGTTCCGCAAGAAGGTGCTCGCCGCGTTGAAGCCCGAGCTCGAGGGCATCGACGCGAAGTTCGTCGCGAGCAAGGACGCGCTCGACAAGCACAAGGAGAAGTACGCCAAGCACACGCACCAGTACGATGTCGTGTCGCACGGGTGGGTGCGGCTCGACACGATGCTGACCTCCGATGGTGTGGACGTGCTGCGGCCGACCTACAGCGACGACTGGATCGCGATCAAGCGGACCGACAACGGCAACATCCCCGAGAGCTCGACCTCGCGCTCGACGACCACGCCGAAGTAGGGCTCACTTGCCCTTCTTCTTGGGCGCCTCGAGCTCGAGGTTCTGCAGCAGATCCTCGAGCGCGATCTTCTTCTCCAGGCGCTGGCTGTTGAGCTCGACGATCTTGCGGCCCATCTTGTCGGCGTCCTTGGTGAAGTCGTCGAGCCGCCCGTTGAGCTTCGATCGCAGCGCGCCGGCGGCGGGATCCTTCTTGATCGCCTCGAGGTTCGCGCGCGTCTCCTGGGCGCGCTGATCGAGCTCCACCTGCTGGCGCTTGAGGCCTTCGATCTCGGTGTCGATGCGCCCGATCTCCTGGCGCAGCTTCACGATCGGCTCGAGCTTCTTGCGCATCTCGGGCGTCACGTTGGCCTGCGCGACCAGCCCTTCGAGCAAGCCGAGCGCACGACCGTCCCAGATGCTGAGCTGGCTGACCGACGGCGTCTGCTCGACCAGCGTCACCGTGGACTCGACGCCCGCCTTCGTGACGTGCACCGGCACGAGATACGCGTCGGGCAGCTTCTCGGTGCCCGGCGGCTCGTCCTGCAGCTCGTAGTTGTAGCCGGACTTCGAGTGCCGCACGAGCACGGTGAACGTGCCCATCGCGCTCGGAGCCTTCACCGTCCACTTCGTGGTGGTGCGCGCGAAGCTCTCGACCTCGAGCACACCACGCACGATGCGGAGCAGCTGTAGCGACTCGCCCGAGTAGTCGGCGATCGACGTGACCATGATGCCGGGCTCGACCGCGAACGGCAGCGTCGCGCTCATGCCCGCACCGACCGACTCCGACAGACCTTCACCGACGAAGCTGTCGCCGGAGTATATGCTGATCGGACCGGGCTCGAGCACGAACGGCGTGCTGTTGCGGAAGCGAACCACGCGATACGGGTTCGACTCGTAGCCGATGCCCGCGCCACCGGGCCGATACAAGAAGGTCTGCTCGCCCTGCACCTCTTGGTTCAGCACCGCGACCATCGTCGAGCTGCCGTTGGGCACGGTGACGCGCTCTCGCAGATCGAAGCTGGTGAGCCCCGCGACTTGCTTGCTGCGCGCGCTCGCCAACGTGCTGCGACGCAGCGATTCGTAGTCGATCGGTTGCGCGGCCGGAGTGGTCGGTGCGTTCTCGCTGGGCTTCATCTCGCCCTCGGCCATGTCGTAGCGCCGACCCGAACCACCGGCGGCGCCCTTGGATGCACGACGGCTGCGCTCCGCCATCGGTGCTTCCTTCTTCGCGTCCTTGTCGTAGTCGCCGCCGTAGTCCTCTTCTTCGTCCATCGTCTTCTCGGGCGGCGGCGCGGCCCCGGCCGGCGCCGCGGCGACGACATCGGGCTCGGGCTCCGGTGCATCGTCGTAGCTGGTCTCGCCGACCGCGACCGCAGCACGTCGCGACACGCCGGCCTCGGTGAGATCGGCGCGACCGACCGTGCGCGGCGTGTGCAGATCGTAGCGGAACGCGATCGGCTCACCCGACGTCAGCGCGAGCGACACGTCGTTCCAGTCTTCGCCGCTCGTGTTGTCGACGACCGCCCAACCCTGCAAGAGCGCCTTGCCCTTGCCGCCTTCGGGCAACACGACGCGATAGGTCGGCTTCCACATCGGCGCCGCGACGACGTACGAGACCGCGAGATCGTGCGCCTTCCTGCCCGCGAGTCGGATCACCACCTCGACCTGCTGGAACATGCCTTCGCCCGCGCTCGCGTCGAGGCGACGATTGAGCTGCAGCGCGAGGTCGCCGTCCTTCAAGGTCACGCCGTGCACCTTGCTGAGCCGCACGGTGTCCATGTGCTTGCCGTCGAGCAGCGTGACCCGGTGATCCTGTTGCGGTGCCGAGTTCGGCACCATGCCGCCGTGCGAGCGTGCGTGCGGATCGGGCTCGTTGACGATGCGCTCGACCATCACGATGCGACCGCGCAGGTGACCGACATCGGTCTGCAAGGTCACCTCGGTGCCGCGCAACCCATCGAGCACCTCCGCGAGGCTGCCGCGCCCGGGTGCGAGCGTCGACAACGCGGCGCTCGCCCAGCTCTCGGGATCGAGCGGCATCGACACGCTCACCGCTTTGCCGGTGCTGCGATCGATCACGGTGAGGCTCTTCAGCAGATCGTCCACTTGATCGCGCCGCACCTTCACCGCCAACGCATCGCCGTCGACATCGCCGTGACGCTCGAAGTAGCCGATGCCGTTGCGGTAGAGCACGACGCGGCGCAGCGCGAGGTCGGTGTCCGCCGCGGGAAACGCCGCGCGTCCGTTGGCGCAGGCGGTGAGCAGGAGCGCGGCGAAGAGGAGGGAGCGGGGGGCGTGCATTGCGGGCAACTCTACCCACGAGAACGCCGATCGCGGTAGGCTCGCCGCCCCGTGGACCTGCGCGTCGGCAGCAGCGGCTTCAGCTACGATTTCTGGAAGGGCAGCTTCTACCCCGAGGAGATCGACGGCGAGGCGATGCTGCCCTTTTACGCCGCCAGCTTCTCCACGGTCGAGATCAACAACACGTTCTATCGCATGCCCAAGCGCGAGGTGTTGGCGCGCTGGGCCGCGTGCGTGCCGGCGCACTTTCGTTTCGTCATCAAGGCGTCGCGACGCATCACGCACGACAACAAGCTGCGCGACACCGCCGACAACATCTCGTACCTGTATCGCCAGCTCGAAGCGCTCGGCGACAAGCTCGGTTGCGTGCTCTTCCAATGTCCGCCGAATCTGCGCAAGGACGTCGAGCTCCTGCGCAGCTTCCTCGCGGGGCTGCCGGCGGACGCCGCGGTCGTGCTCGAGCTGCGCCATCGTTCGTGGGCCGACGCCGAGGTCGAAGAAGTGCTGCGCGCGCGCGGGGCCTGCTTGTGCGCGAGCGACGAGGATCGTTCCGACCCACCGCTCTCGGCGACCGCGCCGTTCGGCTACCTGCGCCTGCGTGGCGAGCAGTACGGGGACGACGCGCTGCGTGGGTGGATCGGCGCGCTCGCGCGCGTGTTTCCCCGCGCGTATGTGTTCTTCAAGCACGAGGAAACGGCGCCGGCCTCGATCGAGCGCATGATGGCGCTCGCCGCCGATCCGCCCGCCGACCCCGCGCGTACGGATGTGTGAGCCGGGCGTGCTATAGAGGATCGGGGATGCGGGGTGTCGCCACGTTGCTGCTGTTCGGGCTCGGTGTCGCCGCGGCCTGCATCGTCGACGCCGGCGAGATCATCCCCATCGAGGCGCGCGCGTGCACGGACGACGAAGCGCTCGCGGTGTTCGACGAGCGCATCGCACCGCTGTTTGCCGACGATCGCGTCAGCACCTGCAACGAGTGCCATCTCTCTGGCGTCGATCTGACGCTCTACGCGCAGCAAGATCCCTGCGCGACGATGGCGTGCATGGTGGAGTCGGGCATCGTCGATCTCGCGTCGCCCGACGACAGCCTCGTGCTCGCGTGGATCGATCGCGCATCGCCGGCGAGCGAGCTCATCACCGCCGACGTGATCCGCGAAGAGCACGATGCGATGCGCGACTGGATCCGCTATAGCGCGCGCTGTGGTGGCACGGTGTGTCCGCCGATCGAGAATCCCTGCGGCAGCACTGCGGTGGAGCCGTGCGAGACGCCACCGTCCGCGCCGAGCACCGGGCGTAGGCCGTTCGACGATCCCGGCGACTGCAGCGACCTCACGATGGAGCAGGGCTTCGACGCACTCGTCTACAGCTGGCGCGGACGTTGTTACCCCTGTCACTTCGACAGCAAGGCCGACCTCTCGCCCGAGGGGCCGAAGTGGGTGCACGACGGTGCGTGCGGCATCGGTGCCACGGAGACCATGCACAACGCGGTCGCGCTGGGC
This sequence comes from Nannocystaceae bacterium, assembly GCA_035550195.1. Taxonomy (GTDB): domain Bacteria; phylum Myxococcota_A; class Polyangia; order Nannocystales; family Nannocystaceae; genus Xiheibacterium. The sequence goes on from DASZPU010000966.1 coordinate 6,789, forward strand.
CTGGTCGACCTCGAGCATCCCGAGCTGAGCCTGTTGTTACTCAAGCCGTTGGCCGAGGACGCCGGGGGCG
>DASZPU010000967.1:0-6330 GCA_035550195.1 Nannocystaceae bacterium
CACACCGCGCGTCCCGAGGACGTGCTCGAGCACCAACGTCGCGCGATCGCACTCGCGGGCGAAGACAGCGGCATGAGCGAGCTGCGGCGCGCGTCGCTGTACGTGAACATGGCGACGACGCTGGCCGACGCCGGGCTCTTCGACGAAGCGATCGCGCGCGCCGAAGCCGGGCTCGCGATCTGGCAGACCGCCTACGGCGACGACCATCCCAGCACGGCGGCCGCACTCGGAGCGATCGGCCTCATCCACGATCACCGCGGCGAGCACGAAGAAGCGCTGGTCTGGTACGAGCGGAGCTACGACACGCTGGTGCGCGTGCTGGGCCCCGACAGCCCGCGCAGCGCATCGATGCTCAACAACGTGGCGATCACCGCGATCGAGCTCGGCGACGTCGAGCGCGGCATCGCGGGGCTCGAGCGGGTGCTGCGGGTGCACGAGATCGCCGATGGCGAAGACAGTGCCGATGCTGCGCATGCGCACCAGAACCTCGGCAGTGCGCTGCGGCTGGTGAAGCGCTACGACGACGGGCTCGCGCACCATCGTCGCGCGCTCGCGCTGCGCGAGCAGCTGTTCGGGCACGACGATCCGCGCATCGCACGATCGCTGGTCGGCGTCGCGAACATCCTCGAAGAGGATCTCGGGCGCGCACCCGAGGCACTCGAGCTACGACGTCGTGCGATCGCGCTGTCGGAGAAGAGCTACGGTCGCGATCATCCCGAGCTGACGCTCGAGCTCGCGAACCTCTCGCACAACCTCATGTTGGTCGGCGAGCTCGACGAAGCGTTGCTCACCGCCGAGCGAGCGCATCGGTTGTCGGGCGACGACTCGGTCGAGCCCGGCATCCGCACGTTCGCCAAGCTGGTGCATGCGCGCGTGCTCGCGGAGATCGGCCGCGACGACGCGCGGGCAAAGGCGCTGCTCGACGAGACGCGCGGTGCACTGGGCGAAGACGTCGATGGTGCGGGCGCCCGGCTGGTCGCGGCGACGGAGCGGGCGCTGTCGCGGTAGCCCCCAGGGTAATTCCGGGCGCTGGCCGCCGTTCGTTCGGGCTTGCGGCGGGCGGGCCATCCCGACACACTCTCCCTCCGCGTTATGCGCCGCCCGCTCTCGCTGCAGCCGCTGCTGATCTCGCGTCGACTCCGTCGACGACTCGCGCGGCGGCTCGGCCCGACGGTGAACCGAGTGCGCGCGGCCGTCGTACCGGATCCGATGATCGGCACGCGCCCGTGGTCGCACGTGATGTTCGACTGCGCGAGCATCTCGATCTTCGCGCTGCTCACGTGGTGGTGGGCGGCATCGTGGACGATGCCGCGAACGTTCGACGATGTCGCGCTGCTCGCGTGCGCGATGCTGTGCGCGTCGCTGTTCGCGGACTTCGGCAGCGGCATGGTGCACTGGTGGGCCGACACGTGGGGCAGCGAGAACTGGCCGGTCGTCGGCAAGGCGCTCATCGGTCCCTTCCGCGAGCACCACGTCGATCCCAAGGCGATCACGCACCACGATTTCCTCGAGACCAACGGTGCGAGCTCGTTCGTGGTGTTGCCGTTTCTCGGCGGTGCGATCATCTGCGCGCATCACCACGGTGAAGCGTTCATGTTCGCGAGCGCGCTGCTCGGCACCGTCGCGTGGCTGACGCTCGGCACCAACCAGATCCACAAGTGGGCGCATGCCGATCGCGCGCCCGGGTTCGTGCGCTTCCTGCAGCGCTGGGGCGTGTTGCTCTCGCCCGAGGTGCACTCGCAGCATCACAGCGCGCCGTACGATCGCTACTACTGCATCACGCACGGCTGGTTGAACCCGATGCTCACGCGCATCAAGTTCTTCCGCGCATTGGAGTGGATCGTCGTGCGCACGTTCGGCGCGGTGCCGCGTGCGGAGGATCTGAGCAACCTCGCCGCGGGGCGACGCGCATCGGCGCTGCCCACCGGCAAGAGCACGGCGCGCGCGATCCGTCGCCCGCACGGCCGTCCCGCGAGCCCGTGACTGCGGACGATCAGGCGCTGCTCGAGGCGTGGCGCGCCGGAGACGAGCACGCGGGTCGCGAGCTGGTCGAGCGGCACTTGCCCGCGGTGTATCGCTTCTTCGCGAACAAGCTCGGGCGCGACGTCGACGATCTCGTGCAGCAGACGTTCCTCGCGTTGGTCGAAGGGCGCGAGCGCGTGCGCGAGGCGGCGGGCTTCCGCGGCTTCCTCTTCGGCATCGCGCGCAACAAGCTGCTGCGGCACTTCCGTGATCGCGATCCGCAGCCGGCGGAGCACTCGGTGGCCGAGCTCGCAGCCAGCGGCACGTCGGTGGCCGAAGGGCTCGCGAAGAAGAGCGAGCAGCGGATCTTGTTGCAGGCGCTGCGCCGCATCCCGCTCGATCTGCAGATCGCGCTCGAGCTCGCGTACTGGGAGGGGCTGTCCGATCGCGAGGTCGCGGCGATCCTCGAGGTGCCGGTCGGCACGCTCAAGAGTCGGCTGCGCAAGGCTCGAACGCTGCTCGATCAGGCGATGGCCGAGCTCGCGGGCTCGCCGGAGCTGTTGCGCTCGACGACGCGCGGCCTCGACGGCTGGGTCGCCGACCTACGCGAGCAGCTCGAAGAAGTCGCACGCCCCGCGGGCGCGGGCCGACGCGGCTGAGCTGGTATCGTGGGCGGCATGTGGACGACGCAGCGGGTCGTGATCGCGTTCGTGCTCGGCGGCCTCGTGGGGCTGCTGCTCGATCAGATCCACGTGCGCTACGGCGTGCTCTACTACGCATCACCGTTCTTGTTCGGACAAGCGTGGTGGGTGTGGCCGCTCTTCGGCACGACCACGGTGGGCGTGCTGCAAGGCGCGACGTTGTTCACGCGCGCATCGATCGGCGAGCACGAGCTGGTCGGCTCGGCGATCTGGTTCGGCGCCGCGTACTGGGCCAGCGGCATCTGGCACGGACATCCGATCGGCCTGACGATCGCGTACCTCGTCTTCTTCGCACTCCGCACGACCCACGGCGCAACGTGGCTCTTCGCGCTCGGCACCGCCGCCGGCGGCGTGCTCGTCGAGTGCACACTCACCTCGCTCGGCCTCTTCACCTACCGCCACCCCGACCTGCTCGGCCTACCGCTGTGGCTCCCCGGCCTCTACATGCACGGCGTCCCGTTCGCACTCGCGCTCGCCCTCCGACTGCACCGCCCATAGGCGTGGCACTGGAACTGCCAGATTCGAGGGGTCTCAGCCTGAGACCCTCACCGACTGGCACTCAGACTGCCATCGCGGCCGCTGGTTGTCGCAGGCCGACTAGCCTTCGGGCTCGAAGTTCTGGCAGGCGAGGTCGATGCTCTCGGTCAGTGCTGTCTGAACCGCCATCGGTACGTCGGCGTTGCAGACGTTCGCGGTGTAGCCGTTCGTGCCGAGCAGCTCGGCGAACGCGTAGACCTTGGTGCCCCAGTACGCATCACAGCCGAATGCGTTGCAGTTGCAGATGCCCGGCTGTCCACAGGGGGCGTCCATCGCGGGCATCGCGGGGTCGCCCGCGATCACGATCGCCGCGACCGCGCCATCTTGCCCTCCCTTGACCGTCATGCGGAGCACTCCCTCCGCCTCTTCGGGGGTGTACACCGGCATGGTGCCGCAGCCGAAACCGCATTCGTTGCCGTCGGGCTGATCGTACGCGCCGTAGTCGTCCACGTCGGTGAGCAACACGAGCACCAGAAGCGCGTCTTCGCGGACGAAGCCGGTCTGATCGAGCAGCAGCAAGTTCGTGCCCGAGGTGAGCACGTGCTCGCATCCGACGGGTGGCTCGCCGGAGATCGCACTCACCGCGCCGTTGAACGCGGTCGCCATCTCCATCGCGTCCATCTCCGTGGAGTCGAACCACGGCATACCCGCGAAGCTCTCGAAGCCGCCGTCCTTGTCGTCGCTCACCCCGATGCGGTAGTCGACGCCGCCGCCGTTGATCATCTCGATGATGTCGATGATCTGCGAGAACGCCTGCGTGGCCGCCAATGCCGCGCGTTCGGGGCCCATCGAGGCGCTGCTGTCCAGCACGAAGAGCATGTCCATCTTCGTGCAGCCCGACACCGGAGTGACGTCGCCGACGTCGAGCAGTGGGCCGTCGTCGGCGGTGGTCATCGACTCGCCGCTCGCGGAGCTGTCGCCCGTTTCGACCGAGGTCATCGACGTCTGCGTCGCGGACGCGCTCATCGAGTCGCTCACCGAATCGCTGTCGCTGTTGCTCGCGTCGGTCGGATTCGTCTGCGAGCCGACGTCGGTGTCTTCGACCAGCACGCAGATCCCATCGATGCACGACAAGCCCGGATCGCACGCGCCACCCGCGGTGCACATGCACAAGCGACTGCCGACCAAACACTCCGCCTGACCATCGCCACCACCGTCACCGCAGGCCCACGCGACCGAGAGCCCCACGCACCCACCGAGAAGCCAAGCGAAGGATCGCATCGTCACCGATCGTACCAGAGCGAACGCGGCAATTCTCCGCGTTCATCGACGCTGAGCGCACTCAGACAGAGCTTTCGCGGGAAATTCCCGCGTTCGGCTAGACCGGCTCGGTGTCGCGCGACACGGGAGCTTCGCGATCGACCACGCGCCGGCGCAGCACCACGTGGTGGAAACCGAGCGCGACCACGAACCACGCCACCGCGAGGAACACCGATGCATCGAGCTTGTGGGCGAGGATCCCCAGCACGCCGAGGCTCGACACCGCATACAAGATGGGTGTGATCGGGTAGCCCCATGTCCGATACGGTCGCGGCATGTCCGGCAGCTTCTTGCGCAGCACGAACACCGCGAGCACCGTGAGCGTGCCGGTGATCAGCATCGCCGCCGACGCGTAGTTCATCAGCTGCTCGAAGCGGTGCGTCAGCACCAGCACGATCGTCCACGCCGCCTGCAGCCACAGCGCCCACGCGGGCGTACCGAAGCGAGAGGTGCGGCCCGCCGCCGCGATGCACTGCCCGTCCTGCGCCATCGCGAAGGCGATGCGCGAGCCGGTGAGGATCGTGCCGTTGATCTGCCCGAGCATCGCGAACATGATCGCCACCGTCACACCGACCAGGCCCAGCGGCCCGAACATCAGCTCGGCCGCAGCGGTGCCGGCTTCGCCGGTGTGCGAGAGCGCGTCCATCGTGAACACGGTGAGGAAGCCGATGCACAGCGCGAGGTAGAGCACCGTGACGACGAGCGTGCCGCCCACCAACGCGCGCGGCAGGTTCTTCGCAGGCTCGCGGATCTCACCGCCGACGAAGATCGCCGCGTTCCAACCGGAGAACGCGAAGTACACCGGCAAGAACGCTGCGGCCATCGCGGGCAACGGAGGCAGCCGCACCTGGGCCTCGGCGGTCGCGAGCGCACCACCTTCGATGCCGTGGTACGCGATCGCTGCGACGGTGCCGAGCAAGAGCAGCGTGATCGGCAACACCGTGATCACGACCTGCAGACGTCCCGACACCGCGACGCCGACGTGGTTCACCGCGGTCAGCACGAGCACGATCGCGACCGCCCAGAACATCGCCGGATCGACGCCGAGCGTCGCGGGCCACGCGAACGCACCGTCGAACATCAGCGGCAGCTGGTAGTGCGCCGTGCCGACCGCGACGACCGCGAGTGAGCCCGGGAACACCGCGAGCAGCTGCAGCCATCCCGTCGCGAACGCGAGCCCGGGACCGTACGCGCGGCGCAGGTACGGATAGTCACCGCCCGCGCGCGGCATCATCGCGCCGAGCTCGGCGACCGAGAGCGCACCGCAGAGCGCAGAGATCCCACCGAGCACCCAGATCAGCAGGAACGCACCGGGCCGATCGATGTGTGCCGCGACGGTCGGCGGCGCGATGAAGATGCCCGCACCGAGCATCGAGCCGGCCACGAGCGCCATCGCTGCGTAGGGCCCGAGCCTGCGGTCTGTGTGCGGATCGGCCATCTCGGCGGCTCGGGGCAGGGTAACGCGAATCCGCCGTGCGCCCCCCGAAATCGACGGATCTGCGGGCGCGGTGGAAGCCGCTCGACCACGACGCGCGAGCGGTCCGATTTCGTCCCACCGGCCTTCCGTTGACACTGCCCTCGCGGCCACCGTACCGTCGCGAACGATCGATGCCGGTCCGCCTCATCTCTGCCTTCCGGCGGCTCTTGCGGCCCGCTGGGCTGCGCGGGGCGATCGCTGCGCTCGCACTCGCAGCTGCCTGCAAGACCGGACCCGACCTCACCGCTGACTACGCGCAGACTGCCGCGGAGAACTACGAGCTGGCGGTCGGCGAGTTCCTCGACAAGGACTACGACGAGTGCGTCCAGTACGCCGACTTCGTCCGCATCCGCTTCCCGTTCAGCCGCTTCGCGGTCGAAGCCGAGCTGCTCA
>DASZPU010000968.1:0-2816 GCA_035550195.1 Nannocystaceae bacterium
CCTCGCCGCCACCTCGCCGAGGTGCTGTGGCGCTTCGTCTTCCGCGGCAACCTGATCGCCGGCATGTTCAACGCCGACCCGCACCCGGGCAACTACATCTTCGCGGACGACGATCGCGTGTGGTTCCTCGACTTCGGCTGCGTGCAACCGATCGGCGCGCCCGAGCAACGTTGGGCGCGGCATACCCATCGCGCCGCGCTCGCGCACGACGAGAAGGAATTCGTGCGCGGCGTCGCGGGCCTGATGAACACGCAGGGCGGCGCGTACGAGGACGCCGTGGTCGCGTACGTGCGTCGCTGCTTCCGTCCGCTGTTCGACTCGCCGTTCCACATGACCCGCGGGTACGTCGCCGAAGTGGTGCGCGAGATCCAGTCGCTCAAACGCTTCACGATCTCGCGCGACAAGAGCGTGGTCGCGATGCCGCCCGGGCTCGTGTTCATGAACCGGCTGCAGTTCGGCTTCTACTCCGTGCTCGCGCGCCTCGACGTCGAAGCCGACTACGCGGCCGTCGAGCGCGAGCTGCTGGGCAAAGCCGGGCTCTTGTAGTTCATTCCGCGAGGAACGCGAGCGGGCCCGGGTCGACGTGCAGATCGGTCGCGCCCGCGACCCAGGTGCGCACGTCGTCCGCGTCGCCGCCGAGCCCGAGCACCGCGCGCGTGACCAGCTGATCGCCGACGATCGTGAACGAACCGTCGGCGCCGATCGTGCCGAAGCCCGCGCGCGGCTGCACGCCCGCGAGCGCGGGGTGATACGACGCGCCGCTCTCGACGTCCCAGATCGTCGCGCCGCTGCGACCACCGATCGCGGCGAGCTGACCACCGTCGGGCGAGAACCACAGCGATGCATCGGCGACGTCGCGACCACCGAGCCGTCGCGGCGCGCCGCCCTTCGCATCGGCCACGAACACGCCCTTGCCGACCGCCGCGTATGCGAGCTGCTTGCGCGACGACAACGCGATCGCGCGCGGCTGCGTGTCGTCGGGCACCTTCATCGGGATCACGCCGAGCACGCCGCGAAACGGATCGAGCATGTAGAAGAGCGGACCGATGTGATCCCAGCCGACCACCGCGATGCGATCGGTGCCGGGCTCGAACGCGAGCGCGTAGACGCCGAGCCGCCCGGGCTCGTAGAGCTGCGGCTCGCGCGTGCCCCCGCGCCACACGACGACGGTGCCGGAGTGGCCGATCCACGCGAGCCGCATGCCGCTGGGATCGAACTCCAGTCGCATCGGCGCGTCGGGATCGTCGACCTCCGCGATGAGATCGCCGTCGCGTTCGAAGAGCGAGAGCCGCGGCCCGCCCGCGGTGGCGAAGCGCTCGCCGTCGGGCGAGACCGCGACCGTGTCGACGCCGTCGGGGATCGGCACGCGTCGCGGCGCGAGCTCGTCGCGATACACGATGACCGCTGCGCCATCGCGATCGGCGACCACGATCGTGCGTGCGGCAGGATCAGCCGCGATCGTAGTCGCGGCGTCGTTGGGGATCGCGCGCCGTGCCTCGGGCACGACACCTTGGTACTCGCGCACTTGATCGCGGCCGAGCACGCGCAGTCGATCGGCGCGCACGTCGAGCGCGAAGTCCATCGGCTCGAGCCCACAATGGATCGTGCGCAGACCGCCATCGGCGGGGCGCCAGACGTGGATCGCACGGCGTTCGTCGGCGGCGAGCAAGTACGCACCATCCGCGGTGAAGCGCACGCGATCGATCTCGGCGCTGGCCAAGCGGCGCATCGATCCGTCGGCGATGTCGATGAGCTCGAGCCCGCCACCGCGGCGGCGCAGTGCGAGTCGTTGGCCATCGGGCGAGAGCTCGACGTCGTTGCGGCCGAGGCCTTCGACAGTCATGCGCCGCAGCTCCTTGCCGTCCGTGTCGGCGACGACGAGCACGTCGTGGCCGGTCGCGTCGCGCATGCCCCACGCGATCGTGCGGAAGTCGGACGACACCGCGCGCGTGCCCACGGTGGTGTCGCGCACGAGCGTGATCTCGCGCGCGCCACCGTGCACGAAGAGCTGCCCGGCTTCGTAGACGACCATGCGCCGGCCGTCGTCGGCGAGCGCGAGGATGTCGGTGCCGTTCTCGAAGCGTTCGGTGCGAACGGTGCCGCTCGCGAACGAGTACACGTGCACCACCGCGGCGTCGCCGACCTCTCCGATCAATGCCGCGTGCTCGCCGTTGCGCGCGACCACGAGCCGCGTGGTGAGATCGGAGTAGAACGCGGCTTCGTGCAGCCGCCGCGACTGCTTCGCGCCGGGCTCGACCAGCCACAGCCCGTGCAGCGTGCCGAGCAAGATGCGGCCGTCGGCGAGCACGTGCTCGCGCGCGGCACCGAGCGGCATCACGGTGCCGTGGATCGGGTCGAGCAGCATCTCGCCGTCGCGCGTGGGATCGGCGGTGACGACCCAGTCGTCGCGCCACCATCGTCGCGCTTCGCGACCCGGTGGCAGCGGGATCACGCGCCGTGCGACGCCGCGATCGCGGGCGTCGGCCGCGAGCACGCGCGCGACGGTGCCCCACTGCGTCGACGCGGGATCGAGCTGGGCGAGCTTCGCCACCGCCGTCGTCGGATCGCGCTCGAGCAATATCTTCGCCTCGGCCAGGAGCACGGCTTGCTCGCGATCGGCGAGATCCTCCAGCGCCTGCTCGGCGCGTGCGTGCTCGACCGCGGCTTCGCCGGCGAGCGCGTCGGCGCGGCTCGAGTGCTCGCGCTCGCGACCGATCCACACCGACGCACCGATGCCGAGCGCGAGCACGCCGGCGACGATCGACACCGCGAGCCGACCACGCCGACGTGCGCTCGCGATCGCTTCGAGCGTGTCG
>DASZPU010000969.1:0-5088 GCA_035550195.1 Nannocystaceae bacterium
CCAGTCGGCGCCCGCGGCATCGATCGCCCGCACCTCCTCGCCGAGCTTCGCGAAGTCGGCGCTGAGACTCGAAGGTGCGATCTGCGTCGTCGTGGCCATTCAGTCCCAGTCCCAGTCGCTGTGATGATCATCGGGCAGGTCGCGCGGGCCGTCGTAGACGAGCGTCGCCTGCAGCACGAAGCCGCCGATCGCGAGCGCACCGATCGTCGCGAGCGTGAACACGATCGCGACCGGCACGCGCACGAGCGCGAAGATGCCGGTGCCCTTGGCGCCCACGACGGCATTGAAGCCGCCGATGCCCATCGCGAGGCACGCGAAGAGCCACAGCACGTGCACGACCGCCTGCGTCCACGACGGATACTCGCCGTGCGTGGGGCGCAGACCTGCGAGCAATCCGATCACGCCCGCGAGCAACAGCAGCGCGAGCAGCAGGAGTCGCAGCCCGCGGCGGCGCGGCGAGGGCTCTTCGTCCACGCGGGGAACATGCAACACCGCAGCGGATCCGACAAGTCAGGCCCGCTCGAGCCGCGCGACGTAGAAGCCTTCCGTGGCGTCGTGCTCGGGTGTCCAGAGCCGTGCGTGCGTACACGAGATGCCGCCCGCGGCGAGCGCGGCCTCGACGATCGCGGGGCCCTCCTCGGGCTCCGCGCTGCACACCGCGTAGACGAGGCGGCCGCCGGGGCGCAGATACACGAGTGCGCGCGCGAGCAGGCGCGACTGCAGCGCGGCCGCGGCGGCGATGTCCTCGAAGCGACGCTGCCAGCGGATCTCCGGGTGACGAGCGAGGTTGCCGAGCCCGGTGCAGGGCACGTCGAGCAGCACCGCGTCGAACGGCGCGAGCGCGTCGAGCTCGGGCAGCGGCTCGGCGAGATCTCCGACGATCGACGCGGCGTCCATGCGCCCGCGCGCACGCAGGCGCTCGTGCTCGGCGAGCTGACGCGGCTCGCGATCGACGGCGACGATCGTGCCGCTGCGATCCATCAGCTCGGCGAGCTGCAGCGTCTTCACACCGAGGCCGGCGCAGGCATCGAGCACGCGCTCGTCGGGTTGCGGCGCGAGCACGATCGCGGGCTGCTGCGCGGCGAGCCCTTGCACGGACACGAGCCCTTCGTCGTGCAGCAAGCCATAGAAGAGATCGCCGCCCCCGCGCACGCGCAGCGCTTGCGGCTGATCGGGCACGCGCTCGAGGGTCGCATCGGGGCGCTCTTCGGCGAGCCGCGTCGCGGCTTCGTCGGCGGAGATCCGCCCGAGATCGATGCGCAGATCGACCGGTGGTGGATCGGCGAGCACGCGCGCACGTTGCAGCGCGCGCTCGGGGCCGAGCTGCTTGAGCCAGCGTCCGCCCAGCCAGCGCGGGACGCTCCAGCGCAATTCCAAAGCGCGAAGCGGCGCAGCCAGGGCCGCCTCGTCTCTCGCCGTGAAATCCTGTGCGACCGCAGCGAGGATCCCATGCGCGAGCTTGCCGAGCCGACCGCTGGGATCGAACTCCCGCGCCGCCGCGATCGCATGCTCGACCGCGTTGCCGAGCGGACGCTGCAGCTCGATCACTTCATACGCGGCGACGCGCAACAGCTCGCGCGGAACGGCGCCGAGCTTGCCGGGATCCCGCGCATGCGCATCGATGTGCGCATCGAGCCGCGCACGATGACGCAGCACGCCGTAGACCAACGCGGTCACCAATCCACGCGCACCGGGCTCGAGCTCGTCGTGCCGCTCGAGCAGCTCACCGAGCACGCGGTTGCTGAACGCACCCGGCCGCTGCGCCGCCCGCAACGCCCGCACCGCGAGCGCTTGAGGGGTGGTGCTGGTCGATCGCCCGCTCAACGGCGCGCGGATGCTACCCTCGCGGCTGCGATGCGTCGACTCCTGCCCATCTTCGCGTGCCTCGTCGGCGCGTGCGACGAGGCCGAACCGATCGACGATCGTCGCGAGGCTCGAGCGTTGCTCGCCGAGGTGCGCGACGCGGGCTACGAGATGTGGCTCAGCGATGCGATCGAAGGCGACGCGCCCCACGGCGCGTGGTCGATCATCTTCCTCGATCCGACGATGGCCGCCGCGCTCGCCGGGCCGTCGCGCGACGCGTGGCCCGACGGTGCGACGATCGTCTGCGAAGGCCGCGAGACCGCCGACGGCGACGCCGAGCTCGTGATGATCATGCGCAAGCAACGAGGCGCGTGGCGCTGGGCGCAGTACGACGCGGACGACGAGCCGCAGGTCTGGGGCGCCGCCACCGGCTGCGTGCACTGCCATGCCGCCGGCCAGGACTTCACGCGGGTCGTCGAGCTCCCGTGAGCGGAATCCCCCACGATTCTCGCCGCTTGAGTCGTCGTGCGCTTTGTGCCGTTGTTCAGGAATGTTAGCTATTGCTAGGCTGCGAGGCGATGCATCGTCCCGCCCTCGCCCCCTGCCTCCTCGCGACCCTCCTCGCTGCCTGCGGCTCCGACGATCCCAGCGGTGTCGGCGAGGGCGACGGCACCGGTGACAGCGGCAACGTCGAAGAGAGCGAAGGCGGATCGACGCCGGGCTCCGCCGACGGATCGTCGGGCAACGCCGACGAGAGCGAGAGCGGCGGCACACCGATGGGCGACGTGCCCGCGCGCGGCGGCATCACGATCACGAGGGTCGAAGCGAATCCCGGCGTCGCGGTGCCGATCGCCGAGAACGGATCGTGGGTCGGCGGCGGCGGTCGCAATGCACCGCTCATCAAGAACCGCAACACCGCCTTCCGCGTCTACGTCGACGTCGACGAGGCGAGCTGGGTGCCGCGCGTGATCCGTGCACGCCTCACCGTCACGCAGAGCGACGGACGCGAGACCGTCTACGAAGAGGTCGGCCAGATCGACACCGACTCGTCGCCCACCTCGCTGCAGAGCAACATCTTGCTCGGTGCGATCGCGGACGACATCCAGCCCGGCGCCCACTTCCAGGTCGAGCTGTTCGAAGGCGGCACCGGCTGGGAGTCGCTGCCCGAGGTCGACACGCCTCCGGTCGCGCTCAACGACGGGCCCGCGGAGATCGGCATCGAGCCCAGCGATCAGTTCATGCGCATGGTGATCGTTCCGGTCGACTACTCGTTCGGCAGCTGCACCACCAGCGTCGATCTCACGCCCGAAGCGCTGCAGCCCTACGAGGATGCGATGTACCAGCAGAACCCGCTGGAATCGATCGAGATCGAGGTGCACGCGCCGATCAGCGTCAACGATCTCGATCTTTCGGATGGCGGCGACTTCTTCCAGCTGCTCAACCGCGCGGTGCAGCTGCGCGCGAGCGACTCGCCCGACCCCAACGTCTACTACTACGTGCTCTTCGACAACTGCGGCGCGTGCATCAGCGAGAGCGGCGGATGTCTGCTCGGTGTCGCACCGGGCACACCGGGCGCGAGCGAGGGCGAGGCGAGCCAGCGCGTCGCGATCGGCACGCGCTACCTCTCCAACGACGAGGTCGGCATCGAGACGTTCGTGCACGAGATCGGCCACACGCAAGGTCGCGAGCACGTCGCGTGCCCGGGCGCGCAGGCGGCCGGTCCCGACATCACGTATCCCTACGAAGGTGGATCGATCGGTGTGTGGGGCTTCGGCGTGCGCGACTTCGAGATCCGCAACCCGAGCAACCACAAGGACTACATGAGCTACTGCAATCCGACGTGGGTGTCGGACTGGCAGTGGTCGGCCACGTTCGCGCGCGCGAAGACGTTGTCGGGGTGGCAGTTCGCGGTCACCGAGCCGCCGCACACGACGATGCTCGTCGGCACGATGAACACGGACACCGGCGAGTCGCACTGGTGGACGGAGCCCGGCCTCGTCACCGCCGACGACGAGCGCACGGCGACGAGCCAGCTCGCGGTGCTCGGCGAAGCCGGCGAGACGCACGTCGCTGCGGCCGACGTCGATGCGTGGTCGGAAGGCCCCTGGGTCACCGTGCGTGCGAACCTGCCCGACGGCGCGGATGCGATGGCGGCGGCGCAGGCGTTCGAGCTGCGCATGCCCGGTAAGACCACCCGCATCGCGCGTGATCGCGTGCGCTTCGATCTCGTGAAGCAGCGCTGATACGATCGCGGGGGTGACCCGCGGATGCATGCTCGCGCTCGTCGTCGCGCTCGCAGGGTGCGGCGACGAGATCGTCGGCTACCTCGAGGTCTCCGGCAGCGGTGGCGGCGAGGGCACGAGCGGTGTGCTCGACGGCACCAGCAGCTCGAGCGGCGGCGACACGATCGGGCTCATCCCACCGACGTGCATCGACGACGACTTCGAGGACGGCGTCGTCGATCCGAACCTCTGGTACACGTGGCAGGAGGCCGACGCGACGTTTCAGGAGATCGGCGGCCTGTTGAAGTTCGACCCGCCGACGTTCGGGCTCAACGACACCGGTGTGGTGGGCAGCGACATGCAGCGCTTCCCGTTCACCAACGGGCGCGCGCGCATGCGCGTCGCGCTGCCGCCCGCGGTCACGCAGCCCGAGGTCATCTTCTTGCAGCTGCTCGATGGTGGGACCTCGATCCTCTCCATCGATCTCGCCGAGGGCGCGGTGCACATCAGCGGCTCGCTGTCACCGATGGAGCAGCTCTTCTTCGAGACCTTCCCGGTGGACCCCTACCCGCAGTTCATCGCGATCCGGGCCGAAGACGAGCTCTTCCACTTCGAGACCTCCGACGACGGGATCACCTACACGACGCTGGCGACCCACGATCGTTTTGCGCCGTTCCTCGATGCGCGCGCGCTCATCATGGCGCAGACCTACGGCGACAACGCGATGCGCACGATCATCGGCGTCGACGACTACCAAGTCTGCGTGCAGTGAGCCGCGACTACTTGCCCTTCGGCGGGCGGCGGTCGTTGAGCTCGACGCCGAGGATGTCGGCGACGCGGCCCCACTTGTAGATCGGCACCAGCCCGCGCTCGTTCACCGCGACGCGGCCCTGATCGTCGATGACCACGATCGCCGCTTCGTCGGCAGCGATGCCGAACGTCTTGCGCAGCTCGGGTGCTTCGTCGACCCGCTGCCACGTCTCCAGCTCGACGCCGCTCACGCGTCCGATGATCACACCCTTCGCGCGCTCGAGCTTCGCCTTGCTCGCGCTCGACACCATGC
>DASZPU010000970.1:0-7419 GCA_035550195.1 Nannocystaceae bacterium
GTAGATCATCGTCGTGCTCACGTCGCGGTGACCGAGCAGCTCCTGTAAGGTGCGGATGTCGTAGCCATCCTCGAGCAGATGCGTCGCGAACGAATGACGCAACGTGTGACACGTCGCGCGCTTCGGCAGCCCAGCGCGACGCACCGCGTCTCTGATCTCGCGCTGCACCAACGTTTCGTGCAGATGATGGCGACGAACTTGCCCGGTCTCCTCGTGCACGTATTTCCGCGTGGCGGCGAAGACCCATTGCCATCGCCAATCGCGACCTGCGCTCGGAAGCTTGCGGCCGATCGCGTAGGGCAGCTCCACCCAACCCGCGCCCGCGGCGAGATCGCGATCGTGCTCGGCCTTCCGACGATCCAGCTGCGCCTGCAGCAACTCGCGCACTCGCATCGGCAGCATCGCCATGCGATCGCGGTCGCCCTTGCAGCCGCGCAAGCGCACCAGGCTGCCCGAGAAGTCCAAGTCCTGCACGCGCAGCGTCAGGCACTCGAGCAACCGCATGCCCGTGCCGTACAGCAGCGAAGCCACCAGCGCAGACGTGCCGCTCATCGTCGCGAGCACGCGCGCGACCTCTTCGCGCGTGAGCACCATCGGCAGTCGTGTGCCTCGCTTCGCGCGCACGAGGTCGCCGAGCCACGGCAGATCCACACCGAGCACGAAGCGGTACAAGAAGAGGATCGCCGACAACGCCTGGTTCTGCGTGGACGACGACACGCCCTGCTCCGTCGCGAGTGACGACAGGAACGCGGTCACCTCCTGCGGCCCCATCGTCTTGGGATGGCGCTTGCCACTCGCGACGATGAAGCGACGCACCCAATGCACATACGTCTTCACTGTGCGGCGCGAGTAGTGTCTCGTGCGCAATGCATCCGCGAGTCGATCGAGCAGCTTCGGCGGACGATCGTTCGCGGGAGCGACCTCGTCCAACGGAAGATCGACGAGCAACAGATCGAGATTCGACGACATCCGTCGACGGTACGGCGCCGCACGTCGCTCGCCCAGCTGGCCTCAAGGTACAGGTAGGCGAACGACGTGCGCCGGAGCACGTGGTACGCGGCTCCATCCTCGCCGTTGCGCTGCCTTCCGACCGCCCGCTCGCCGCAACGTCAACCGATTCGAGCTCGCTTCGCGACCGGCTGCTTCTTCGCGACCGGCTTCTTCTTCGCCACCGCCTTCTTCTTCGTCGCCGCCTTCTTCTTCGCCACGGCCTTCTGCTTCGCGCCCGCGATCGCGCGCTCGATCCACCCCTTCAACGCGCCGCCCTTCGTGCCCGCGGGCCGCACGTACACGAAGCCCTTCAGCGGTCGGCCGGTGAAGTCCATCGGCTCCGCGTGCGGCTGGGCCAGCGCGTCGGCGTACGCGTCGGGGCCCACGCGAACCATCAGCTTGGTCTGCTCGACGCCGACCGCCATCTGACCGGCCACCATGAAGCACAGGCCGCCGAACATGCGCTTCTCTTCGACGTCGTCGCGGGCGGAGAGGATCTCGCGGATGCGGGCGGCGAGCAGCTCGTCGAAGGCCATCGTGGGTCAGCCTAGCGCGGCGCCGTGCAAGCGGGTCGTAAAGCGGCGAGCGTGCCCTCGACATCGTGGTGATGCGTCGCGCAGCATCCTGGCCATGAGACTCGCCTCGCTTCGCACCGTCGGTTTCGTCGCGTTCGCACTGCTCGGCTGTGGTCCGCTCGAGACCGGTGGAGTCGGCGACGGCAGCTCGAGCAGCGGCACGTCGACCACCGATCCCGGCACCGCGAGCCTCACCACGACGACGACCACCGCGACCACGACGTCGGCGACGAGCACGACCACCACGAGCGCCGACGCGTCGACCACCGATGCCACCACCACCACCGACGCGGACAGCGGATCGTTCATCGTCAGCGCCGACGAGGCCAACGACTCGGGCAGCGGTGGGCCGCAGCCGAATGGATCCGACTGCGAAGCCCCGAGCGATTGCGAGTCCGGCTTCTGTTTCGACGGGCCCGGCCCGGGCGGAGGCAGGTGCTCCGAGTGCCTCATGGACGCCGACTGCGAGATGGGCACGTGCTCGTTCGAGTTCGAGATGGGCTTCGCGGTGTGCACCGACGGTGCGCTCGGCGATGGCTGCGACAGCGACGAAGGCTGCATGGGCGCGCTGGTGTGCTCGCCGCAGCTCGGCGACTTCGCGGATCACTGCAGCGAGTGTGGTGAGACCGCGCCGTGCGAGGCCGGCACGTGCTCGCCCTTCTACGACGGCAGCCCGTTCCAGGGCTATCTGCACTGCGTCGACGCGGGCACGGTCGACAACGGCGACGGCTGTCCGATCATCGCCGACGACATGGGCGACGGCAGCGTGTGCGTCTCGGGCATCTGCGGCATCGCGAGCGTGATGATGGGCAACGTGCAGATCGGCGTGTGCAGCGAGTGCGACAGCGACGACGACTGTGCCGACGGCCTGACCTGCGACACCGCCCACTTCGCGATGATGATGGGCCTGCTCCCGGGCACCTGCGGTTGATCGCTCGACGCGAGGTCAGACGGATCCGGCCATCGGTGGCCGTCATCGCCCGACCTGGCTGCGGAGGTCGGACGGATCTGGCCATGGTTGGCCATCTCCGGCCGACCTGTGTCGACGTTCTCTAGCCGCGCGCGATCAGGTCGGCGCCTTTTTCGGCGATCATGATCGTCGGCGCGTTCGTGTTGCCGCCGACGATCGTCGGCATGATCGACGCATCGATCACGCGCAGACCGTCGATGCCGTGCACGCGCAGCGCTGCATCGACCACCGCGTCGTCGCCCGTGCCCATCTTGCAGGTGCCGACCGGGTGATAGAGGAGCTCGGTGTAGCGGCGGATGTGCGCGTCGAGCTCGTCGTCGCTCGTGCGCGCGGCACCGGGTAGATGCTCGTCGGCGGCGAAGCTCGCGAGCGGCTCGGTGCGTGCGAGCTCGCGTGCGAGCCGAATGCCGAAGCGCAGCGCTGCACGCTCCTTCGCGTCGCCGAGCGCACCCACCTCGATGCGCGGCGCGTCGGCGGGACTCGTGCTGCGCAGCGACAACTTCCCGCGACTCGTCGGCGACAACAACGTGGGCCCCATCGTGAAGCCGTGGCCGGGCGGCTGCTGGAAGCCGTGCTCGACGAACCACACCGGCGCGACGTGGAACTGCAGATCCGGCTCCGCGAGCCCACTCCCGCTGCCGACGAACAGCCCCGCCTCCGCGACGTTCGAAGTGAGCGGCCCGCCGCGCATCACCAACCACTTCGCGACGTTCGTCCAGTGCTCCGCACGCGCGAGCGTGATCGGCTGCGTGCACGCGTACGCGATCGGCACCACCGGATGATCCTGCAGGTTCGCACCGACGCCGCGCAGCGACTGCACCACGTCGATGCCGAGCGCACGCAGCTCGTCGGCGGGACCGATGCCCGAGCGCAGCAGGATCGCCGGCGATCCGATCGCCCCCGCCGCGAGCACGAGCTCGCGCCCCACCGCGATGCGCTGCACGACACCGTCGCGCACGTACTCCACCGCGACCGCACGACCGCGCTCGACGATCACGCGCGCGACCATCACGTCCGTCACCGTGCGCAACGAGGCATCGGCGGTGCGCAGATACGCGTCCGCCGTGCTCCACCGACGCCCGCGCTTCTGCGTGAGCTGGTACAGCCCCGCGCCGAGCTGCGATGCACCGTTGAAGTCGTCGTTGCGCGCGAACCCGTGCGCCACCGCGGCTTCGACGAACGCACGCGAGATCGCGCTCGCGTTGCGCGGATCCTGCACGACCAGCGGCCCCTCACGCCCGTGCAACGGCGCACCGAGTCGCGCGTTCGCTTCCGCCTTCACGAACCACGGCAACACCTCGCGCCACGACCAACCATCGCAGGCCCACGCGTCGTAGTCCGACGCGCGCCCGCGGATGTAGATCATCGCGTTGAGCGAGCTGCTGCCGCCGAGCATCTTGCCGCGCGGGATGAACAGCGCGCGTCCGTCCAAGTGCGGCTCTGGCTCCGACAAGAGCGCCCAATCGCGCGCGCTGCGGAACAGTCGCGAGAACGCGAGCGGCACGCGAACCGCGGGGTGATCGTCCGCGCCTCCGGCCTCGAGCAGGCAGACCGAGCCCACCTTCGCATGCGACAGCCGGTGCGCCAGCACGCAACCGGCCGAGCCCGCGCCCACGATCACGATGTCGGCGCCCTCCATCGCGAAGCCTTGTCTACCACGCTTGCGGGCGGCCGCCGGGCTCGTCTATGTTCGGCGGCGTCAATATGTCGTTCAAGTACGAGCCCGGCATCTACCGCACCAGCAAGTACCTTCCCGGTTTCGAGGCGCAGATCGGGCCCGACCAGCTGGTGCTCATCCGCACCGACGGCGAGTTCGCGCCCGCGTCGGTATTGCTGCCGGTGACGAACACCAACAACCAGTGGCGCTTCCAGATGCCGGGCGTGAAGATCCCGGCCAACTCGCTCAACTGGGGCGAGACGTTGGAGAAGCTGCAGCACGAGGGCTTCTATCGCCTCACGCGCGAGTTCACCTTCGGCGAGTCCGGCAAGTGGATCCAGAACGCGATCGTGCAGCTCGGCTACACGCGCAAGGGCGAGCCGATCCTCTTCATCGCGCAGCGTCGCACGCCGCTCACCAACAACGAGCTGTGGTTCTCCGACAAGGGCGTGAAGATCGAGCCCGACAAGCTCGGCGATCTGCTCGAGCCGCTCGCTTGGTACCAAGAGCCCGAGAAGAAGGACGGCAAGAACAACTAGCCTTCTTCGAGCTTGCCGAAGCTCGCGACCAGGTCGCGTAGCTGTTGCGCGCCGAAGGGCTTGTCGAGGCGGGGGCCGCGGTATTCGTCGAGGAATGCCGCGGCTTCGTCGTCGTTGGCACCGCCGCTCATCACGACGAAGCGTTCGAGCAGCCGCGGGCGATCCTTCTGCAGGCGGCGGAACACGTCCATGCCGCTCTCGCCCGGCATCATCAGATCGCACAGGATGAGGTCGAACGGCTCGGTCAGCGCGCGCGCGATGCCCTTCGCCGCCCGGTGCTCCGTCGCGACCTCGTGCCCCACCAGCACCCGCTTCGTCGACGCAGCGACCAGCTCGTCGTCGTCGATCAAGAGGATGCGCAGGCTCGCGGGCTCGAGCACACCCGAGCGCGGCGCGGGCGAAGCCGGCGACGAGGGCTCGTCGTCGACCTGACTCGTGCCGCGCAGATCCTGCAACGTTCCCGTCGCACGCGCCAACGATCGCAGCGCATCGTCGAGCAAGTAGCGCGACTCGTCGGCGACCGCATCCTTGTCGAACTTCTCGCGCAGCAGCTGCAAGCTGGTGAGCGCGACCGTGAGCGGCCCGCCCACGCCGTGCGAGATGCCGTTCGCGCTGGGCCGGCCCGCCAAGCTGGTGGCCAGTCGGTTGAGCCGCTCGTTCGTCTCGCGCGCGCGCGGCAACACGATGCACAGCAAGTAGCCCGCGAGCGCCGTGATCACGCCGCACAGCGACACCACGATCGCGACGACGAAGTTGATCGCGCTCCAATGCCCCGCGAGCTCGGTGGAGATCCGCGCGTTCTCGTGGCGCACCGCCGGCACGATCTCGTCGAGCTCTGCTTCGATGTCTTCCTTGAACGTCGTCGGACGCTCGGACACGCGGCTCAGCTCGCTCAGCTCCACCGCGCGCTTCGCAGCGGCACGCGCGTGCACCAGCACCGGATCATCGGCCGCGCGCTGCAACGACAGAGTGCGCGCGAGCTCTTCGACACGCTGTGCGACCTCGTCGAACTGGTCGGGTCGTTGCGCGCCCTTCAGCGTGTTCTCGATGCCCTGCACCTGCACGAGCACCCCGACGCCCACCTCGATCTGTGCACGCAGCTCGTCGACGCGCTGCACCGCGCGCACACACCACGCCGCGACGCCGAGCAGGAGTAGCCCGACGACGGCGGTGAGGATCACGGGCGTGCGACGCATCGAACGCAGCGATCCAGATTACCGCCGCCGCTTGGTCCCGGGGAAAAGCGGTCGACTAGTAGCGTCCGCCGCCACCACGACCGCGCCGGCCACCGCCTTCGTCGCCGAAGTCACGGTCGCGATCCCGATCACCACGGCCACCACGGTCGCGATCACGATAGTCGCGATCACCACCGCCACCGCCGCCACCACCACGCGGCGGACGATCGCTGTTGCGGAACTCGCGAGGCGGACCGCCGCCATCACGAGGACCACCACCGCCACGCGGTCGCGTCTGGTTCTGCGCTTCGTTCACTCGGATCGTTCGCCCATCGAGCTCTTGTCCGTCGAGCTCCTTCATCGCTTGCTGCGCTGCGCCCGGCTCGGCGTACGTCACGAAACCGAAACCACGCGAGCGTCCGGTCTCGCGGTCGGTGATGATCTTCGCTTCGGTCACTTCACCGAAGCGTGCGAAGGCCTCTTTGAGCCGATCGTCGGTGGTGCCCCAGGACAGCCCACCAACAAACAGTTTCGTCGACATCTCTCTCTCTGACTTCCTCCCCGCTCTACGCCAAGCGCAACATGCATGAAGGGCGAACGGGACCGGGGGCCAGGATAGCATCGCCTCGCAACGGCCCGCCAGCGCGAGCACGCGCGCGGAAGGTGGCGTATTGCGGCTCACCAGACGCGGCTCGATCACGCCCGCGTCGGACCGGTCGCCGCGCCGCCGCGACCCTCCACCGATCTGTGGTACGTAGGCCCTTCGCCTCCGCCCCGTAGGGCCGAGCAGAGATTGTCGAGGACCGCACTCATGACCAGCGCGATCGTCAGCGTTTCCAAGGAGTCACGGCTCTTCGAGCCCCCGGCCGAGTTCGCGGTGCGGGCCAAGATCGGGTCGCGTGAAGTCTACGAGGGGATGTATCGGCGAAGCATCGAAGACCCGGCGGGATTCTGGGGAGAGCTCGCCGCCGAGCTCTACTGGTTCGACCCGCCCAAGACGATCCGGCAGTGGGACCCCCCGAAGGCGCGTTGGTTCGAAGGCGGCACGACGAACCTCGCGTACAACTGCCTCGATCGTCACGTCACCGCGGGTGCCGGCGAGAAGCGTGCGCTGGTGTGGGAGGGCGAGCCCGGCGACGTGCGTACGCTGACGTACGCCGAGCTTCTGCGCGAGACGAACCGGCTCGCCAACGCGATGCGTCGGCTCGGCGTGGGGGCCGGAGACCGCGTCGTCATCTACATGGGCATGGTGCCCGAGGCTGCGATCGCGATGCTCGCGTGCGCGCGCATCGGTGCGATCCACAGCGTGATCTTCGGTGGCTTCGCTGCAGAGGCGGTCCGCGATCGCGTCAACGATGCCGGCGCGAAGCTCATCCTCACGCAGGACGGCGCGTGGCGTCGCGGCAGCGTCGTGCCGCTCAAGCCGAACGTCGACAAGGCGGTCGAGCAGTGCCCGAGCGTCGAGCACGTGATCGTCCTCGAGCGCACCAAGAACGCGATCGAGATGAAGCCC
>DASZPU010000971.1:0-6983 GCA_035550195.1 Nannocystaceae bacterium
TGCTCGCTTCGCCCGGTGCACGCGTGGTCGCGGGCGGCACCGACATCCTGCCCAACTTGAAGCATCGCCTCGATCGTCCGCCGCTGCTGGTCAGCCTCGCGCGGCTCACCGCACTGCGCGAAGTGGTGCGCGACGACGCCGCGGGCGTGCTGCGGCTCGGCGCCGGCGTGACGCTCACGAACCTCGCCGAGCACGCGCTCGTGCGCGAGCTGTTCCCCAGCCTCGCGCACGCGGCCGGTCACGTCGCGAGCCCGCTCATCCGCAACATGGGCACGCTCGGCGGCAACGTGAACCTCGACACCCGCTGCCGCTACGTGAACCAGACCGAGTTCTGGCGCTCGGCGATCGGCGGCTGCCTCAAGAGCGAGGGCGACGTGTGTCACGTCGTGCCCGGCGGTCGCAACTGCGTCGCCGCGATGTCGTCCGACTGCGTGCCCGTGCTCATCGGGCAGGACGCGACCATCGTGCTGCACGGCCAGAACGGTCGCCGCGAGATCCCGCTGGCCGACTACTACGTCGCCGACGGCACGCGCCACACCACGAAGACCGACGACGAGCTCACGCTCGAGCTGCGCGTGCCGCTGCCGAAGACGCCGCGGCGCAGCAGCTACAGCAAGTGGTCGGTGCGCAAGTCGATCGACTTCCCGCTCGTGTCGGTCGCGCTGCGCTTCGACCTCGAGCGCGACGCGAGTGATGCTGCGGTCACCGCGATGAAGGTGATCGTCGGCGTGCTGGGCTCGCGCCCGCGCGAGGTCACGCGGCTCGACGATCTGCTGGGCAAGTCGCTCGCCGATCCTGCGCTCGCGCAGGGCGTCGCCGATCGCGTGCACGCGCAGTGCAAGCCGCTCGAGAACGTGCCCTACGAGGCGCCGTATCGCCGCGAGATGCTGCGCGTGCACACGCGGCGCGCGATCGCAGCGCTCGCGGGCTAGTGGCGGTCACATGCAGACGTGACCGCAGTCGGCGGTCGCGAAGCATGCGAAGAGTGCATCGAGCGTGGGCGGTGGAGCCGCGAGGCCGCACTCGCCTCCGCACTGCTCACCGGTGCCGCCCGCCATCATGCACTCGACGACGCAGGCACAGCCTTCGTCGGCGCTGCACGCCGTGAACTCGCTGCAGCAGAACTCGCCGATGAGGCAGTCGTCGCACGGTACGCCCGAGGGCTCGCACATCGCCGGCGCGGTGGTGGACCCGTCGCTCTCGCCGGGGTCGGTGGTGCTGGAGTCCATCGCGGTCGTGCCGGTGTCGCTCGAGGTCGTGGACGGCTCGCTCGTCGTCGTCGCGGTGGTCGTCGTCGACGGGTCGCTGGTCGTGGCCGTCGTTGCCGACGCAGCCGTGTCGTCACTGCTGCTGCTGCTCTCGCTCGCGGCCTGGGTCGTGCCGCCGTCATCGTCGTCCGCCGCGCAACCCGCGAGCAGCAGGGCACACAGCAGCCGACGCAGCGCGTATTCGTAGCGTGGGATCATGATGGCCAGGGGAGTGCAGCGAGCACCGCGACCGATCCCCGGGCGACTTCCACTTTTTTCGTGCTCGCGCGGCGATCGCTTCACACCGCCGCGGCGAGCTGTGCGAGCACCTGCGCACGCTCGACGTCGCGCAGCCACGCGTCGGGCAGCTTCGCCAGACCCGTGCGCGCGCCGACCAACGCGCCCGCCAAGGTCGCGATGCTGTCGCTGTCGCCCGGCGTGTTCGCACCTTCGAGGATCGCGGCGCGCGGATCGTCGGGATGTCGCGCGAGCAGGTAGATCGCCGACGCGATCGCTTCGTGGGCCGCCCACGCGCGCAGGCGATCGAGGGTGGTCTCCGGCGGCACACCCGAGCGCGCATCGTCGAGCGCGCGCGCCATCATCTCGGCCGTCTTCGCGCTCTGCCGGCACGCCGCGGCGATCATCTCCGAGAGCACGACGTCGACCGGATCGTCTCGGAGGATGCGGGCGATGCCCACCGCCATCGCTGCGCTCGCTGCGAGCGCGATCGGATCGCCGTGCGTGAGCCGCGAGTGCGCGACCGCCCACGACTCGGCCTTGCGCAGATCGTCGGCGAACACCAGTCCGAACGGGTACGCGCGCATCACCGAGCCGCACCCGCCCGCGGTCGCTCCACCTGCGCGCGACCAGTGCTCGCCGCGTGCCAGCGCGCGACAGCCCGACATGCACGCGTTGCCCGGCGCTCGATGACCGC
The DNA here is from genome assembly GCA_035550195.1 of Nannocystaceae bacterium. Classification (GTDB taxonomy): domain Bacteria; phylum Myxococcota_A; class Polyangia; order Nannocystales; family Nannocystaceae; genus Xiheibacterium. Next base: position 2,182 of record DASZPU010000971.1, read on the forward strand.
CCTGCGGATGGTCGGCCCAGCGCACGAAGCCGCGCGCCATCGTGCGCATCGTCGCGTCGAGATCGGCGCCCTCGTGGCGCGACCACAACAGCGCGCGCAACACCACCTCGGCCATCTGGGTGTCGTCGGTGTAGGGCGCGAAGCGCTGGCCGTCGCGCGTCCACCACAGCTCGAAGCCGGTGACGCCGGCAGGGCCGTAGCGCTCGCGGATCGCCGCCAACGATCCGATGAACTCCGTGGGGTGCCCGATCGCATCACCGATCGCCGCGCCCAGCACCGCCGCCGCGACGCGACTCGTGCGCGGCGACGTGGCCAGCTCGGCGAACGACGGCGCAGCCGCGAGCCACGGCAACGCCGGCTCGGGATCGTCGTCCTCGCGACGCGCGACCGGCTCGTCGTCGTCGAGCCACACGTCCTCGCGTTCGTCGATCGCGGCGTCGTCGTCGGAGGGCGGCGGCACCTCGTCGGTGCCCTCGGGCGCGAGCATGTCGAGCTGGCGAGGCTTGCTCATCGATCACTTCCCTTCAGCGCGAGCGCGAGCGCGTTCCGCCACGCGACGGCGCGCCGCGGATCCACGGATTGCACGTACGCGATCATGCCCTCGAGCCACGCACGAAACCGCGGATGCTCCTCGCGGTTCTGCGCCGCGATGCCGGTCTTCGCACAGTTGTGGAGGATCGCCCGCAAGCGCCGCCTTTGCGTGCGCGAGAGCCCGACGCGCTCGTTGACCACGAGCCCGGTGACCTCCTGCCGTCGACCGCGATGCATGATGCGCGTCTTCGCGGCGTTCTCGACGAACCCTTCGGCCGTGATCACGCGGCGCACCGCGCCGAGCAACGCACCGAGCTTCGGGAGCTCGTCGCCGGAGAAGGTGAGATCGTCGGCGTAGCGCGTGTAGACGAACTCGAACTTGCGCGCGAGCCCGGCGAGCCGCGCATCGAGGCGACGGCAGACGATGTTGGTGAGCGCCGGGCTCGTGCACGCGCCCTGCGGCAGCACACGCTCACCGAGCGCGACATGGTGGACGCGCCCGTCGAGCTGCGCCGGCGTGCGCGGCGGCTCCGTGGTGAGCAGTGCGAGCGTCGTCGCCACCGACTCGGAATAGCCGAGCCGACGGAAGACGCCCTTGATGCGCCGGAAGTCGAGCGTGGGAAAGAAGTTCTCGAGGTCGAGGTTCATCACCACCTTGCGGCCGGTGTGCGGCGACGCGTTGGTGATGGTGGAACGATGCGCCACGAAGCCGTGCGCCCAGCTCGACGGCGGCACGCGCACGAGCACGTGGTCGAGGATCCAGCGCTGGGCATCCGCGAGCGCGGTCTTCGGCGCGCTGATGTGGCGCACGCCGCCGGTCTTCTTGGGGATCGCGTAGCGGTGGTAGTGCACCAGCGTGACGCTCTTGCGGTGGTAGGTCAGCCAGCGCAGGCGCGCGAGCGTCAGCCCCGCTGCGGCCGCGAGCTGTTCGACCGTGTGCAGCTCGGGCAGTCCGAGCGCGGCGAGTCGCGCGACGTCGCTCTGCCGATCCTGCAGCCCGCCGCTGACACCGTCACCGGCGTGCACGATCGTCGTGGCGCGCTGCTCTGCCCACGCAGTCGCGCGCGCCTTCTGCTGCGCCTCGCGATCGACCTTCGCGAGCGCGCGTCGCTTCTTGCTCTCCTGCCACCTGCGCACGCGCTCCTTCGCGAGCGCGGCTTCCGGATTCGCGACCGTCACGCCTTGCTTGCGCAGGCGCACCAGCTCGTCCTCGAGTCGCTCGCGCTCGGCCTTCGCCGCCGCGCTCTCGTCGGGGACCTCTTCGTCCTCGGGCCAGAAGCCGAGGCTGCGCATGCGCTCGAGCACGAGCCACGGATCGGACTGCGTGACCAGCTGCCGATAGAGCGCGGCTTTTTCGTCGGCGTCGGACATGATGGTGGTGACGAGAAGTTGTTGCGCCGTAGACGGAGCATCAGCGTTGCTCACGAACACTCTCCGGACGAGACCGTTCCACTGAAGCGGACCGCGGGTAGCCGTAAGGTCCGGGGACCGAGGGGACCAACCCAGCTAGGGCCGGGCTACCTGCGGTCCGGTGGTGCCGAACGGGCTCGTGACGAATGCCTGGCATGTCGGCAAGCACGGCGTAGCACCGTGCGGTTGGCTGAGCTCTGTGTCGCTTGCTGATGCTCCGTCTGCGGCGGATCAACCTCCCTTGGAATCGTCTTCGGCGCGCAGGCGCGCCATGTGGGCGTAGCGCAGCGCGAGCATGTGCTCGCACGGGCCCTTGGTGAGTTGGTGCGTGCGGAAGTGTTTGCAGGTGCAGGTCGCGGTGACGATGCGGCCCTCGTGATCGACGTCGAGCAACGGACGCGTGCGTTCGTCGTCGGTGCCGCGCACGCTGCCCGACAGCTTGTATCCGCCGGGGTAGGGACGGCGCGCGGTGAAGCGTGCGTCGCCGTTCTCGAACACCGCGCGCGCGGCCTTCGCCCGCGGATCCTGCTGCTCGCTGGCCGCGTCTGCCTGCGCGATCGCGGCCTGTGCGGAGAACGGCGTGAAGAAGAGGTCGCGGTGACGCACGAGCTCGCTCGACAGATCGAACATCGCGCGGCCCGACTGGCACAGGAACGACACGCATGCGCGCGCGCGCTGCTCACCGAGCGCGGTGAGCTGGGCGAGCTGCGCGACCGTGGCTTTCTGCTCGCGTCGCAGCACTTCGTAGGTCGTGGTGAGCGCGGCCGCGTCGGCGTCGAGTCGGCGCGCGAGCAGCTCGAACGAAGCGCCTCCGCTCCAGTCCTGATCGGTCCAGCCCGACAGACCGAGCGTGAGCGTCACGTCGCCGAGATCGCAGACCCAGATCGACGGCAGGCCGTGGCCCGCGAGGTAGACGTCGACGTGTTGCAGCACCGGTAGCACGCGCGCGAGCAGCTTGATGCGATCGCGACCCCAGGTGCGGATGAAGCCGGGCTTCGTGCCGGTGTCGATCGAGCCCGGCGAGAGCTCGATGATGCGTTCCCACGGCTCGAGCACGACGCGGGTGGGGCGGCCGGGCTCGAGCAGCCAACGCAACGCGCGCGGCGAGGTCTTGGCGCTGAAGCGGCCCAGCATGCGGCAGAGGTTGAACACGTCGATCGGCGCGAGGCGGATGCGACGCAGGCCCAGCGTCATCACGCTCTGCACCTGCAAGAAGCCGTTCACCCAGCTCTCGGGCACGTCGATCTTCTTCTCGCGGTGCACGTCGTCACTGCCGGTGGCCACGGTGAAGCCGCCGGCATCGACGTCGAAGCGCGTGGAGCGATACGAGCGCATGCGATCGAGCTGCCGATGCAGTCGCGTGGAGAAGTCGACGTTGGTGGTGCCGCACTCGAACGCGTCGATCTTCGCGAATAGATCGTACTTGAGCGCGACGCGGGCGTAGCTGCTCTCGTCGCGCGAGAAGGCCTCGAACGAGAGCTCGTCGGGGTGGATCGTGATGACCGGATCGAGCACGTACTCGAGCTCGTATTGATCGGCCCACGCGTGCTCGAAGTAGGCGCGGCGCGCCGTATTGAACGGCTTGCGCAGCGCGGCGCGCTCGGCATCCAGCTCCGCGAGCCTCGCCTCGCGCTGCTCGATCTGCGTGCGGACGTCTTCGGTGCGCACCGAGAGCGAGCGCAGGAACTTGCGGTCTTGCTCCTCCAGCCACGCACGAAAGGCCACGCGGTCGCGCACGCGGAACTTCAGGTCGCTCACGACGACGGCGAACAGCGCCGCCATCGCATCGCGCAGCACGAGCGGTCGCGCGAGCTCGCCGCGGAAGAACGCGGCCTCGCGCAGCGCGTTGGTGGCGAACGCGACGCGGGCCGAGTGCAGCCCGGCGACCACTCCGCTCTGGCCCGCGTACTTGAACTCCACGTTCATGCGGGCTCCGACAGGCGCAGGTCCGAGGTCGCGCTGGGGTAGGCGAGCTGCAGCGTGGTGACGATCTGCACGATGCGCTGGAAGTCGAACACGGTCGCGGTGCGCAGCACGTCGCCGAGGATGCCGACCACGAGCTCGGCTTGGCGCTCGTCCATCGCGCCGCGCGCGAGCATGAAGTCGAGCAGCCCGACCTTCAGCCGACGATCGGGGCGGAGATCGAACAGCGTCGTGCGCATGAACGGCTCGATGCGCGACAGCGGCACCATGCCCGGGCGCAGGTGCTCGCGGATCAGCTCTAGCGCGTAGCTGCGCATGTGCTGGGCCGGATGCTCGGCGAGCCGGAAGAGCACCGCGTCGGGATCGAGCTCGGCGAAGTGACGCTGCACGAGCTCGCGACCGAGCGCTTGCACGCCGGCATCGGTCGCGTCGCACAGGCCCACCAGGCCGTCGAGCCCGAGCACCGCCAGCGGCAGCGCGCGCAAGAGCTCGGCCGCGAGCGCGCGCGTGTCGTCCCACTCGCTCTCGGCCAGCACGAACAACGGCGACGGATCGCGCGCGAGCTGGGCCGCGGCGCCGCGCACGATCGCGTGACCGGCCGCGCGCACGGCCGCGAGCTCGTGGCTCGCGAGCGCGAGCAGACCTTCGAGCCCGAGCCGCGCGAGCGCACCTTCGCGGCGTCCGAGCAGGAAGCCGGCGATCTGCTTGAGGCCCACCTGGCCGTCTTTGATCGCCGCGAGCAGCCCGTCGAGATCGAAGCGACGCTCGAGCTCGATCACGAGCGCCTCACGGGCAAGCGCGACGATCGCTGCATGGGCGCCCGGCTGTGCCTCGGGGGTCGCGACGATCGCGAGCACGCGTTCGCTCAGCCGCTCGCGCAGCGCGGGGTCGCCAGCCGCCACGTGTGGCGCAGCGAGGTGTGCCGCCGCCGTGCGCAC
>DASZPU010000972.1:0-3355 GCA_035550195.1 Nannocystaceae bacterium
GTCGTCGACCTCTCGTTCGAAGAGATCGCGCGCTTGATGGCCGGCGATCGCGTCGAGTCGGCTGCGCGCACGCTGGTCGAGCTGCAGCGCAAGACCTCGTGGATCGAGCGCTTCGCCCAGTACTCGGTGCACCTCGGGATCCTCGGCACCGTGTTCGCGTTGGTCAGCTCGGATCCCACCGACCTCGACAGCTTCCGCGCGGGCTTGCCGATGGCGCTCGGCACCACGTTCTGGGGGCTGGTCGGCGCGCTCGCACTCTCCGCGATCGCGGGCGCGTGCGAGAGCGTCTTCGATCGCGCGCGCCAACACGTACGCGAAGCGCTGCTCGAGGGGCTCGAGGCGCGGAGCGACGCGCCGTGAGTCGCACGCGGCATCGGCTCGATCTGCTGCCGTTGCTCGACGTGTTCATGGTCGTGTTGTTCGTCTTCGCGACGATCCAGGAGCAGAAGCTCGACGAGACCACGCGCGACGTGCTCGCGCTCGCCGACGAGCGCGATGCCACACGTGCCGAGCTGCGCGCGCGCGAGGCCGAGCTCGAGCGCGCGGAGCAGAACCTCGCGAGCAATGGCGAGGCCGCCGAGTTGCGCGAACGCGTCGGCCAGCTCGAGGCCGCGCTCGCGCAGGTGCGCGCGGACGCCGAGGGAGCGCTGGCCGCGATGGCGGCGGGCGACGACGCGCTGCGCCGGCAGAGCGTGCTCACCAAGCTGCTCGATCGCTACAGCGTGTTCGAGCTCGAGATCGCGGGCGCGACCGACGACAGCGGCGCGGTGATCAACCGCTGTTGCTACCGCACGGATCCGATGTCGAACGTGTGGACGTCGTGCGGCGAGATTCCGGCGCGCCCCCAGGATCGCACCACCTGGTGGGACGACGGCGCGGGTGGCCTCGACCTCGCGCTGCGGCGCACGAAGGGCGGCAACGCGATGACCGTGATCCGCCAGGACGAGCGCGCGAGCTATCGCATCGCCGCGCGCATGGAAGAGCTCCTGCGCGACCGCTTCGCCGAGCACCAGATCTACGACGAAGGCGTGACGCTGGTCGACATCCACTGCACGCAATGATCGCTGGCACGTGGATTGCTGCCGCTCGCGCGCATGCCCACGCTCGATCAGAACAGTCGCGGTCCCGAAGTCCAAGCACTGCAGCGCGCGCTGACGAAGCTCGGCTGGCCGCTCGTGGACGACGGCGTGTTCGGGCCGAAGACGCTCGCGGCGGTGCAGGGTTACGCCGGCAAGCGCACCGCCACGTCGGCGCCGGATTGGCTGGTCGCGGCGATCTCGGGCGAAGCGCGGACCCAGCCCGTACCCGCGACGGCGGCGGCGAAGATCCGTTCGATCGGTGCATGGGCGGGCACACGGGCGCTGCGCGAGCCGGGCCCCGCGGTCGAGCTGGCGGTGCGCACGAAGCTGCAACGCATCGACATCGTCGTGAACGATCACTCGGCGGCACGTAGCCCGCGGAAGTTCGACACCCACTCGGTCGCGAAGATCGAAGCGCTCGCCCAGCGCGCGCGCGATGCCGGTCTCGAGGTCCACGTCACGAGCTGGCTGATGCCGCACAAGGCGTACATCTCGGAAGCGGCGGCGCAGCTCGTGCCGCTGTGCAGCAAGATCGGCGCGTCGTCGCTGCAGTGGGACGCCGAAGAACCGTGGACGCTCGCGCAACAGGCGATGGATCGGCGCGAGGCGGCGGCGTGGCTGCACGAGCGCTTCACCGGGCTGTCGTGCCCGATGGGGGCGAACGCGATCGGCTTCGCGTCGGTCGAGAAGTTCGGCCCGCTCGCCGAGATCTGCGACTACGTCGTGCCGCAGGCGTACGCCACCAACACCAGCAAGATCGCGCCGGAAGCCGCACCGCCGCGCTTCCACGATCGCTACGCGAAGCTCTTCGAGCGGCCGATCGCGATGGGCCTCGCGGCGTACGGACAGTCGGGCATCGCCGGGCACACGCCCGCGAGCGCAGTGCGTGCGGCGATCGATGCCACCGCCGCGCTGGGCGACGTCGACACCATCATCTTCTGGTCGCTCGACTGGCTACGCCAGAGCGAGACGGTGGCGCGTGCCGTCGCGGAGAGCCGCGGCTAGGAGCCCGTCCGAGTGTTCTAGCAGGTCAGTGCCCACTGGATCTTCTCGGGCGTGAGGCGGCTGCCGATGTTGCCGGCCGAGCCGCCGCCGCCCGAGTGCACGCCGATGACCTCGAGCCGACCATCGCGCGCGTACATCACGGGCGCGCCGCTGGTGCCCGGCAGCGTCTGGATCTGATAGACGAGCGTCTCGAGGTTGTCGGTCGCCGTGGATCCACCCGCGCTCATGTGCTGCAGGTTGGGATCGATCTGCGTGCTCATCTGCCAGGCTTCGAGATCGGCGGCCGAGATGTCGGCCGCGTAGCCGCACACCGTGACGCCCTGCTGCACGCTCTGCTCGATCACGCCGAGATCGAAGCAGTCGACCGACTGGCTCGGCACCTTGATCACGCCGAGGTCCCAGTCGCTGCCGCTCGTGTAGCGCGGATGCGTGATGAAGCAGCTGGGATCGTTGATGTCGAAGCTGTTCGCCGGCGAGTTGTTGGCCTCGCCGGGCGCCACGTGGCACGACGTGGTGCCGCGCGTGACGTGGCCCGCGGTGAGGATGCGATCGGGCGCGATGAAGAAGCCCGTCGGCGCCGGTCCGGCTGGCTGGTAGCAGCTGCTGCCGCGGCACGTGTAGAGCTTGCAGATCGATGCGTGGGGGAACATCGCGCATGCGGATGCGGGCACGCCGAGCAGGAACTCGGAGAGGTCGGCGCTCCAGCGCTCGATCGCGGCGATGGAATCCTGCGGTGAGCGCGGGTCGTACGGCGGTGCCGCGATCGCACGCAGTGCGTCGGCGATGCCGTACGCGATGCGATCGAGCCCGAGATGCGGGTTGCCGTAGCCCTGCTGCGGCATGCCCACTTCCAGCATGCACGCGGCGGCGCCGTGCGGCAGTCGATCGGGGCGCAGCACCGCGATGTCGGCCGAGTGCACGCCGGCGATCCGCGTGCCGCGACGGGCGATGCCATCGAGCAAGTTGCGCGCGAGCGCATGGGATGCCGTCGACGCCCCCGGGTGGATCCACGCATCGACACCGCGACCGATCGAGTTGGGATTCGCGTGCAGCGACACGAACGCGCGCGCACCCCAGCGACGCGCGAGCGCGACGCGATCGCCGAGCGAGAGGTTGGTGTCGGCGTTGCGCGTGAGCACTACGCCGCGACCGATCCGCGCGGCGACCTGGCGTGCGAGTCCCAGGTTGAAGTCCTTCTCGAGCATTCCGCTCGGTGCCCGCGAGCCGTAGGGGGTCGAGCGTCCGCTCGCGGTCGTTCCGCCGTGGCCGGG
>DASZPU010000973.1:0-3845 GCA_035550195.1 Nannocystaceae bacterium
GCGATGCGCGAGGATCTCGTCGAGGTCCATGCGCCCGATCACCGCGCGCATCGTGGTGGCCGCGAGCTGCAGCGTCGCGGTCATGAACTGCTCGACCTCGAGGATCGCGTGCGTGGGCGACTCGACCGTGATGTAGACGACGGCGTCGACCATGATCGAGATGTTGTCCTGCGTGATCACCTCTTGCGGAGGGATCTGCACCACCTTCGTGCGCACATCGACGATGCGTGCGCGATCGATGCCGAGCGGCAGCATCAGGACGAGGCCGGGGCCGATCATCTGCTTGCGCGCACGCCCGAGCCGGAACACGACCCCGCGCTCGTACTCACGCATCACGCGTACGCCCGAGAGCATCACGGCTCCGAGCACGAACAGCGCGACGAGCAGCGGAATCATTGCTCACGGAGAATAGGCCGCGATCATGTCGCAGTCGAGCGCCGGGCGGCTGCTCGGGTTGGCGCAGGGCGAGGCGCACGTACCGAGCAGCGCACCGAGCCCTACGAAGCTGATCGAAGTGCCGTAGGGCTCGTACACGTAGTCACCGTCGGGCGTGGCGGCGTCGAACACGTGTAGGGCACCCTGCAGGTCGGGATTGGCGTAGCTCGCGATCGCGTCCTCGATGCGGGCGTGCAGCCACCGGACCTCGCGCGAGGTGAGCGGGACGCCGGCCGAAGCGCCGTGCGTGAGCATGTCGAACAGGTCCTGCTCGCCGAGGTACGGCACCGGATCCGCCACGCCTTCGAGCCCGTCGATGCCTTGCTCGATGCGCAGCGTCATGCCGTCGAGCAGCGCCTGCGCGAGCTCGAGATCGTTCGCGAGCAGCGCGTTGTTGGCGGCGGCCTCGTGGAAGCTGCGCAGGATGTTCCCGTTGTGATCGTTGCTGGCGATGATGACCTCGTCGAGCTCGCCGATGCCGTTGCCGCACTCGAGCGTGCCGGAGTCGAGGTGTCCGAGCAGGCGGATCGCGAGCCGCGAGGCGCACTCCGCCGGCAAGAAGCGCGCGAGCAGATCCTCGGGGAGCCAGAGCTCCGCGTTCTTGTCGAGCGTCGCGATGGTCCAACCGTTGTCCTCGACCGTGCGTGCCCACGCCGAGTAGCTGGTGCGCAGCTCTTCGAAGTCGGCCAGCGTGTCGGGGTCCGTGAACGCACCGGTGCAGCTACCGAGCTGTGCGATCGCCCGCAGCATGTGCCCGATGTCGTCCTTGCTGCGCTTGTTCTTGATCCACACGTCGCCCCAGTCGGGGTTCGCGGCGACATGCACGTACTCGCTGGGATCCGCGTCGACGCCGGGGCGATTGAGGTCGTAGTCGATGTGGATGCCGAGGTCGTCGTCGTCGATCGACTGCGGATAGAACGCGCGGCACAACATCGGCCCATCGGGATCGTCGGCTTCGCGCTGCATCGCACGGATCCACGCGTTGAAGCCGCGGATCATCCGACGCGCGAGTCGCTCGCGTTCGGGGGACGGCCACAACGTGCTCGCGTAGCACACGCCCTCGAGCACCGGCCCCGTGCGCAGCCCGTTGTTGTCCGCGCCGTGATCCGCGTGTGCGTAGGTGATCGTGCCGCCTTGCTTCACCAGCGTCACGCCGCTCCACCACGTGCCGTACCAATAGCGACCGTCGGGATCGCTCTGCGGCCAGCCGTGCACGCGCTCGTCGACGAGATCGAGCCAGCGCACGCTCTCGAGCAGCTCGAGGTAGCGCGCGGTCGCTTGCGAGAGCTCGGCGTCGTCGAGCGGTTCGCCTTCGTCGGGGCGCTCGAACGACAGCGGGAATCCGCCGGCGCACAGCGGTGCGAGCTCGGGTGGATCGCCGGGCTCACCGGTGCTCGAGCTGCCCTCGTCGGTGCTGCCGACGCTGCCGCTGCTCGAAGTGTCGGCGCTCGTCGTCGGATCGGTGGTGCTCGTCGTCGGTGCGAGCGTCGTGCCTGCGCCGGACGACGTCTCGTCCATCGCGGCGACACCATCGTCGCTGCAACCGACGAGCGCACAGAGGATCCAACTCAGGCGAGCGCGCGCGACGAGCATCGGCTCATCGTCGCACGCCGCGCCCTACAGCTGAAGCCGCTCAGCGCGTGAGCAGATCCACTTCGTCCCACGACTCCGCACCGGCTTCGGGCGCAGCTTCGTGGTCGAGGCCGTCCTCGCGCAGGATTTCGGCGAGCTCGGGCTGCTCCTCCGCGATGCTCGCGATCGAGCCCTCGACGTCGTGCGGCTCGATGACCCAGTCCTTGCGGCTGAACATCTTGATCGAGCGCTTGCCGTTGCTCAGCTCGAGGCACAGCTCGAACGGATCGGGCGCTTCACCGGAGCACTCCCAGGTGCGCACGCGCAGCTGCGCCTTCTGACGCTCCTGCGGGAGGAACACGCTGAGGCGCTCGCCTTCGAGGCCCCACTGGAACAGCTCGACGAAATGTCGCCACTGCGACGACTTGCCGAAGCCGCCGACTTTGCCTTGCGGATGCTTCACGAGCACGAAATGATTGATCATGTCGCGCTGATCGCTGGGGATCCGCTCGATCCACACCTGGTTCACCGCATGACGGGCGCCCGCTTCGCCGACCTCGTCGTCGCCGAAGATCTTGCTACCCACCATCCACGTCGTCGCCACGAGACCCCCGACTGCTGCGAGGGCGACCAACTTCTTGCCGGCTTTGGACATGGGGCGACCCTACCAGGTCGCGGGTGCGGCTATTCCGGTGATCGCGGCTTTTCCATTCGAACACCGGAAGCGACCGCGCCTGGTAGGATTGCGACCGTCCGGGCTCCGCGGTGGCCGACTCCTCCGCACCGACCATCCGTGCCGCGCTCGACGAGCTGGTCCATCAGTTCGCCGATCCGTATGCGTTCGTGCGCGAGCTCGTGCAGAACTCGATCGACGCGGGTAGCGGCGAGATCGAAGTCGACGTGACGTACGAACCCGGCGCGGATGGCAACGGCATCGCCACCGTGCACGTGGACGATTTCGGCGAGGGCATGACGCGGCAGATCGTCGAGAAGAAGCTGACGCGGCTGTTCTCGTCGAGCAAGGACGGCGATCGCACCAAGATCGGCAAGTTCGGCATCGGCTTCGTGTCGGTGTTCGCGCTCGATCCCGAGGCCGTCTGCGTCGACACCTCGCGTGAAGGCGAGCGCTGGCGCGTGCTGTTCCATCGCGATCGCTCCTTCGATCTCATCTCGCTGGACACTCCGTTCGACGGCACGCGCATCGACGTCATCAAGCGCGCGACCAAGGCACAGTTCGAAGAGATCGCGACGCGCGTCGAAGCCTCGCTGCGCTTCTGGTGCCGTCACGTCGCGGCCGAGGTGCGCTTCCGGGGCGCGCCGATCCGCGAGCCCTTCGATCTGCCCGAGGCGCCGTGTCGCGTCGAGCAGAGCGACGAGATCGGGCGCATCGTCGTCGGTCACCGCGAAGACGACGCGCCGTTCTGCGGCTTCTACAACAACGGGCTCACGCTATACGAGTCGTCGCGTCACTTCGGGCCCGCGGCGGATCTCGGGCCGATCGCGTTCAAGGTGTGGTCGCCGCGGCTCGAGCACACGCTCACCCGCGATGCGGTGATCCAGGACGCGGGCTTCCATCGCGCGATCGAGCGCGTGCGCGAGCTCTCCGTCGGGCCACTCGCATCGCGGGTGTTCGAGCTCGTCGAGCAACACGGCGAAGAAGGGGGCGCGACCGCGACGTACCTGCACAAGGCCGCGGCCTGGCACGCCAGCAATCGCAGCGAGCTACCGCAGGACGCGCTCACACGTCGCGTCGCGTCGTCGCCGTCGGGCAAGCCTTGGACCATCGCGTCGCTACGCATGGCGATCGGTCGCGAGTTGGTCGCGTTCGCCGATCAACG
>DASZPU010000974.1:0-18201 GCA_035550195.1 Nannocystaceae bacterium
CGTGTTGGGATTCGCGGCGGTGCCGATCGGCTGCGGGCTCAGCTGTCCGCCTTCGAAGCCGGCGCACAGCGGGAATTCGAGCTCTCGCCACACCGGCACGCCACAGCCGCGCATGCGCAACGACCAGCTGCTGATCGCCGCGCCGCTCGTCTGCATCGCGTCGACGAACGCTTTGCGCGGCGCGAGATAGATCGCCGCGAGCTCGGCACGCCAACGCGGACCGATGAGCCCGAGCGTCACGATCGGACCGAACCCGAGCTTCGGCAGCACGCCATGCGTGAGCACGCCTTCGGCCCGCAACGCGAAGCGCAGCAGCCGAAGCGGTTGCCGTGGTTTCGGCGGCGACGTCGGAGGCTTCACCGGCTGGTCGGGCAACACCTCGGGTGGTGTGGTGTCGATGGGCTTCGCGGGCTCCTTTATCGTGCGATCGACCGCGAGCGGATCGGCTGCGACTGCAGCGACGAGCGCCGCCCCATCCGCGAGCACGTCACAGTCGGGCGAGCTCAGCGTGTGCTCGTCGGTGCCGGCGGCGGTCTCGAGTCGAAGGTGCAGCGTGAAGCCGTCGCTCACTCGCTCGACGCGCGCGCGCACGTCGACGCGCGCAGATGCGGCGAGCGGCGCACCGAGCAGCTCGGCGAGCCGCGTCTCGACGACCTCGCGCGGTGGGCAGCCGGGCGCGGCGTTCCACTCGACGGTGATGCCCGCTGGCGTGTCGGCGGACGGCGCAGCGGCGACCTCTGCAGGTCCGAGCGCGAGCCAGGCGGCGAGCGCGAGCACCCGCGCATCGTAGCAAAGCGAGGGCGGCGGGGCCCGAAAGCCGTCAGCCGTCCGTGTCGAGATGCATCGTGACCGGCACGACGGTGACGACCACGCGCGTGTCGCCTTCTTCGATCACCACGCGACGTTCCGCGCTCGTGACGCGGAGATCGTTCGCCATCGTGTCGCCGTCGCGATCGTGATCCACCGACAGCGCGACGCCGCGATCGCGACGGCTCGGCGTGATCGCGAGGCGATGCGCGTGGCCACCGACGTCGAGCGAAAGGCTCGCGGTGTGATCCCACGTGACCGTCTTGCTGCTGCGGGTGCGTGCACCGTCTTCGATCACCTCGACGCGCACCAGCGCACCGCGCTGGCTCGTCGCCGCCTCTGCGGCGCGCATCGGCGCGACCGCAGCGAGGGACACACCGAGCACCAGGGCGAAGCGGGCGAGCATCGTCGGCATTCTTGGTGTGTACGACATCGACACCCCGACGGATTTCCGGAGCCAGCGATTCGAACGAGGCCGCAATTCGCCTCGGATGACGCGCGCTTCCGCTTGAACCGCGCGCTGCGGTAGCCGGGCCCACCGACGGCGAGGCCCATGAGCAGACATGCGTCTGCCGGCTTACCTTCGCCGCGGCACCGTGCTTGCGTTCAGGTGCCGTCGAAGTGGTACGTCGCGGGCGGCTCTTCCTTGCGCCAGCCCTGCCGCCGCTGCGCGGGCAGCTTGCGGTACGCGGGCTCGGACACGCGCAGGCCCGCGCCGCCGCCCATGCGAAAGAGGTGGTTCACGCCCGCGCCGATGACGTCCCAGCGACGCTCGGGGCCGCTGCCGATCTCACCGGTCGCGACCGCTGCGACGTGCAGCGATGCGCCGATGCGCAGCCGCGGATCGCTCGTCTCCCACTTCAACGCCGCGAGCGCTGCGTCGATCGCCGCGACGGTCTGCGCTTCGGGGAACACCGCGAACACGCCGTCGCCGATCAGCTTCACGACGCGACCACCGTGCGCTCGCACGATCGCTGCCATCGCATCGTAGTAGCGCTCGAGCATCGACGCGACGTCGAGCGCCTCGCAGCGCGTTGCCCATCGCGTGTAGCCGGCGAGATCGATCGCGAGCAACGCGAGCTTCTCCAGCACTCTGTCGGACATCCCACACCTCCTGCTTGCTCTCGGCGCGGCTGCTGCGGGGGTGACTCCCGCGGGGACCCGCTCGCGCGGGCCTTCCCTTCGCGAGCGAGGCTAGCACGCTTGACGATGATAAGTGTACTTACTATATTGAGCGGGTGACCGCGCCGCGCGAGCCGGTGGGGCCGTTCGCGAGCCCCGGCTATCACCTGTGGAAGGCGGCGCTGCGCTGGAAGGCGGCGGTTCGCGATGCGCTCGCGCCCCACGAACTCACCGCGACGCAGTTCTTCGTGCTCGGGGCGGCGGGCTGGCTCTCGCGCGAGGATCGTACGCCGCCGAAGCAGCGCGACGTCGCCGAGCTCGCGGGCGTCGATCTCATGACCGCGTCGCAGGTGGTGCGCGTGCTCGAGGACGCCGGTGTGCTCGCGCGCGTGCCCGATCGCGACGACGCCCGTTCGTGGCGCGTCGCGCCGACCGATCGTGGTCGCGAGATGCTGCGCGCCGCTGCGGCGCGCGTGCGCGCGACCGATCGTGCCTTCTTCGGCGCGGACGATCCCAATGCGCTCGCGCGCACGCTCGCGCGCCTGAGCCAGGAGCCCGATGACCGCTGACCTCCGCTTCGCGCTACCGGTGTCGCGCGCGTTCACGCTGCGGCTCGCTCGCACGCTCACGTGCGGCTGCATGCGAGCCTCTCGCAGCTGCGCCAGCGATGGCGCCGTGCGGCTGTGCTTTCCGCTCGATGGCAGCTTCGACGTGGTGGGCGTCACGCTGCGCGAGTCGCAGGATGCAGTGCTCGTCGAGGCCACCGGCACGCGCGACCGCGAGACGCTGACGCGCCAGCTCGCGCGCGTCCTCGGCCTCGATCACGACGGTGATGCCTTCGCGCGCGTGCTCGCGTCGCAGCCCGAGCTGCAGCGACTCGTCGCCGACGATCCCGGCGCGCGCACGATCGTGTTCTTCTCGCCGTGGGTCGCCGCCGGCTGGCACGTGCTCGCAGGCGCGGTCGGCATGCGCCGCGCCGCGCTCGTGCAGGAACGCCTCGCGCAGCGCTTCGGTGACGTCGCGCCCGATGGCCTTCCGTCGTTTCCACGTCCGCAGTCCGTGCTCGCACATGCGAGCGCGCCGAACGTGTCGAGCGCGACGTGGCAACGCCTGCGCGGCATCGCCGAGCATGCGCTGGCCGGACGACTCGACCCGGCGCGCCTCGCCGCCACACCCGACGCGCTGGCCGAGCTGCGCGCGCTGTCGGGCTTCGATCGCAATCTCGCGGAGGCGACGTGGATCCGCGGCTGCGGCCCGGCCGACGCGCTGACCACGACGATGCCTGCGCTGCGCCGCGGCGTGCAGGCGGTCTACGGATTGCCGCGCACGCCGACCATGAAAGAGCTCGCGGCGATCGCCGAAGCGTGGCGACCGTTCCGCGCGTGGGTGACGGTGCTGGTGATGCGCGAAGCGTTCCGCCGCGGCGTCGCAGCGGCGCCGCGTCGTCGCTTCGATCAACCGAAGGTGTCGCGCACGTAGGCGAGCACGTCGGCGATCTGCTGATCGTTCAAGATCGCCTCTTGCGGCGGCATCGGGCCCTCGCCCTTGAGGATGACGTTGACGATGTTGCGATCGTCGCGGCCGGGGATCTCCTCGCTGAGCTTCTTCGTGTCGGCGGTGCCGGGCGTGTTGCCGTCGGCGCCGTGGCACGCCGAAGTGCCGCAGATCATCATGAACACGGTCGCGCCCGCGGCGGTGTCGCCTTGCAGGTCGAGCACGCCTTGCGTGCGCGCGTGATCGGGCTCTGCATCCTCACCGCCGTCATCACAGGCGAAAGCAGCGAGCGTGAAGGACAGGGCAAGGAGACGGATCGACTTCGTCATGCGCGCGCGATCCTATCGTTGCCCGCCGACATTGCAAGTCGGCGGGGCCACGACCAGGTCACGACCGCGGGAGGCACATCTTCGTGCTGCTCTCCTCGGGCTTCTCGCTCTTGCCGTCGAAGGTCAGCACCGCGACATCGCCGCAGCTCCAGCCGCTCGGACAATCGCCATCGGCCTCGCATGCGCGCGAGCAGAAGGGCTGCGGGCCTTCGAGGCACGAGGCCGACAGGCCCTTGCAGCCCCACTCCTTGTCGCAACTCTGGCCGATCTCTGCACCGAGCGTGGCCGCGCTCGCGAAATAGCCGATGATCATCACGCCGCCGAGCACGAGGCCGATCTTGGTTCCGGTCTTCATGCCGCGGGCCGATGCACGAGCCCGCCCCGCGGTTGCAGGCCCGCTGGAGGAAAGTTCAGCGCGCCGATCCGAAGCGCTGCGCGAGCCCGACCACCGAGGTGACCACGGTGCGCTGTGCCGCGGCATCGCCCGCGTTGGTCGCGACCAACACCGCGATGCGCTGATCGACGAGCAGCATCGCCGACGCGTAGTTCACGGTGTTGCTGCCGTCGTGCGTGAGCACGACGCCCTTCGCCCACGGCAGCTCGGCGGTGAGCCAGCCCATCGCATAGCCACCGCCGCGATCGGGCAGCGGCAACGCGGTGTGCAGCACCGTCCAGGTCTCGTCGCGCAACAGCTTCGGATCGCGCAACAGCTGCGCGCGCGCGAACGTGGCCCAGTCGGGCAGGGCGCAGTGCATCGTGCCCGCCGGTCCGAACGCGGGCGGATTGTCGATCGCGAGCGCGACGTAGCTCGGTGACTCGCCGCCGTGCGCCCACACGCCGCCGTCCGCATCGGGTGTCGCCGTGGGTCCGAAGCCGCAGCTCGCGAGCGCGAGCGGATCGAGCACGTGCTCGCGCACGAGCTCCTCCCAGCTCTTGCCGGTCTTCGCTTCGAGCAGCGCGCCCGCGACGATGTAGCCGGTGTTCGAGTACGCGAACTGCTTGCCCGGCGCGTGGATCGGCTTGTCGGCGAGCACTGCTTCGACGATGACGCGACGCTGCTCGACGAGCGGACGATCGGCGGGCTGCAGCAGCAGCTTGCGATCCTTGGGATCGGGCGCGAGCCCGGCGCGATGCTGGAGGAGCTGCGCGAGCGTCACGTTGCGCAGATCGGCATGCATGCGCTTCTTCAGCGCCGGCCACACGTCGACGAGCTTCGTGTCCCACGTGACGACGCCGGCGTCGACGAGGCGCGCCGCGACGAACGCTGTGAATGCCTTCGTGTCGGAGCCGAGATGGAACGCGTCGCCCAGCTCCGCGTTCGCATCGTGGCCGATGCGACGCACGCCGGCGACGCCCTGCGCGACGGTGCGCTCGCCGTCGATCACGATGGCTGCGAGCGCGGGCAAGCCGGCTTGCCCGCGCAGCTTCTCGAGATCCGCCGACACGTCGATCGGCGCGTTCGGATCGACGGGCGCGGCCGCATCGACCGCTGCGGGCGCAGGCGCGGGCGCAGGCGCGACCGTGGGCGCTTCGACCGGGCGCTTGCCACACGCACAGACGAGGATCAGCGCGAGCGCTCGTGTGCGCACGTCAGCCTCCGACCGCGACCGCGTGGATCTGGATCGGGCTCATCTGGTTCGTGACCGCTTCGCTCGGCGAGAACGACTCGGTGCCCCAGAGCTGCGTGCCGTTCTCCGCGTTGCCCGTGACTGCGTCGGTCGACGCGACGCGCACGATCGGTTGCACACCGCCATCGCACATCGCCGTCGCCTCCGTCGGCAACGGACCGAAGAGCAGCAAGCCGTCCTCGATCGGACCCGACACGGTGTACACGACCGTGAGTCGCTTCGTCGCGCCGAGGTCCTGCACGATCGCGTCGACCGAGCAATCGACGTGTCCGACGATCGCCGGCGAGCACAGCCGATCGAGCCAGCCTTCGCCGCCGAGCTCGTCGCCACCGAAGATCGCCGCACCGTCGGGCCCGTCCTGGCGCAGGTTCGGATTGGCGTCGTAGAACGCGGTCAAGCACTCGGCGTACTGCAGCACCGCGATCACCTGCGCGGTGCCGACGAACGGATCCTCCGTCGCACTCTCGGCGCGCGCGAGCCGGAGCTGCACGAAGCCGTGGCTGAGCCCACCGCCGTCGGTCGGATCGATGCCGGTGTCGGCGGACTCGTCGCTGCCGCTCGTGGTGCCCGCGCTCGTGTCGACCGACATCGTCGTCGTGCCGGCGCTGCTCGACGGCCCACCTTCGCTCGACGCGCTCGTGCCGTCGCCGTCACCGGCGTCGCCGCACCCGATCGCGAGCGCGACGATCCACATGAGCTTCGATCGCATCGCGCACCATGATACGCGGCTGTTCGTCACCGGTCGTCCGGTGAGCCCGGCGGGATTCGAACCCGCGACCCGCGGATTAAAAGTCCGCTGCTCTACCAGGCTGAGCTACAGGCCCGCTTCGCGCGCACGCGAAGGGAGGTGGCGACCCCAACGGGATTCGAACCCGTGTTACCGGCTTGAAAGGCCAGCGTCCTAGGCCTCTGGACGATGGGGTCGGAGGCCGAAACGGCCGACGGTGTAACGCGAACGCCCGCCGGGCGCAAGGCCGGGCGGGCGTGCGACGCACGAAGAACCGCCCGACTCAGGTCGGGGGTTTCACGAGCAGCGTGTTCGCCGACGCGGTGAACGTGGGCTTGAGCAGCGGGTACTCGTCCGGGCGCGTCTGGTAGACGATCGTGAAGAAGTTCTTGTGGCGCTGCTTCACCGCGATGTAGAGCACGCTCGCGGGCTGGCCGCCGGCCGCAGGGTACTCGACCGCGAGGTCGTAGTCGGTCTTGTTGTCGACGACGGGATCGCTCTTCGTGCCGCCGGTGTAGCCGCCCTTCGCGAGGTAGTGATCGATGAAGTCGATCGCGAAGTCCTTCGGCGTCTGCTTCTTCTTCGCGTCGTGCTCGAACACGAGCAGCGTCATGCGATCGATCGTGGCCTCGCACGCCGACACGAAGCCGCCCGACACGTGGCCGACCGCCATCGTGGGGTTCTCTTCCGCGAGCGTGACGTTGACCGGCGGACGGATGAAGACCTGCTCGCCGAAGAGCGTGGTCGGTGCGTCGGCGGTCTTGGCTTCGCACGTCTTGGGCTTCTCGCCGCCACCTTCTGCGCCACCACCTTCGGCACCGCCGCCTTCGCCCGCACCGGAGCCGCCATCGGCACTTCCGCCGCTGCCGCCGTCGCTGCCGGCTACGTTGCCGCCGGTGTTGCCATCGGGTGGATTGGTGCCGTCGGGCTTGTCCTTTTTGCACGCCGTCGCTCCGAGAGCGAGGGCGAGCACGAGTGTCGGTGCGAAGAAGCTGCGCGCGAAGTTCACGGGAACGATGCTCCTTGAGATCGGGGGCACGGTATCACGGATGCTGCGCGACGATCGACAGATCCGAAGGGCCCGCGCGTGCCACGGATGTGGGCCCCCAGGGGTTCCCGGACGGGAGCCGACCCGCCGGCCGACAGCTTCGGTAGCTCACGCGTCGTCGATCGCGACCACGCCCGTCGCCGTCACGCGATAGCGACGCTCGACCGCGTTCGTGCTCGCGGCATCCGGCGCGACGAGGCCGCTCGGTCGCAGCAACATGCGGATCGGCGCTCGCTCGATCTTCGCGACCACGCCGCCCGCTTTGGGCGCAGGCAGGCCGGTGTCGGGGGCCGGATCGCGCCAGGCTGCGAGCGCCTCGCGGCCCTTGCCGGCCGCGACGAGCGCGATCGCATCGCGGTGGAGCAACACGTCGAACGCGAACGTGGAGCCGGCGACGGGGCTCGCGATCGCAGCTTCGCCGAGATCGCGGACGGACAGCTGCGCGTCGTGCTCGAGCACCGCGAGCGCCTCGGCGAGGGAGCAGCCGAGCGGCATGATCCACAGCGGCGGTACGGCGTCCATGTGCACGGCCGCGAGCTCGCCCGCGACGAAGCCTTGGCGCTGCAGCGCCTGCTGTACGAGCGGCACTTCCCAGCTCCACTGCGCGATCGAGAACGCGGAGCGCACCGGCAGCGCGGTGTGCTCGTCGCGCGCGTGATCGGAGATCTGCGCGAGCGCTTCGGCGATCGTGGGATCGCCGAGCTCGATCAGCGCGACCATCGTGGCGCCGTGCGGCAGCGAGCGCGACGGATCGGCGAGCATCGTCGCCGCGCCGCCGCAGGTCGGTGCGCGCGTGGGCTCCGGCGTCGTCGCGCTGCCGCCGTCGTCGTCGGGCGGGTGCGGATCGGGTTTCTGCGGGCAACCGAGCAGCATCGCCATCGCGACGAGGCCCGCGCGGGCGCTCATCGCCGCACCTTCATCACCGCGAGATCCTCGGGCGTGAGCTGCAGTCGACCTTCGACGAACGTGGCATCGACGCCGAACGCGACGCGGCCACACAGCGAACGGATCGCCGCGCTCTCGAGCCCCACGTCGCGCTTGCTCAACGCGTCCGCGGCCGCGGCCGCATCGCCGTCGGGTTGCATGCGCAGCTCGACGTCGAGGCCGGTGGTCTGCCACGTGCGCGCACGGATCAGGAACATGATGAGGTCGCTGCCGAGATCGAAGTGCAGCAGCGGCCCCGCGGCCATGAGCTGCAGCGCGATGTCGGGATCTTCTTCGAGCACCTTCGCGAGCTCGCGCTCGGCGGCACCCGCGGGCAGATCGCGACCCGCGGTGAGCGGACCGAGCCCCGATCCGATCTCCTTCACCGGCACGAACGCGAGCACGTCGTCGCGCAAGAACACCACGCGAAACGGAAACGGGTTCTCGGGCGTGAGCATCGTGAAACCCTCGACCTCCTGCGGGCGCATGCGTGCGCCTTGCAGGATCGCGAGCACCTCGGCCTTCGGACGCGTCGAGCCGCGCACGACATACGTGCCCGAGCCCAGCAGCGAGGCCATCGCGAGCGACTCGGGTGCGAGCCACTCGGACGGGCGCGCCGCTTCGGCCGGCAACACGGCGTCGAGCGCTTCCTCGATGCCGGCCGCGTCCTGCAACAGGCGCGCGGCCTTCGGCGGGATCGCGAACACGGTCGCGACCGCATCGGGATCGAGATCGGCGGGCAGCCGCGAGTACGCGACCATCACCGCATCGGGGTCGAGCCACTCGAGCAACGCACTTGCGCGCGTGCTGGGCTGCACGTCGCGCGGTGGCTCGGGCACCGCGGGCGTGGGCGCATCTTCACCGCCGCCACCGGCGGTCTCGTCGGCGGGACGCTTGTCGCCGCCGCACGCGATCGCGAGCGCGAGCACGAAGCCGCAGCGTCTCAGCACGGCACCCACCGGTTGTCGCGTCGCACGAAGCGCATGGGCAGGCCGGCGATGCGATCGGGCGCGGGTGCAGCCGCGCCGTCGATCGCGTCGTAGCCGGGATCGTGGGGCATGACCACCTGGATCTCGCCGCCGTCGATCGTGGCCTTCGGCAGGATCGGCGCGGCGAGCATCGAGCCCGCGCGTGCACGCAGACCCGCGGCACCGTGCTCGTGCAGCAGCATCAAGATGCACAGCGTCGGCGGCGGCAGATCGGCCTTGCCGTCGCGCCACTGCGCGAGCGCTTCACCGGCGGTGCACCAGCGCCCGTCCTCGGTCTCGTGTCCGTCGGCGGCCGCGCTCGCCTCGCGGTCGACCTGCGCGAGATAGAAGCGCGCGAGGAATCGCCGCGGCTCCGCGGACGGCGTGCACCACGTGTCGAACCACTCGAGCGCGTCGGCGTCGAGCTCGAGCCCGGCTTCTTCATAGCACTCGCGACGCGCGGCCGCGCGCCACGTGGCGTCGTCGTCCGCCGCGCCATCGGCCGCATCGAGCCGCCCGCCCGGGAACACCAGCGCCTGCGGCATGAACGGGCTCTTGCTGCTGCGCACGAGCATGAAGCACTCGTGCTCGTCGCCGCGAGGGCGGAGCACCACACAGGTGGCGGCGGGGCTCGGTGCCTCGGTCACGATCGCGTTCGCAGCAAGGGGTACCATGACTGCACCCGCTCGGATAGCTCGCTCCATGTCCGCAGAGCCCCCATCGTCGCAATCGCTGCCGTCGGAAGCGCCGGCGGAGCTGCACGCGAGCCTCGCGGACGCGCTGCCGATCGCGTCGTGCATGCTCGATCGCGCGGGGCTCGTCACGTGGCACAACCGCGCCTTCGCGGAGCTGCTGCAGCGGCCCGCGGCGCAGATCGACGGCGAGCCGTTCCTCGGATGGATCGGTCGCGCGTCGGAGCGCGAGGGTTTCGGGCGCGCGTTCATGGGGCTGCGCGAGCGCGAGGTCGGCAGCGCGTTCGCGATCGATGCCGTGCTCGTCGCGCGGCTCGGTCCCGGCGCGTCGTGTCGCGTCCGCGCGGTGAAGCTCGCCGGTGGTCACGTCGGCTTGTCGTGCTTGCCGACCGGTGGCGACGAGCTCTCCGCCGAGACCGAGCTCGGGCTCGCGGTGACGCGCGGCCTCGATGCGCTCGATCAAGGCTTCTTGCTCGTCGATCACGACGCTCGCGTCGTGCACAGCAATCCCGCGGGCAGTGCGTTGCTCGGCGAGAACGTGATCGGACGCAGCGTGCTCGAGCTCGTCGAAGGCAACGCGGTCGCGACGCTCACGCGCGCGCTGACGCTCGCGAAGGGCGGCAGCTGGCAAGGCGAGCTGGTGCTGCGCCGGCTCGATGGCGAGCGCTTGCCGGTCGAGCTCTCGATCGCGGCGGGCTCGGGGCTCGCGGTCGTGCTCGTGCGCGATCTGAGGGAAAGGCGGCGCCGCGAGTTCGAAGAGCGAGTGATCGCGCAGGTCGATCGCGCGTGGGTGTCGTCCGCGGATCCGCGCGAGGCGGTCGCGGCCGCATGCGCTGCGCTCGGTGACGCGATCGCGGCGCCGCACGTCGTCGTGCTCGCGAAGCAGGACAGCACCTGGCAGCGCTGGACGCTGCGCGGCGGACGGGTCGCACGCGAGAGCACGCTCGATGCGAACGTCGTCGTCGCCGACGCGCGCGGCATCGAAGACGTCGATCTGCAAGACGAGCAGACGCGGGCCGCGTTCGGTGCGGCGCCCGAGCTGCGCGCCGCGATGCGCGTGACGCTGCGGGGATCGTCGGGCGTCGTGGGGCAGCTCCTGCTCGGCCGCACCAGCGTCGAGCCGTGGGACGCCCGCGATCGTGCGCTCGTCGCCGCGGTCGCCGGTCAGCTCGGCCTCGGCCTCGACGGCGCGCTGCTCAGCCTCGCGACGCGCGAGCTGGTCGCCTACCAAGCGATGGTGCTCGATCAGAGCGCGGTGCTCATCGACACGCTCGACGAGCACGGTCGCGTGGTCACGTGGAATCGCGCGAGCGAGCAACGGCTCGGCATCGATGCCGCGGCCGCGATCGGTCGGCGCTTCGGCAGCGAGGTCGCGCCCGCGGTCGATCCGTCGCGGTGGGCCGAGCTGTGGTCGACGCTCGTGCGCGACGGCGGCGTCGCCCGCGAGATCGTGCTGTCCACCTGGGCAGGGGCCGAGCTGCCGCTGCACCTCGAGGGTCGCTTGCTGCGCGAGCCCGGCGGAGCGATCCGCGGCGCGGTGCTCGTGGGTCTCGACCTCCGCGATCGTCGTGCGCTCGAGCAACAGATCCTGCGCTCGCAGAAGCTCGCCGCGGTCGGCTTGCTCGCCGCCGGCATCGCCCACGAGATCAACAACCCGCTGTCCGGCGTGGTCGGCTACAGCAAGCTCTTGCTCGAGAAGTCGCTCGCGAGCGACATCCGCGAGAAGGTCGAGAAGATCGCCCAGTCGGGCGAGCGCTGCCGAAAGATCGTCGAGGGCGTGCTGCTCTTCTCGCGCCAGCAAGACGGCGGCGTGCGCCGCAAGGTCGATCTCGGCGTCCTCGTCGATCGCGTGCTCGCGATCGGCGAGTACCAGTGGCGCATGCACAACGTGCGGATGATCCGCGAGCTCGACAGCGACGCCACCGTGTGGGGCGACGCGGACCAGCTCGAGCAGGTCGTGCTCAACCTCTTGTCGAACGCCGTGGACGCCATGCCCAGGGGCGGAACCGTCCGCGTGGGCCTACGGCGCTTGCAGGATGGGGGGGCCAGCCTTACCGTGGCCGACGAGGGGCACGGGATCCCGCCCGAGATCCAGGCCCGTATCTTCGATCCCTTCTTCAGCACGAAGGAGATCGGCAAGGGGACCGGGCTCGGGCTTGCTATCTCCTACGGAATCGTACAAGACCACGGCGGCGACATCGTCGTCGAATCCGCCCCGGGAACGGGGGCGAGCTTCACCGTGACCCTGCCCGCCTCCCCACCCAGCTCCGATGGTAAGACCCTCTCAGGCGCGGATGCCGGCGAATCGTCCTCCGGACCTGAAAAGAGAAAGTAGCGCGATGGCCCGTGCCGCCCGCACCCCCGTGAAGGACACCTACTCGACGCACGACGTGGCGAAGATCTGCTGCGTCACTCCGACCACGGTCATCCGCTGGATCGAAGACGGGCTCATTCCGGCGTTCAAGACGGTCGGTGGCCATCGTCGCGTGCGTCGCGACGATCTCGAGCGTGTGTGTCGCGAGCGCGGCATCCCGTTCAACCTGCCGACCGGCACCGAAGTCGGACGCATCCTCGTCGTCGACGACGAGCCGGTGGTCCTCGATCTCGTGCGCGACGTGGTGAAGGAGCTCAACCACAAGTTCGACGTCGAGGTCGCGAAGGATGCGTTCGATGCCGGACGCCTCGTGGTCGCGTTCCGTCCGCAGCTCATCTTTCTCGATCTGATGATGCCGGGTGTCGACGGCTTCGAGGTGTGCAACCGGTTGAAGAAAGATCCGGCGACCACGAACACCGAGGTCATCGCGATCACCGGCTACTACACCGAGGCGAACACCGAGCGCATCCTCGGCGCGGGTGCGGCGGCGTGCTTGCGCAAGCCGCTCGACGTCACCGAGGTGCGGCGCCACGTCATCGATGCGTTCCACCTGCGCGAGCTCGGCAACGGCTCGGGGCGGCCCGCGACGCCGCGCGACGAGTCGCCGCGCGTGCTCATCGTGACGCAGAACGCGGACTTCCGTGCGCGCGTGCGCGACGAGCTCGCGGCCACCGATCCACCGGTCGAGGTGCTCACCGCGACGACCGGCGCCGATGCGCTGCTGGTCACGCAGTCGGCTCCGCCGCAGTATGTGATCCTCAGCTTGGCGGTGCCCGACGTCGAGCCCGCGAAGGTGATCGAGAAGCTCGCGTCGCAGCATCCCGGCGTGCAGATCATCGCGGTGCACGACGCGCCCACGGACGAGATGCGAGCGATCGCGCGCTCGTCGGGCGCACGCATGTGCCTGCCGACGTCGGCCGTTACGGGCAGCGTCCGCGAATTGCTCGGCGTGTAAGAAACGTCAAAGAGGTATCGCACGCGCGCTGCGGCGGTTGCCGCACGTGCGTGCAGGTTCCTCGAAAAGTCGTGCGTGCGAGCACGTTCGGGAACCTTCGCTCCGCAGGACGAACGTTCGGCGCTCGGGATACCGTGGGGGTGTGATGGGGCGGACTATTCCAGCGATGAGCATGCTCGCGCTCGTGATCGGATGCGGCTCCGATCTGCGCGAGGATCCGATGACGGTGACGGGCAGCGCGAGCGCTTCGATGAGCGCGAGCGCGGAGGGCAGCAGTAGCGCCGACAGCAGCGGCTCGGGCACGACCGTGGTCGCCGAGACGAGCGACGAGGGCATGACGAAGCTCGACGTCGGCGTGGCGACCTCGGGCGCGACGCTCGAAGGCGGCGACGACATGTCGGGTTGCGACAAGGTCGACTTCCTCTTCATCGTCGACAACTCCGGGTCGATGTACGAGGAGCAGGTGAACCTGATCTCGTCGTTCCCGCAGTTCATCGGAACGATCCAGGACACGCTCGACGAAGCGCAGGACTACCACATCATGGTGCTCGACACCGATGCGTGGGTCTACTCGGCGTGCCCGCTCTTGTGCGGCTTTCCGCTTCCGCCGGGCGTGAACCCGTGCGAGGGCTTCGAGTGCATGGTCACCGAGCCCGAAGAGTGCGAGGACGTGCTCGGTGCGGGGGTGACGTGGCCGAAGGGTGGGCAGTCGTCGAACATGGACTGCATGTTCGCGAGCGGCGAGCGTTGGATGGACGCCAACCAGCCCGATCTCAGCGCGACGTTCGAGTGCGCGGCGCGGGTCGGCACCGGGTCCACCGGCGATCCCGAGCGGCCGATGGAAGCGATGGTCCAAGCCGCGACCTCGAGCACGCCGGCGTTCGCGTGCAACGAAGGCTTCTTCCGCGACGACGCGATCCTCGTGGTCACGTTCATCACCGACGAAGACGACGACGCTGCCGACGGCTCGGGCGGCACGGTCGACGGCTGGCGACAAGCGCTCATCGCCGCGAAGAACGGCGACGAGACTGCGGTCGTGGTGCTCGGTCTCTTCGGCGACGGCGATCAGCTCGATCCGATCTGCGACTCGTTCGACTCGCAGTCGGGCAACGGCGCGGAGCCGAGCCCACGCCTGCGTCAGTTCGTCGAGAGCTGGGGCACGCGCGGCTTCGCGGGCAGCATCTGCGCGCCGAGCTACGACGCCTTCTTCGAAGAAGCGGTCGGCATCATCGACACCACCTGCGACGAGTTCCAACCGCCCGCCGGTTGATTCGCACTACGACAGCGCAGAAGGGGCCCCGGCGGGCTTCGCCCGACGGGGAACGATCACGACGAGGGGACGCCCCCTTCAGGGGGCAAGCGGCGCCCCGCGAGGGGCGCGTATCGTTTCGCCCGTGCCGGATGCGGGGGTCTAAGCAGGGATCGCACAGGCGCCGAGGTTCTCGAGGCCGGGCGGCGCTTGGCCTTCGTCGTACCACGGCACGCACTCTTGTCCGCCGGCTGCACCGGGGCAGGTGGCTTCGGGCTCGTCGAGATCGCAGAACGAGGTGCAGCACTGCGCGCTCGTGCAACCGGGCACCGCAGCTGCGCCGATGCAGAACAGCCCCGGATCGCAGACGTTGATGAACTCGCAGGGATCCGCGTAGAGCCCCAGCTCGCCGGAGTAGTCGGGTCCGCACACGAACGCGTCGTCGACCGGATAGCACGCGCTGCCGTCGTTGCACTCCTGCAGCAGCGGATCGCAGTTGGGCAAGCAGAGGATCACCGTGCCCTCGTTCGCGATCGTGCAGCTCTCGTTCGGGTTCTCGCACACCGGGTTCGCCGCGGTGCCCATGCAGAACGCGACGCACGTGCCCATGTTGTTCTCGTCGACGTCCCAGCACATCGATCCGAGCGCGCAGTCGTCGATGCCCGACGCACCCGAGCCGTCGGCCGTGCACGCGTCGCCTGGCTCTCCGGGCGAGGGATCGAGCGCCGTGCAGCGCGTCGCGTTCCAGGTCGTGCCGTCGTTCGACCACGGCATGCACTTCTCGTCTTCGGGGCAGTCCTGCGCCCAGACATCGCACTCCGTATCGACGCCGCCGTCGGGATCGATGATGAAGCTGATCGTCGTGCTCATCGCGGAGCCGTCGGCCGATCCGCTCTCGCTGCTCGATCCTTCGGTGCTCGGATCGACGCTGCCGGTCCCGCTCATGCCCGATCCGGTGGTCTCTGCACCGCCCGAGCTGCTCTCCGCAGCTGCGCCTTCTTCCGACGCCGCGGGCTGTCCGGGATCCTTCACGCCGCACGCAACGAGCACGATCGCGAACGCGATCGCAGAGTCCATCCTGGTTTTCACGGCGCACGACTCCACCGCGGGCGAACCAACGAACGCGGCGCGCGTGCCCGACCTCCGAGCGCCTCGACATCCACCTTGATGCCGCGCGTCGATCGCTTCAACCAGTTTGGGATCGTTTTGTTCGGATTGCTCGACTCGCCGCAACGTCGAGCTCCACATACGACGAGAGCGGCGGTGCTCTCGCGCCGCCGCTCTCGCTGCACACCTCAGCGCTGGATCACGCCGGGATGCCGCACGCACCGACGTCGTCGAAGCCGGGCGGGGCCTGACCCTCTTCGTACCACGGCACGCACTCCTGACCGCCGGCGTTGCCGGGGCAGTTCGCGGTCGCGTCGGGATCGGTCAGATCGCAGAACGACGAGCAGCAACCGGACGCGCCCGCGCAGTTCGGCACGATGTCCGCGTTCGCGCAGAAGAGGCCCGGGTCGCACACGTTGATGAACTCGCACGCATCACCGAACAGGCCCATCTCGCCCGACGCATCCGGACCGCAGACGAACGCATCGTCGACCGGATAGCAGGCGTTGCCTTCGGTGCAGTCCTGCAGAAGCGGATCGCAGTTGGGCAAGCAGAGGATGAGCGTGCCCTCGTTGGCGATCGTGCACGAGGTGTTCGGATCTTCGCAGACCGGGTTCGCCTCGGTGCCCATGCAGAACGGCACGCACGTGCCCATGTTGTTCTCGTCGACGTCCCAGCACATCACGCCGAGATCGCAGTTGTCGATGCCCGACACGCCCGAGCCTTCGACGCTGCACTCGTCACCGGGCTGCGCCGGTGCCGGATCGAGCGGCGAGCAGCGCGTCGCGTTCCACGATCCGCCGCCGTCGTTCGCCCACGGCATGCACTTCTCGCCCTCGGGGCAGTCCTGCGCCCAGACGTCGCACTCGACGTTCGCGCTGCCGCCATCGGGATCTTGGATGAAGCCGACGGTCGTCGACACCGACGTCGTGTCGCCTTCGCCGCTCGAGTCCCCGGTCTCCGCGCTCGTGTTGCTCTGGCTGGTCGCGCTGGGATCCGTCGGGTTGCCGGTCTCGCCGCCCGACTCGGACTCGGCGTCGCCGCTCTCTTCGGAGGGGCCGCTGGGGTTGGTGGTGGAGGTCTGACCGGTGTCGTCCTTCGCGGTGCAGGCCACCAGCGACGCGAGACACACGACGAACAAGGCTCTCGAATGCATGACGATTCTCCCCGAAAAGCTTGGGTAGGCTGGGCGCCAGTGACCTGCGGGCCCGCGCCCGATCCCCCGGCACCGCAAGAGCACCCTGGCGGAATCGCAGCGGCCTTTCAAGGCTTTGGGGGTGTTTTGTGGGCTTTCAGCGCGTGAGAGCGCTCGTGTTGGCAGTTATCCGTCCAATGAAACCCGGCGTTTCACTGGAGGTTTCACCTGTCGGGGCCGGCGCCGCGAGTGCTCTCACTCGGCTGCGTGCTCGCGGCTCGGCGCAGGCAGGAGCGCCAGCGCGAGCACCTCTTCGATCGTCGACACGAAGTGCAGCGTCACCTCGGCGCGCGCGCGCTCCGGGATGTCCGGTTCGTCCTTCGCGTTGCGCTTCGGCAAGATGATGTCGCGGATGCCGGCGCGATGCGCCGCGAGCACCTTCTCGCGCACGCCACCGATCGGCAGCACGTGGCCGCGCAGCGTGATCTCGCCGGTCATCGCGATGTCCGTGCGCACGGGTCGACCGGTCAGCGTCGAGATGATCGCGACCGTGACCGTGATGCCCGCCGACGGACCATCCTTCGGCACCGCGCCGTCGGGCACGTGCACGTGGATGTCGCGCTCGCGCATGAAGTGACGATCGATGCCGAAGTGCTCGGCCCGGCTGCGCACGAGCGAGAGCGCAGCTTCGGCCGACTCGCGCATCACGTCGCCGAGCCGACCGGTGAGCCGCACGTTGCCTTCGCCACCGGTGCTCGTGGCTTCGACGAACAGCAAGCGACCGCCGGTCGGCGTCCAGCCCAGCCCGACGACCGCGCCGACGGTGGGCTGCTTGTCGACGATCTCGTCGTGGAAACGCGGTGGCCCGAGCACGCGCGAGAGATCGTCGATGCCGAGCACGGTCTTGTGCTCGTCGCCTTCGGCGAGCGCCATCGCGGTGTCGCGCAAGAGCCCCTCGAGCTCGCGCTGCAGGTTGCGCACGCCCGACTCGCGCGTGTACTGCACCGCGAGCGCCTCGATCACCGCGTCGGGGATCGTCACCGTGCCGGGCGCGAGCCCGTGCTCGCTCATCGCCTTCGGGATGAGGTAATCGCGACCGATCGCGACCTTCTCTTCGATCGTGTAGCCCGACAGCTCGATGATCTCGAGCCGGTCGCGCAACACCCCGGGGATCCGTCCGAGGTCGTTCGCGGTGCACACGAAGATGACCTTCGACAGGTCGAAGCCGGTGCCGAGGTAGTGATCTTCGAACGCGTCGTTTTGCTCGGGGTCGAGCGCCTCGAGCAACGCGCCCGCCGGATCGCCGCGCAGATCGGGCGCCGCGAGCTTGTCGATCTCGTCGAGCAGGAAGACGGGATTGGTGCTGCCCGCCTTCTTCATGCCCTGCAGCATGCGCCCCGCGAGCGCGCCGACGTACGTGCGGCGATGGCCGCGGATCTCCGCGTCGTCGCGCACGCCACCCAGCGACGCGCGTACGAACTTGCGCCCGAGCGCGGTCGCGATGCTGCGCCCGAGCGAGGTCTTGCCGACGCCCGGCGGCCCCGCCAGACAAAGGATCGGCCCGCGCTTGCCCGGCGCCAGCTTGCGCACGCCGAGGTACTCGATGAGCCGCTTCTTCACCTTCTCGAGCCCGAAGTGATCG
>DASZPU010000975.1:0-2625 GCA_035550195.1 Nannocystaceae bacterium
GCATCGCACGGCGCGTCGTCGGTCACCATCGTCGCGCCCGTGATCGCGCGACGCGACGCGAAGCTGGTTGGTCGTACGCCGCGAGCGACGCTCCCGAGGCCACGCTCGTGCGTGCCGACGCGGTCGCGCTCATCGAGCGATTCCTCGACGAGCTCGATCACGACAAGCGCGAGGTCTTCGTGCTGATGGAGATCGAAGAGCTGTCCGCGCGCGAGGTCGCGACGATCGTCGGCGCCGGCGCGGCCACGGTGTACTCGCGGTTGCGCGAGGGGAGGCGGCGGTTCGCGGCGTTCGTCGAGCGCGAGCGTGCGGCGAGGTGGAGCGCGCCATGAGCGAAGACGAAGGCCGTCGCTGGCTCGCCGCGTATCGCGAGGCGCTCGATCCGAGTGCAGTCGATCGTGTGCGCGTGCGCGCGGCGATCGATCGCCGCTCGCCACCACGGTCGAACGCGGGCGGCATGCGCATCGCCGTGATCGCGCTCGCCGTCGCGGCGGTCGTGATGCTCGCGCTGAGTCTCGCGGACGCGGGGCGGCTCGACGAACGCGACGATCGCCCGCATCGCAACGCGGCGCCCGATACGATCGTGGCGCCCGAGCACGCACCGATCGAGCAGGCACCCGCGCGCGCGCCTGCGATCGCGCCGTCTCCGAGCCCACCGCGCGCCGAGCCAGCAGCGCCGACGCCCACGCCTCGCCGTGCGCCCGAGCCCGCACCGATCGCCGTGCCCGACGAGAACGCGTTGCTCGAGCGCGCACTGCGAGCGCTCGATGCGAAGCACTACGATGCGGTGCTCGCGATCGTCGCCGAGCACCACCGCACCTTCCCGCGCGGCACGCTCACGGTCGAAGCACGCGCGCTGCGAGTGCTGGCGCTGTGCGAGTCGGATCGTCTGCGTCAGGGTCGCGGCGAAGCGACCACGTTCCTGCAGGCCCACGCGCGCGCGCCGTACCGCGAACGCATCGCGCACGCATGCGGGATCGAACCATGATGAGAACGCCGCTGGGCGGGCAACCCCGGATCATGATGCACCGCGTCGCACTCTTCTCCCTGGTCGTTCCGCTCGCTGCATGCGTGCTGTCCACCGACAATCTCGGCGATCCCAATGCCCAAGGTGGTAGCGACGGCTCGTCGAGCGACGGCACCACCGGCGGCACTGCGGGCATGACCGGCGCGCAGGAAGGCACGACGGCGGCGCCGACCACGAGCGATCCCAGCACGACCACGGCGAGCCCGACGACGGCGTCGACCGACGAGGAATCGAGCAGCGGATGCGGAATCGACTGCGTCGATCTGCCCGCGATCGAGTGCGACGTGTGGGCGCAAGATTGCGCCGATGGTTACAAGTGTGCCGCGCACGCCGACGAAGGCGAGAGCTCGTGGCATCAGACGCGCTGCGTGCCGATCGCCCGCGATCCACACGACGTCGGCGACGCCTGCCAGGTGTTCGACTACGGCACGAGCGGCAGCGACGATTGCGACATCGCGCGCATGTGCTTCGCCGCCGATCCGAAGACGCTGATCGGCACCTGCTACTCGCTGTGCTACGGCTCGCCGGACAACCCGATGTGCGACGAGGGCTTCACCTGCGTGATCGCGAACGAAGGCGTGATCACGCTGTGCTTGCCGACCTGCGATCCG
The DNA here is from genome assembly GCA_035550195.1 of Nannocystaceae bacterium. Taxonomy (GTDB): domain Bacteria; phylum Myxococcota_A; class Polyangia; order Nannocystales; family Nannocystaceae; genus Xiheibacterium. Next base: position 1,639 of record DASZPU010000975.1, read on the forward strand.
ATCGCGCAGGACTGCCCGGCAGGACAGGCGTGCTATCCGTTCGACGACGGCTACGCGTGCGCACCGGCGGCCGATCAACCCGGCGACTACGGCGACGACTGCACGCAGCACGAGTGCGCGCCGGGCTTCACCTGCGTCGCGGCCGAGTCGCATCCGGCGTGCGAGACCGCGGGCTGCTGCACACCTTGGTGCGATCCCGAAGCACCGCTGTGCCCCGAAGGCACCGTGTGCACGCCCGACGACGTCATGCCCGACGTCGGTCGCTGCCTCGCGCCGTAGCGCGCGTCAACGTGCGGCGTTTCTCTCGGCGCGGGCCTACGTAGGCGGCCGAGCGCGTTGCCGATCTCCTCGTAGGGATCGCCATCGTGCGCGGGCACGGACTCCCGTGGGCCGTCGACGCGCGTGCTCGACTCGTCGCGGCTCACCGTCCGTCGAGGCTAACACTCTGCTCGTACGATGAAGCGCGCGTGAATGGCCGCGCCGTGACGCTCGGGGCTTGACGGCGTCGTCGCGACAGAGGATTGATGAGCTTGGTGCTCGCGCAGCTCGGGACGCTCGCTCTGCTCTTGGCCTGGCCTGTTCCGACTCCGGCGCCTGCGCCCGCGTCGAAGCCCGCGGCATCGAAGCCCGCGCCCGCGACGAAGCCGACGACGTCGAAGCCCGCGCCCGCGTCGAAGCCCGCGGCGTCGAAGCCCACGGCGCCGACGAAGCCCACGGCGCCGACGAAGCCCGCGGCTCCGCCCGAGCCGCCGGCGCCGGTGAAGAATCCCGCGGCGGTCGAGAAGTATCGCCAAGGCGTCGCGCAACAGGACGCGAAGAGCTACGCCGCCGCTGCGACGTCGTTCGAAGCCGCGTACGCGATCGAGCCCGCACCCGTGCTGCTCATGTCGATCGGCGACATGCGACGTCTCGCCGGCGATTGCGATGCCGCGGTCAAAGCGTACGAGCAGTACCTGCAGACCAATCCGCCGTCGCGCGGCGATGCAG
>DASZPU010000976.1:0-6704 GCA_035550195.1 Nannocystaceae bacterium
CGCAGATCCGTCTGCAGCTCGCGACCTCGCTCGATCGCCTCGGTCGCGATCGTCCGCGCGTCGTCGTGCTCGCGCAGCAGGTGCTCGACGCGATCGCCAGCGAGCCGGGCGCGCGCGAGCGCCTGGTCGCGCCCGCCGAGCGCTTGCTCAACCCTCCGAAGTGAACTCGAGCACGATCGGCGAGTGATCGCTGACGCGCTCGCCTTCGTAGTCGCGCGGCAACGTGGACGCGCGCACCGGCACGAGCCCGCGACCCGCGAAGTGATCGAGCCGCATCGGCACGCAGCCGTTCCACGGCCCGAGCTTGCGCTCGAGCCACTTGAAGGCCCACATCGGCAGGTACTGCAGGCTCTTCTCGCGCACCTCGGGATCGTTGAGGTCGTAGGCGATGGTGCCCGCGTGCGGATCGGTGAAGCCGTCCGTCACGAATCCAGCTCGCGCGATCGCTTCGAACAGCGGACGCTCGAACACCTGCTCGGGGGTCATGTACTGCCGCACCGTGCCCGCGAAGCCGAAGCGAAAGAGCTTGTGCAGCACGTTCTTGGTGAGCCCGAGCTTGCTGCCGAGATCGTAGGTGTTGGTGTTGAGATCGCCGCCGAGCAGCACGCGATCGATGCCGGTCGCATCGATCGCAGCCGTCACCAGCCGCATCTGCATCGCGCGATGGGCCGACGACGCGAACGGGTCGAGGTGCAGCACCGCGACGAGCAGCGGCCCGTCGGGCATCGCCACCTCACACAAGAGCGCGCGCTTGGTACCGAGACGCTTCTCGATCACGTGGAACTTGTCGACCAGCTCGGGCAGCTCGACCGTCCACGCGCGCTTGATCGGGTGGCGACTCAGCAACGCCGCACCGTGCAACGCGAGCTCGTTGGGCAGCTCCGCGTCCTGCTCGGCGCTGTCGCCCGGCGCGAGCACGAGGTGATAGTTCGCGAACACGTAGCCCATGCCGAGCGCGCCCGCCATCGCCTTGGGCACGTTGCGATTGCCGGAGCGGCCCATGCCGATGTCGAGCTCGGTCACCAACATCAAGTCGGCGTCGCGCATCGCCGGCTCGACGCGCAGTCGCGTCATCAGCTGATCGAATCGCTTGCCGCGCTCGACGTTCCACGCGACCGCACGCCAAGGTGCTCGCCGCGTCGACGGTGCACACGCGGTCAGATCCCACTCGCAGCCCTCGAGCACGCGACGGATGTCGGGCTGCAGCTTGCGGTACATGTCGTCGCGCTCGAGCGCGCGGCGACGGCCGAAGCGACCGAGGTGATCGTAGTGCTGCGCGAGCCCGTGCGTGAGCGAGAAGCTCGGGCTCGGCAACGTGAGCTCGACGAATGGCTGCGCGCCCATCATCTCTTCTCCCCGAGCTGCAGCTTCGGCCGCAGCCAGAAGCGCGAGAGCAACGCGGTGATCTGCCGCCACAACCAGCGCGGCACGATGCGCGAGCCCCAACCCGCGAACCAGAACACGATGCCGGGGAACACCATCGCGCGCCCGGCCGCGAAGCCCCGCACCGCGTCTTCGGCACAGCGCTCGCACGAGATGATCGCGAAGCGTGGTGGCACCCACGGCGCGCTGCCCCGCGCGACGCCGTGGAACTCGCTCGCGACCGGACCGGGCAGCACCTGCGTGACGCTCACGCCGGTGCCCGCGAGCTCGGACCGCAGCGTGTCGGTGAAGCCGGTGACGTAGTGCTTGCTCGCGACGTACGTCGCCATGCCCGGCAAGTAGCTCACGCCGAAGCCCGAGCTGATGTTGAGCACCCCACCCTTGCCACGCGCGACCATGCCGGGCACGAGCTGCTGACAGAGCAGCGTGAGCGCGGTGATGTTCACCGCGATGAGCTCGGCGAGCTTCGGCCACTGCGCGTGCTCGACGTAGCACTGGTCGCCGAAGCCCGCGTTGTTCACCAGCACGTCGACACCACCGAGCTCGTCGATCGCCCGTCGCGCGAGCGCCATCGCTGCGCTCGCGTCGGCGAGATCGCAGGCCCAGGTGTGCACCTGCAACCCCGCTCGCGCGCGCTCGAGCTCGTCGGCCAGCGCGCGCAGCCGATCCTCTCTACGTGCGACCAGCACCAGCACCTTCGCGGTGCGGGCGAAGACGCGGGAGAGCGCAGCGCCGATCCCCGCCGAGGCGCCGGTCACCAGCACCGTGCCATCGAGCGGTGGACGCATCAGCTGTCGATCTTCACGCCGGTCGCCATCAGCACGTGCTCGGTGCGCGCGCCCGAGACCTTGCTGGGATCGCCGCCCTTGTCTTCTTCGAGGTGCTTCACCTGCGCCTCTTCGAAGGTGCGGCTCTGCAGCTCGCCCTCGACCTGCACGGCCTTGCCGCGGCAGTCGATCGGCACCGCGAACGCGTGGTCCTTCATCATCACGCGCGCGCTCTGGGTGCCGTCCTTCACGACCATCCAGCAGCCCTTCTTCTGGCACACCGCTTCGACGGTGCCGGACACCAGCACGGTGCCGCCCTTGTTCGCCGCGATCGCGCTCGCGAGCGGCGTGGGCTGGGCGCTCGCGAACGCGGCCCCGAAGTGACCGCTCTTCTGCGACGGCGCATCGGGCTCGGCGTTGCGATCGCACTCGGCGTGCTCGCCCTTCTCACCGTCGGCGTAGATGCAGCCCGCATGCGCACCCTCGCCTTCGTGCGACGCGTTCGCGACCTTCGCATCACCACCGCTCGGCGTCGCCGCGGCGGTGTTCGGCGCCTCGCTGGGCGTCGTCTTCGATCCCGGACCGACATCCTTCGCGCACGCAGAGCCGAAGAGGATCGAGATGAGGAGCAGCGATCGCGTCGTCATGGGTGCGGATGATGACGCACACACCGCCGCAGGCAAGACCCCCGCCCCAGGAATCGTGCGGACCCGCGTACGCGACGTCGCGCGGACGCTCACGGAATTCGCCGAAGCACTCGACGCCGAAGGTGGCGAGTGCTTCGAGCGAACCGCCGCACGGCGGCGGCGGTGGCTCTTGCCGCCGGGGGTAGGCGCCGTTCGAGTCGAGCCGCAACGGCTCGACTCGATCGAGTGCCGTAGGGGCGCAGCCCCTGAGACAGAGAATCAGCCGCCGGCCTTGCCGGAGGCCGATCCACTGGCCGAGGCCGAAGCCGAAGCCGACGCGTGGACCTCGACGCTCACGTCGACGTTGGCCTTCAGGCTCGCGGCCGCATCGAGTGCGCCCTTGAACGGCGCCGCGACGCATGCGGTCAGCCGCGCGCCGACCTGCGGGTTGCCCTTGAGCGATGCGACCACGCTCTGGCCCGCTTCGACGACGCCCTTCACGTTGCCCGCGACCGCGACCGCCTGATCCTTCAGACCGATCGCGATCTTGAAGATCGCCGGCAGGTGCTTCTCCATCGCGCCCTTGAACTTCGCGACCGCCTGCGCATCCGCGCCGCCGTCGATGCGCACGCCGATCTTCGCGGGCGTGCACTCGACCTTCGCCGCGAGCTGGGTGGTGCAGCGCGCCTGACACTCGGCGCTGACCTTCGGCGGCTCGATCTTGCCGTCGCACTTCGGCGCCTTCATCTCGACCGAGCACTCGCCGTGGCACGTGCCCGAGCACTTCGCACCGCCCGACATCTCGCACGAGCCGCTGCAGCTGCCGCCGCACTTGCCGTCCGCCTGCGCGCTGCAGCTGCCTTCGCACCTGCCCGCGCAGTGACCACCCTTGCTGGTCTTGCCGTCGCACTTGCCGTTGCACTCGCCGCCACACTTGCCGCTGAAGCTCGCTTCACAGCTGCCCTTGCAGGTGCCTTCACACTTCGCCGCGACATCCATCGAGCAGCTGCCCTTGCACTGCGCATCGCAGGTGCCGGAGAGCTTGCCGGGCTCGCACTTCACATCGACCTTGCCGCCTTGCACCGTCGCGTCGCACTTGCCGAGACACTCGGCCATCGCGTCGATCGAGGTGGAGCAGCGCGGCGGAAGCACGTCGATCGCGATCTTGGCGTTGCCGCCGATCTTCCCGCGGATGTCGGCCATCGCCGAGATCGCGGCCTTGCACGCGTCGGGACCCTTCTTGTAGTCGCCGGCCTTGCCGAGATCGGTGGCGAGGCCACCGCATGCGGCTGCGAGATCGGCATCGACCTTCGCCGCGAAGCCCTGGATCTCCGCCGCCGCTTCGAGCCCGCCCTTGATCTGTCCCGCCGCCTTCGCGTCGAGGCTGAACTCCTTCACGAAATCGATCTTGCCGATCGCTTCGATGCTCGCGACGTCGGGGCAACCTGCAGCTGCACCGGCGATGCCTCCGGGAGTCACGGTGGAGACGTCGCACGAGGTGCCGACGACGAGACCGAGCACGCCGCCGAGCAAGAGGTTTCGCAAAGTGGTGGGGGTGGCCATCGGGCGGGGATGGTACTTCAGGGCCGCTCGACGATCACCCCCGTGAACGGTGGTGGCAGCTCCAAGCTCCCACCCACGGCGATGAATGTTCCGTCGCCCGGGCTCCACACCGCGTGCAGGGTCGACATCGTCGGCGGCGCGTCGAAGACGGGGTCGATCGACCCCGCAGGCACGGTGGCGATCGTGCCGAGGATCCCGACGATCGTCGCTTCGCCGCCTTCATCCATCCACACGCCGTTCAACCCCGGGATCGTCTCGGGCAGCATCGTGATCGACCACGCGTCGGTGTGGCGTGCGAGCACGCCCGACGATCGGCCTCCGACGGCGAGCAGCTCGGTCGGTCCCGTACCCCACAGCGAGATCAGATCGGAGACGGTGCCGCTGTCGATCGCGCTCCAGCCCACGCCGTCGTAGTGGAGGAGCAGGCCGCCGTCACCGACGGCCCACACGTCGCCCTTCGCGACGCCGAAGACCTTGAAGAGGCCCCTGCTGTCGGTGGCGTTCGCGGGCACCTCGAGCATCGTCCACGTCGCGCCGTCGAAGTGGCACAGCACCGGATCGTGATCGAAGCCGTCACCACCGACGACCCACACGTCGTCGCTCGCGGTGATCCACACGCCCCACAACGGCAGCACCGTGCCGCAACCGAACGTGGCCCACGGTGTCGCATCGTCGTCGCCTTCGCGCACGAGGATCACACCGCGCTCGCCGACCGCGACCCGCAGCTCGCCGTTGCCGTGGATCCAATTCAGCTTCGCGGTCGACTCGGGCAACGCGACGCTCGCCCACGCACCGCGTGCACGCACGAGCATCGCACCGATCGAGATGCCGGGCCCTTGCTGTCCGCCGACCGCGTACACGTGCGCGCCGCTCGGCCCCCATGTGCTGAGCAGCGCGCCGATCGATTCGTCGGCCTCGAACGCGATCCGCCACGGCGGCTCGGCGTCCGTCGTCGAGCCCGACGAGGATCCCTCCGAGCTCGTCGCGAGCGTGGTGTCGCCGCGCGTCGTGGCGGGGCTCGTGCCGCTCGATCCGCCGCTGTCGACCTGGGTCGCGCTGGCTTCGCCGGAGCCGACGTCGTTCGTGTCCGCGTCGCTCGCGGTCGCGCCGCAGCCGAGCAGGCACGCCGCTGCGAGCGAGAGCCGACGCCGCGCGATCATGATCCGCGCATCATTCTAGCCGCTTGTCACATCGCGGACGACGGACATCGAACTCTCGAATGGTACCGCTCGTCGTCGTCGGCTCCTTCTCCCTGCCCCCGGCCGTGCACGCGGCCTGGCGGGCGCAACCGCTCGACGCCGCCGCGCTCGACTGGCCCGCTGGACCGCCGCTGTTCCGCGGCGAGGAAGACGGCGCATTCGCGACCGTCGGCGATCTGCTCGACGCACTCGCAGCGCTCGACGGCACACCCAACCACTGCGCGATCGAGACCGATGGTGTGCGCGGCTTCTGGTTGCCCGATGCGGTGATGCGCTTCCACCAAGCGCTCGCGACCGCGCTGCGCCAGGCCGAGTCGCTGGGCGCGACGGGTCACGTGGCGTTCATCGCGTTCACCGAGCAGATCGCGTTTCGCGTGCGCATCGGTGGCAGCGCGAGCGCAGACGATCCCGCCGTCGGGTGGATCCAGTCGAACGTGCTGTTCGCGGACGAGGACATCGCGCGGCGCTTCATGGTGGAGATGGAATTCGTGCAGGCCTGGGATCGCGATCCCTCGCTCACGCGCGCGGCGTTCCTGGCCGCGCAGTCCGGGCTCGGATTGCTGCCGCTCGATCGTCAGCCGCACCATGCGGCGTTGCTCGAGCGGTTGCTGCAGCTCGATCCGCACGCGCTCTTCACCGCGATGCGCGAAGGCGGCGTGAGCGGGCTGCACGATCGTCCGCTGCACGAGACCTACGGTGATGCCGACGTGCTGCGCGACGCGCTCGCACGCGCCGACGCACCCGCACGCGCTGCGGCGATCGAGCTGCTCGCGCTCCTCGATCCCGCTGCGGCCGAAGCCGCTGCCGACGAGCTGCTGCAGGATCCTTCGGAGCACGTCGTCCGCCACACGATTCGTGCGCTCGGGCGGCTCGCGTCCGACGATGCGTTCGCACGGCTACTCGAGCTCGACGCTCGCGTGCTGCGGGGCTTCGTCCAGATCGCGCTGTTGCACGCGCTCGAGCACAGCCGTGCGCCGGGTGCCGATCGCATCGTGCTCGCCGAGCTCGAGGGTCCGCGGGTGCGCCCGTCGAGCTGGGCGCAGCGCCCCTCCGGCAGCGACGGCTGGGACGCCGAGGTCGCTCGCGCACAGCTGGTGATCGAGACGGCGGCGCTGCGTCGCGCGTCGCACGTCGAGCCCAACCTCTTCACGATCTTCGACTGTCAC
>DASZPU010000977.1:0-7632 GCA_035550195.1 Nannocystaceae bacterium
GGTGTGGCCAAGGAGATCGTCGGCACGCCCGCGTTCATCGCGCCCGAGTGCATCTCGGGTGAGCCGCTCGACGCGCGCACCGATCTGTTCGCGCTCGCGGTGATGCTGTGGGAGATGCTCCGCGGCCAGCGTTGTCTCGCCGGCAACGACGAAGCGAGCACGCGCGAGAACATCGCGCGCTTCGACATCGCCCAGCCCGCGCGCCGCGTGCCCGGGCTCTCGCCGAAGCTCGGCGAGGTGCTGCGCAAGAACCTCGATCGCGATCCCGCGCGGCGCTACGGCGACGCTTACCAGATGCTGCAGCGGCTCGCGCAAGCGCCCGAAGCCCAGGCGGCCGAGCGCTCGCGCGAGGCGTTGGCAGAGCTGGTTTCGTCGTTCGCCGGTCGACCGTGAACGAGCTGCTGCGTCCGTTCGCGGAGCACAAGCGTGCCGCGTGGACGCTCGCATTGGTCCTGTTCGGCACGTTCGCGTACTTCGTGCCGGCGCCCGCGTGGAATCAGAACTCGCGCTTCGCACTGACGCGTGCGCTGGTCGAGCGGCAGTCGACCATCATCGATGCCGATCACGAGACCACCGGCGACAAGAGCTTCCGCGACGGTCACTTCTACTGCGACAAGGCGCCGGGCACTTCCGTGCTCGCGGCGATTCCCTACGCGATCGTCTTCGGCGCATCGCGATTGCTCGGCGCGGATCCACCGGAGGTCAGCGTCATCCCGCTCGATCCGCGCGACGTCGCAGCCGGGCGCACGCCGACGCCCGAAGATCGATTGCCCGGTGATCGCCTGCAATACAACCGCAGCCATCGCTTCGGGTTGTACGTCGCGGGGCTGTTCAGCGTCGGGCTCGTGTCCGTGCTCGGTGCGCTCGCGCTGTGGGTGCTGGTCGTGCGCAAGTACGGCGTCGCGATCGCGAGCGCGTGCGCGCTGACCTACGGGCTCGCCACGCCCGCACTCCCCTACTCCACCGCGCTCTACGGCCACCAGCTCTGCGGTGCACTGTTGCTCATCGCGTTCGTCGGCACGGTCGCGACCGATCGCCGCGCCACCGATTCGCGCATCGGTTTCGTCGTCGGGCTCGCGGCCGGCTACGCGGTCGCGACCGAGTACACCGCGGTCGTACCGGCTGCGCTCGTCGCCGCGCTCTACCTGTTGCGCCACGGCGCGCGCGCGTGCGTGCCCATCGTCATCGGCGCGGCACCTTCGGTCGTCTTGCTCGCGAGCTACCACACCGCGGCGTTCGGCAGCCCGCTGTCCACCGGCTACGACTGGGTGTGGCTGCCCGAGTTCGCCGAAGGCATGCGCGTGCGCTACGGCATCGGTCGCCCATCCGGCGCGGTGCTGTTCGCGATCCTCTTCGGCAGCTACCGCGGCCTCTTCTATCTCGCGCCGATCTGTCTCTTCGCGACGTGGGGCCTCGTGCGCGAGACCTGGCGTCCGACGATCGCCGAGCGTCCCGCGACGATCGTCGCGCTCGCGTGCTGCGCGTGGTTCCTGTCGCTCAACGCCGGCTATTACATGTGGGACGGCGGCGCGGCGATCGGTCCGCGTCACGTCGTGCCGATGCTCGGCTTGCTCGCGATCGGTCTGCCGATCGCACGAAGCGTGGTCCCGCACGCGTTCGCCGTGCTCGCGATCGTCAGCGCCGCCCAGCTGCTCGTCGCCACCGCGGCGATGCCCGAAGCGCCGCAGTTCGGCGATCCTCTGTGGGAGTTCGCGCTCGGCCAAGTGCTCGGTCGCCCCGCTTCCACCGACGCGATCGCGAGCAACCTCGGCTTGCTGCTCGGGCTGCCGAGCGTGCTCAGCCTCGCGCCGCTGCTCGTGCTGTGGGCGTGGGCGCTGCCGCTCGCGAAGGCCAAGCCCCTGCAGGGCGCGACTAGAAGCGACGCGTGAACACGAGGCCCGCGGTGCCGCGACCGAGCATCGCGCTGACGCTGCCGTTCTTCTTCTTCTCGCGGCTGCCGAGCACGGCCCAACGCGCGATGCCGCCGACGAGCACGCCGACGCCGACGCCGAGCACCACACCGCCGGCGATCTGGAAGCGTCGCGATCGCTTGAGCCGCTGATCGAACTCGCCGTAGTTCGCGGAGCTCTTGTCCTTCTCGATCGCGCCCGCGACGAGCAAGCCCGTGCCGACGCCGACCCCCACCGCACCGAGCGCGACCAACGTCGCGGCCGCGGGATCGCGGTACCAACGATTGCGATCCGGCTTCGCCTTCGGTGGCGGCGGCTCGTCGACCGGCGGCTGCGTCGTCGTGCCCGCATCGGTCGGATCACCCGTCTCCGACGGACGCTCGTCACCCGGCGGCATCGGCTCGTCGGCCGCGAGCTCCTCGGCGCACTTGAGGATGCCTTCGCGCGCGTACTCGGCCGACACTTCCGGCGGGTTGGTCTGGATGTAGCGCTGGTACAGCTTCACCGCCGCCGCGCACCGTCCACGTCGCCGCTCGGCCTGCGCCCACGTATAGAGGAAGGCGGGATCGGCCTGCTTGTCGTAGCCCTTCTCGTACTCTTTCGCCGCACCGTCGAAGTCGCCCTGCTGGAAGAGCTGGTTGCCCTTCTCGAGGTGCGCCTTCGCCTCGGGGTCGGTGGGGATCGCGGATGCGATCGGCGACGCCGTCGCGATCGCGAGCGCCACGAACCATGGCACGCAGCGGCGCAGCGGCGCGCGCTTCACATCGGTGGCATCGGGTTGTTGTCGAGATCCCACTTCGGCTTCTTCGAGGCGTCTGCGGCCGCCGGCTTCTTCGGCTCCGTCTTGCGATCACCCGACTTCTTCGGGCTGCTCTTCGGCGCGGCCTTCTTCTCGCCCTTGCCTTCGCCGACCTCCGGCTCGGGCTTGTGCTTCGCCTCGTTCGAAGTGTCGCCGATCAGCACGGGTTCGTCTTGCTCGTTCGGCGTCAGCGCAGCCTGTGCCGGAGGTGCGGCAGCGCTCGTCGGCGCGCCTCCGCTCGGCGTCACCGTGCTCGTGGCCGGAGAGATGCTGAGCGCCGGCTTCGGCGGCTCGATCGGCGCAGGCGTGGGCTCGGGCTCGACCGTCGCGGTGATCGTCGCGGCCGCGGCCGTGTTGTCGGTCTTCGCAGCTTCGGTGCGGGGCATCACCGCGAATGCCGCGGCTCCACCGGCGAGCAGCGCGAGCACACCACCGACCGCGAGCCATCCACCGAGCTTGCGCTTCGGCGGCTCGTCGAGATCCACGAGCAGTTGCTCGCTGCGCGTCACGCTGTTGCTGCGCGAGATCTCGGACTCGACGCGCGGCGCGGACGAGCTCGCGATGAGCTCGCTGGGGATCTCGATGCCTTCCGCTTCGACCACCGTGCGCTCGATCGAAGAGCCGGAAGGAATCGCGACGGGGATCGGACCTTGTCCGCTCTGCGCTGCATCGAGTCGCTCGGCCTGCAGCTGCGCGGCGGTCTGCTGGATCTCCTCCGCGAACAGCTCGCGCATGAACTTGCCGACGCGTGCCGACGAGACCGGCAGACGTGCTTCACGTGCGAAGTCCTCGAGATCGATCTGCAGATCGACCGCGTGCTGGTAGCGCTCCTGGGGATCGCCCGCGAGCGCGCGCATGACGATCGTCTCGAGCGCCTTCGGATAGTCGGGGCGCACCGAGCTCGGCAGCGGCACCTCGGCCTTCGCGACGCGGTTGATGATCGCGATCTCGTTCTCGCCGGCGAACAGACGCGAGCCGGTGGTGAGCTCCCACAAGAGCGTGCCGATCGAGAAGATGTCGCTGCGGTTGTCGACCCCTTCGCCGCGACACTGCTCGGGCGACATGTACGGGATCTTGCCTTTCAGCGTGCCGGCAATGGTGTTGCTCTGATGCGCGGCCGCCTTCGCGATGCCGAAGTCGACGATCTTCACCGCACCGTCGTAGGTGACGAGCACGTTCGAAGGCGACACGTCGCGATGCACGATGCCCATCGGTGAGCCGTCGTGATCGGCCTGCTCGTGGGCGTGGTGCAGCCCCGCCGCCACGCCCGACATCACGTGCAGGATGTGCTCGAGCGGGATGGGCTGCTCCGCCTTGCGTGCGGCCCTCACCAGTCGGCGCAGGTCCTGCCCCTGCACCCACTCCATCGTGAAGAAGTACGTACCGGCCTCTTCGCCGATGTCGTAGACCTGCACGATGTTGGGATGATGGAGGGTCGCGGCGAGGCGAGCCTCGGTGAGGAACATGCGGATGAACTCGTCGCTCTCCGCGTGCTGCGGGAGGATCCGCTTGAGCACGACGAGCTTCTCGAAGCCCGCCATGCCGGCAGCGCGGGCCAGGTAGAGCTCGGCCATGCCGCCCGTCGCCAGCCTACGTAGAAGCTGGTACTTCCCGAGCCGCGTGCCGTCCGACACGGCGCGCATCGAGTCCGCGGCTGCTGCGATCCCCACCACGGACAATCCTACGGGCGGGCCGGCGAATGGATCAACCTGCGCGGACCCCTGCGTGGCTGCGCTAGAACCGACCGACCAGACCGAGACCCGCGAGGCCGGTGCCCGGTCCGAGGGTGGGGGCGAGCACCACCCGACTTCTTGCGGTTTCGAGCGCCTTTTTGCGCTTCGGGACTCCGATTCCGAGCAACACCGAGCCGGCCACCACGCCGGCGACCCCCACGCCTCCGAACGCGAAGGCAATCCCGCGATCCACCCCACGGTTCGATCCGCCGTCTCGTGCCTCGGAAATCGCCGCCGCACAAACGAGCAGCGACAGCACGCCGAGGCCGAGCGCGACGGAGCCACCGATGATCATGCCGCGTCCGCTCTTGTACTGGCGGGCGAGCTCGGGGTCGTCGGCGAAGACTTGCTGCAACGCCGCGGCCTTGCGCTTCGCCTCGGCGTTGTTCGTGCCGTGGGGATTGACGACGGGCTGCGCCTTCTCGGCATCGGCGATGCGTTGGTCGAGCTTCGCGATGCGTTCCTTCACACGCTCGACCTCGGCACGCGCTTCGTCGGTCGGCGTGTAAAGTCTTTTGTACTCGTCGACGAAATCGACGAGGAGCGCGCGGGCCGATCGCAGGTGCGAAGCGTCCTTGTCGATGTCGTACGCACGCTCTTGCGCGGTCGCGATGTTGTAGACCAAGTCGTTACGGATCTCGCGATTTTCCGTTACAGGCGGTAGCAACGAGAGCGCCTCGGTCCACGCAGCGATCGCACCCTTGTAGTCGTGCGTGTCGTACTTGGCTTTGCCTTCCGCGTAGATGCGCTTCACCTCGTCCATGTCGACGGGCTTCGCTTCGCCATCCGCTGCAGCGGGCTCGCTGCTCGCTGCAGGCGCGGTCGTCGGCGGTTCGAGAACGCGCGCGACTGCAGTGGACGGCAGCGTGAGGGCGACTGCGATCGCAATGGTCGACGAATACAGGGATCGCTGGAGGCCGCGCTGCACGCCTGCAGGATAGCCGAAGCGCTCGGATCGGGTTGCGAAGCGCGTCACAGAGGCATCGTTCGGCGCAAGGGAACCTCTGCACGGGGCGGGAAACATCGCGGCGGGGTGGTGGTTCGCGCGTCCCGTCCCGGTCGGGAACGTGAGCCCGCAGCGCATCGCTGATGTTGCGAGGCTCTTGACCGCCAGCCGCCACCTCCGCCAAAGTGACCCCATGGTGCGAAGCGCATTCATCGTGGCTTGTGTGCTCCTCGTCGGCGCGTGCGGCAAGGACGTCGAAGATCCCGGCTTCACCGCGACCGCAGGCGGCACGATGACTGCGGGTGGCTCGACCAGCAGTGGCGGTGGTGAAGAGAGCACCTCCACGAGCGGTGCGAGCAACACCGGCAACAGCAACAGCGCGAGCGAGACGAACGCGACGACGCAGACGACTGCGCCGGCGGACTCGGGCTCGAGCGACTCGGCGCCCTCCGACGAGAGCGGCCCCGCGGGTTGCGGCGACGGCATGATCAGCCCCGGTGAGCAGTGCGACGGCTCCGATCTGCAGGGCTTCGACTGCAGCAGCCTCGGCTTGAACGGCGGCACGCTCTCGTGTGACCCGGTGACCTGCACGTTCGACACGTCGATGTGCATGTCGACCTCGGGCGGCACGAGCGGCTGATCGATTCGACGCGCTTCGGATGTCCACGCCGCCGGCTCCGCCCGAACTTCGTGTCGGGAGGACCGGCGGTTGGCTTTTCGTGCTGTGCTGCGCGCTGTATCTGTGGACGGCGCCGGGACGCATCCTCTTTCCCGACGACGAGATCGTGTACCAGACGACGCGCGCGCTGTACGAGCGCGGCGCGTTGGACATCGAAGGGATTCCCAAGCGCACCGGTGAATTGAAGGGACGACCCGACGGCACGTTCGGATGGGCGCCGGGTCGCAACGCGAAGCGCTACGGATTCTTCGGGCATGCGCTCTCGCTGGTCGCGTTGCCGGCGTATGCGATCGGCAAGGTGGTCGCTGCGCGTGCACCCGAGCCGTGGCGGCATGCGATCCGATCGGATCACTATTTCCTGCATCCGCGCTCGCCGCAGCAGGACTGGCCGCGCTTGGTGGTGAGCCTGACGAACGTGCTCGTCACCGCGGCGACGGTGGTGATGCTGTTGCGATGGTTGGTCGCGCTGGGCTTCGCGCTGCGCATCGCGACGATCGTCGCGCTGGTGTACGCGGTGGGTACGACGGCGTGGCCGTACACGCGGACGTTCTTGTCGGAGCCGTTGTCGGCGGCGTGCCTGGTCGGCGCGCTGTGGTGCATCGCGGAGCTGCACCGCGGTGGTGCGGGTGCGGTGCGTTGGGCGCTGGGTGCGGGCGTGTTCGCGGGCGTCGCGATGCACACGCACGTGCTCAACCTGGTCGCGTTGCCGTGGTTGGCGGCGGCGGCGATCGTGCCGATGGCTCGGCCGCTGCGCGTGCGGGTGATCGCAGCCGGGCTCGCGCCTGCGGTGGTCGCGTTGGCGCTGCTGCTCTTCGGGCAGTGGTGGCGCTTCGGCGATGCGTTCGAGAGCGGGCGCTACGATCACTACAGCTGGTGGATCGCACCGGGCGTCGGCGCGATGGCGTTGCTCTTCGGGCCGGGGCGCAGCGTGTTCTTGTTCTCGCCGCCGCTCTTCGCCGCTGTGCTCGGCGTGCGCGAGTGGTGGCGGCGCATGCCGGTGCTCGCATGCTGCGTGCTGGGCATCGCGGCGTCGCGCTGGTTGGTGGTCGCGATGCGCAGCGATTGGTGGGGCGGCTGGTCGATCGGGCCGCGCTACTTGGTGCCGGTGGTGCCGCTGCTGCTGGTGCCGCTGGCGATCGTGCTGGAGCGTGCGGGCGCGTGGTCGAAGGCGCGCCGCATCGCCGTGTCTGCGCTGCTCGCCGCGAGCGTGATGCTGCAGCTGCACCTGTCGCTGCACAGCATCTTCGAGTGGATGCTGCACCTGACCACCACGGGCGACAGCGAGTGGCACTACCTCGAGCGCTCGCACTGGCTCGTCGACGCGAGCCCGATCGTGGGCTTCGTCGGCGCTCCGCTCGACACGCTCTCGACCGGCGCGCTGCGCTTGGCGAAGCACGGGCACCCCGGCTTCGCGATCCTGTTCGCGTCGATCGCAGCGCTCGGCCTGCTCGCAGCATGGCGACTGCTCCGGACGCTCCGCCGCTGAAGCAGGTCAGCCGAAGATGGCCATTGGTGGCCAGCATCGGCCGACCTCGCTGCAAAGGTCGCCCGTTGTTGGCCACCAA
>DASZPU010000978.1:0-1717 GCA_035550195.1 Nannocystaceae bacterium
ACACGTGCACCGCCCACAGTGCTGCGTTCAAGGGCGCGGCACCCGATGCGAGCAGTCCGCCCGCGACGCCGGCGAGGAAGTAGCGCACGGGCTCGAACACGTGCTCGTCGACGGGGGCACCCTCGAACAGCTCGCCATCCGCTGCAGCGACGAGCGTGCTTCCGCCGAGCAACACGATCGTCGCAGCGAGATGCGCGGCGATCTCCGCCGCCGCTGCATCGGCGTGGCCGACGATGACCTTGCGCGGCAGGCCGAGGAAGCGCGCCGCGTCGAACGCGGTGCATACGACGATCAATCGCTCGAAGGGGCGCGCGCGCGTCAAGTCGAGCAGCGAAGCGCCGACGACCACGCACGGAGTGTCGGGGCACGTGCTCTGCACCGCTTGCATCGCCGCGACTCGGGCCGCGCCGCTGCGAAGCCCGGGCCCGATCACCACCGCGTCGCACTCGGCGAGCAGCTCGACGACGCGATCGGCCGCGTCGTCGCAGGGGTCGATCAAGGCATCGATCTCCGCCACGCGCGTGCGTGCCGCGACCGCGCGGGCTTGTACCGCGTGCGTGCCCGCCCGGGTGGCGCCGAGCGCCGCGAACAACGGAGGCCAACGATCCTCGGGCGATCCACCGAGGATGACGACCTGTTCGCGACGCTCGGCGCCGGCTTCGGCAAAACACGCGGTCGACATCCTGAGCAGCAAGCCCGGCGTGATCCGCTTCGGTGGGTGTCTGCTCGCCATCGACGTCACATCGCAGGTAGCGGCTCTGCGCCGATGAAGTTGTGCGCGGGGATCTCGGCCGAGCGTCCGGCGTGGCGCTCGAACTCCACGACATCGTGGGCGCAGAATACGTCGACGACGTCGCCGTTCGCATGCACGAGCCCGCGCAGGCGCTCCTGGTTCACGAGCCGCGCGCGACGATCCTTCTCCATCATCCATTGATAGAACCGCAGCCCGGGGGTGCAGAGGGGGTCTTTCCAGTCCATCTCGGCATGGAAGAAGTAGGCATCGCCCGCGAGCAGCGCCCAGCGCTCGCGCTCGCGTACCGCGACGCCACAGTGCCCGAAGGTGTGGCCCACCAACGGCACGAGCGCGATCTCGTCGCCGAGCTCGGCGATGGGGCGCACTCGTTCGAAGCCCATCCATGACTCGCCATCGGGCTCGTGGACGTACCAGTTCATCCGCGTGGACCACTGCTGCGGCCGGTAGCGCATGCGATCGATGATCGTGCTGCGCGCCAACGCAGCCTTGTACTCCCGCTGCAACAGGTGCACCCGCGCACCGGGAAAGTCGTCGAGCCCGCCCGCGTGATCGAAGTCGAGGTGCGTGAGCACGATGTCGCGCACGTGGTAGGGATCGAAGCCGAGGCGCGCGATCTGCCGCACCGCAGTCATCTCCTCGCGGAACTCGGGCTTCACGAGCGCGAGGAAGAACCGGCTGAGCCGCGCCGCTGGGTCGGCGACGTCGTGGGTGCCGAAGCCGGTGTCCACCAGCACGAGACGATCGTCGGCTTCGACCAGCAGGCAGTGACACGTCAGGTGGCCGCGCTGCAGGATCGAGCGCGTCGATCCGTCCATCAGGCGGCCGCCCAGCGGGCAGCTCGAGATGCAGTTGAGGTGATGGATCCGCATCAGAACCACGTCGAGAGGCCGAGCAGCACGCCGAAGTTCACGACGTCGGCCGACTTTCGCCAGCCGACATCCGGGGTGTCGGAGTCCTTGAAGC
>DASZPU010000979.1:0-4679 GCA_035550195.1 Nannocystaceae bacterium
CCTGCGGCATCTTTGGAGCTTCGATGCGTGCCGTCCCCGACCCGCCCACGACGCCGATCCCGGGCCTCATGCGCCTGGCGTCGCAGCTCGCCGGGCCCGCCGACGCGGACGACCTCGTGCAGGCGACGCACGTGCGCGCGCTCGAGCACGGCAACGCGCGCGCGTCGTGGCTGCGCACGGTGATGCGCAACGAGCAGTGGATGGCGGTGCGCGCACGCAAGCGTCGCGACGCTCGCGAGCGCGAGGTCGAAGCCGCGCCGGCGATCGACGTCGAGCATGTCGTGCACTGCCTGCAGGTCGCACGGCTCGTGCAAGCGCTGCTCGATGCGCTCGACGACGAGCTCGCGCTCGTGGTGCGCGAGCGCTACTTCGAAGATCGCAGCGCCGCCGAGATCGCGGCGCGTCACGGAATTCCTGCGGGCACGGTGCGCTGGCGCTTGAAGACGGCCCTCGATCGCTTGCGTGCCGAGCTCGACGCGCATCACGGCGGCGAGCGAATGCTGTGGGCCGGTGCCTTCGCGCCAACAGTCGCGATGCCGGCGGCATCTCTACCCTCGACCGCCGGCGATGCAACGGCCGCGGTGAAAGGGTCCTCCATCATGAGCATCACAGGGATCAAGATCCTGCTCGCGGCGACCTCCGTCGCAGCGACGGGCGCGACCGCGACGTACATCGCACGCCCGGCGACGACGCCCACGGAGACGACGTCGGTGGTCGCGCACGAGGTCGTCGCGACGCGGACGCCAGCGCGCGACGAAGCGCGCGCAGTGAAGCGTGAAGCAGACAAGGCGAGATGGTCCGATCGGCTCACGCAGATCCACGCGGCGCATCGCGAGCGTGCCCCGGCATCCCCGCCGCCGTCGGCGACGTGGACGAGCGCGAAGGGGTTGCCGACTCCGCAGGAGCACATGGGCGAATGCGTCGCGCCGACCTGCAGCGAGCGTCTCACCAGCGAGGTGCTCGCGATGGTCGACGGCTGCGACGAGCTCCTGGGTGACGCGATGCACGACGCGACGGTCGAAGCGAAGGTCGTGGGCGCGCCGGAGATCGGCACCGTGATCGAGTCGGTCGAGCTCCAGGGCGGCGCAGACATGTCTCCCGAGCTGCGCGAGTGCCTGACCGAGTCGATGTATGCGCTCGATCTCGGGGCCGCCGATCGCAGCTTCGCGCAGACGGTGACGCTCGTGATGGGCGGCGTGAGCGTGACGGTGGATGCACTCGAGCACGAAGACCTCGACCCTGCGTCACGCGCAGAGCTCGAGGCCGTGTTCGCGGAGAACGCCGACGATCCACGGCCAGTGCAGATGATCCTCGTCTCCGAGCCCGAAGCACCACAGTGAGCACGACATGGGCGACGCGCGCGGTTGCAACGGCCGCGGCGTCTGCCAAGATGAAGGCTGTGGTTCGTCGGTGGGTGGCGTCGTGGTGTGTGCTCGTGGCGTGTGGGCCGTCGGTTCCGACCGAAGGGCAGGACGGCAGCGGCAGCGCGGACGAAGGCAGCGACGACGGCAGCTCCGAGGTGAGCAGCGACACCGACGTGGCGCCGTCGCGTTGTGGCGACGGCATCGTCGATCCCGGCGAGAGCTGCGACGCGGGCGCGGCCACGTCGGCGTGCAACGAGTACTGTCGCGTGCCGGGATCGATCGTGCAGGAGGTGATCCTCGGCGGATGCGGAGCGCAAGCCGTGCGCGGCGACAGCGATGGCGACGTGGTCGTGCTCGAGTACGGCTGCATCACCGGCACCAACGTGCTCGCCGTGCAGGTCACACGCGTCGATGCGGCCGGCGCTCCGCGATGGTCGGAGTTCTGGACCGATCCCGAGAGCTCGTACGCGCGAGCGACCGCGCTCGCGCTCGACGCCGATGGCAACGCGATCGTGGCCGGGGGTGCGGGCAGCGGCAACATCGTGGCGCCGACGGCGGATTACGCGTACGTCCGCAAGCACGCGCGCGACGGCACGCTCGCGTGGATGGACACCCATGTGCGCGACGAGCACGGCAACAGCGCGAACGACATCGCCGTCGATGGCGACGGCAACGTGTTCGAGATCGGCGGCGACGTCGACGTGGCGTGGCTCCGCAAGCTCGATCCCGACGGCGCACCGCTCTGGGACGTCGAGTACCCGCTCGTGGACGGCCTGGCATCCGACACACGCATCGCCGCGAGCTCGACCGGCGCGTTCGTGGTCGCGATGAACCAGCAACCCGACGACGACGACTGGATCACCGCGGTCGCGAGCTACGGCATCGACGCCACCGAGCTGTGGAGCGCGGTGATCGATCGCAGCGAAGGCGGTCGCGATCTCCCCGAGGCACTGGTGCTCGCGGTCGACGGCACCGTCCATCTCACCGGTGAGTTCGAGAGCCCCGCGACCTACGACAACACCGTATTCGTCGAAGCGCTCTCCCCCGCCGGCGCATCCGCGTGGAGCTGGGAGCACGATGCGCCCAGCGACGCCTGTGGCATCGCGGTCGATCACAGCGGCAACTCGTTCGTGTTGATGCGCGTCGGCGAGTACGAGGCAGAGTCGCTCGTCGTCACGCGGCTGTCGGCAGCGGGTGCGGTCGAGTGGCAGTCGACGATCGCCGGGCCGAGCAAGATCGGCATCGCATGCGGCATCACGCTCGACGCCGCAGAGAACCCCGTCGTCGCGGCCGCTCCGCTGCCCGATCAGAGCTGGGTCGCATGGCTCGCGCGGTGAACGATCACGCCACGGTGAGGCGATAGCGGAGCTGGCCGCGGGCGGTGGCGCTGGCGTCGAGCGTCACCGTGCCCGGAAATCCGCCGCGCTCCATCAGCGCTTCGAGCACGCTCGCGACGCTCTCGCGATACGCTTCGTCGCGGGCGATCGCGAGTGGCACTCCGGTGAAGCACACGTCGGAGGTGTTCTTCGTGTCGCCGCGTGCGACGTCGACGTCGCCGCATCCGCGCATGATCATGCCCCAGCCGCGCGCGAAGCCGCGGAAGAGCGCGCGGCGTCCCGCGAGCCGCACGAGCGGACGGATCATCCCTTCGAACAGCGGCAGACGCAGCGCGTGATCGGAGGCCGCGACGTACTCGCGGGCGAATCGCTCGGCGCCGCAGCGCTCGCGCAGCGCACCGATGAGCTCGCAGTGGAGTGGCAAATCGATCCACTCCGTCGGCGAGGCGCTCTCGATCGTGGTCGCCAGCTCCGCCCGACAGCGCGCGAGCGCATCGGAGAGCTCGCCTTGTGCGTGCTCACCCCACCATGCAATCACGCGCTGCGGCCACCTTGCGCGGATCGCCGGCGCGTCCCCACTCGCCACTGATCGAGCGTAGCGCAACGTCGGCGATCGGCCCGTTCAACCGGTGCTCGAGCTGCTGCTTTCGCTGCCGCTGCTCGACTCGCTCGTGCCGCTCGTGTCGTCGCTGCTACTGCTCGTGCTCGAATCGCCTTCGGACGAGCCGTCGCTCGACGATTCTTCGGCGTAGCCGGAGCTCGTCGGATCACCCGTGCAGTTGTCGTACACGGTGAACGAGAGCTCGGGGCTCGTCGCGGCGCACATGTCGCTCGCGCCGATCGCATCGAGCTCGGTCGTGCATCCGTTCGCGGTCACGCGCACGGTGATCGACTGGCCATACCCTTCGCTGACGATGCAACGACCGAGCTGCACGCACGACGCCGGCAGGAAGGGCCCACCTGCGACGCTGTACGACACGTCCGGGCTGACCGGCGCGCCGTACTCGTCTGCGATCGACACGAGCACCGCGGCGATCGGATCGCACGACGGTCCGGTGTCGACCTGCGTTCCGCCGTCGCTCGACGACTCGCTACTGCCACCGTTCGACGTGCTCGCCGCGCACGCGAGCGCACCCATGCATCCAACCAATGCCAAGCCCTGCCACCAAGCCATGTCCAACCTCCATCGCGAGCTATCCCCGCGATGGTGACATGGTTACGCAGCGATCAGTCGAGCTCGACGTAGACGCGCGAGACCACGCCCGTGGCGGCTTCGACGGACACTTCGGTGTATGCGCCCAGCCAGTCCGCGACGAAGACATCGGTGCCCGGCATGCCGGGGTAGTCCTCGCGCGCGACGGTCTCGCGGAACGCTCGCAGGCTCGCGAGATGCTGCGCGCGGTACTCGTGCGCGAGCGCGACATACGAGCGCCCGAACTCGGAGTGCAGATAGTCTTGCTGCGCGAGGTAGCCGAGCAACGCATCGGCGACGAGCTGACGCGTCGCGGCCTCGTCACCGGGTGCGGCCGGGCGCGGCGCGAAGCCGGCGAGCGGGAACGCGTACGCGCGATCGAACGCGTCTTCGACGACGGCATCGAGCACGGCGTCGCGCCCTTGCGCATCGAGGAACCAGCGTCCGCCGGTGCTCTGCACGTCGGCCACGATCGCCGTGCCTGCGCGCGCGACGAATTCATCGGCGCGATCGCTGCCGACCAGCGCGCTCGCATCGTTGGCGAGCTGATCGTCGATGCGCGTCTGCACGACGGCCACGCGCGCGCTCACCTGCGCGTCGTCGACCAACTGCCCCACGCTGCCGCGGCACGCCTGCAGCGCGAACGCATCGCCGCACGCCGCGAGATCACGCGCGCCCGCGGGCTGCGACTGCAAGCACGTGCGCGTCTCGTCGGTGCAGGTGTGCGGCCACTCTTCGTACGCGTCGCCGTCGGTGAGCCCGAGCTCGTGCAGCGCGACGCCGAGC
>DASZPU010000980.1:0-4467 GCA_035550195.1 Nannocystaceae bacterium
GAGGCGCGACATGAAGCACGCAATCATCGCTGCGATCCTCCTTGCGCTCGGCGGCTGCACGGCCAAGCCCGGGCTCGCGTTCACGCAGCTCGACTATCCGATGGCGACGCAGACGGTGCAGGTCGGCACCGCGCAGATCGCCTACCACGACGTCGGCAAGGGCGAGCGCACGCTCGTGCTCATCCATGGGCTCGGCAGCTACATGCCGGCGTGGTCGCGCAACGTCGAAGCGCTCGCGAAGGACTATCGCGTCGTCGTCATCGATCTGCCCGGCTACGGCAAGAGCACCAAGGCCAACTACGACTACTCGATGCGGTTCTTCGCGAAGGCGGTGCGCGGCGTCGTGCGTCAGCTCGGCCTGCAACGCGTCGTGCTGGTCGGCCACTCGATGGGCGGGCAGATCGCGATGACCTACGCGCTCGACTATCCCGAGGAGCTCGAGGCGCTCGTGCTCACCGCACCTGCGGGGCTCGAGCGCTTCAAGGACGGCGAAGCGCGCTGGCTCGCGCAGATGACCACGCCCGAGTTCACCTGCACGGCCGACGACGAGGCCATCTACGTGCGGCACTCGCAGAACTTCTACAAGATGCCGCGCGAGGCCGAGTTCATGGTGCGTGATCGCATCGCGGTGCGCGGCGGCCCGGACTTCGAGTCGTACTGCGTCGCGATCTCGCGTTCGGTCGCGGGCATGCTCGATCAGCCCGTCGCCGATCGCTTGCGCGAGATCGACGTGCCCACGCTCGTGCTGTTCGGCGAGGCCGACTCCTTGATCCCCAATCCGTTCCTGCACGGCGGCAGCACCGTGCGCATGGCGAAGAAGAGCGTGGCCGAGCTGCCCGATGGTGAGCTCGTGGTGCTCGAGAAGGCCGGGCACATGGCGCAGTTCGAGCAGGCCCACGAGTGGAACCGCCACGTGTTGTCGTTCCTCGCCGCGCACGACGATGCGCCGAAGGCCGGGCGCACGCACGAGCGTGCGGCCGCGAAGCCGGGCAGCACGATCGAGCCGCTCTACGCACCCGGCACTGATCCCGACGACGAAGCGAAGTCTGCGGCCGCACCCGCGAAGGTCGAGCCGCCGCCGGCGAAGGTCGAGCCGTCGCCGCCGGTCGACGAGCCGCAGATCGAGCCCGAGCCGTCGGTCACACCCGTAGCACCGGCCGACGACGACGAACCGGCCGTCGCAGCGCCGCCGCCGAGCCGGAGCCGCACATGAGCGTCGCGATCGCACTGCTCGCGGTCTATCTCGGCGCCGTGTACTGGCTGTCGTGGATCGGCATGAAGAAGACCACGTCGCTCGCCAACTTCGCGGTGGGCAGCGGCGACATGGGCCCGCTCGTCGTCGGCATCGTGATGGCGGCGTCGATCGCCAGCACCGCGACGTTCGTGATCAACCCCGGCTTCGTGTACACGCACGGGCTGTCCGCGTTGCTGCACTACGGTGTCGCTGCGCAGCTCGGCGTCGCGGTCGGGCTCTTCGCGGTGTGCCGCGGCTTCCGTCGCCTCGGCGCCGCGAAAGGCTGCCTCACCGTGCCCGACTGGATCCGCGCGCGCTACGGCAACGAGCGCCTCGCGACCGCGTTCGCGCTGCTCAACCTGCTGTCGATCGCGTTCGTCGTGCTCATCATGGTCGGCTGCGCCTTCTTGGTGGTCGCGCTGCTCGGCATCTCGTATCCGCTCGCGCTCGCCGGCGTGCTCGTCGTGGTGTTCAGCTACGTGCTGCTCGGTGGCACGTACGCGCACGCGTACACCAACATCGTGCAGGCCGCGATGATGGCCGTGGTCGCGCTCGCTTTGTTCGCCAGCGGGCTGCACCACTTCGACGGTGGCCTGCTCGACGCGATGCAGCGCGTGTCGACCGAGTGGGCCTCACCGATCAACCCGTCGAGCTCGCTCTACGGCTCGGTGTTCGCGGTGTTCGTCAGCGCATTCCTCGTCACCTTCGCGCTGATGCTGCAGCCGCACATCCTCACCAAGGTGCTCTACCTCCGCCACGAGCGCGACATCGACAAGTTCATCGTCACCGCGGTCGTCATCGGCGTGATCTTCTCGCTGTGCCTCTTCGTCGGCGTCTACGCGCGGCTCGACGGCATGGACTACGGCATCGATCGCCAGGATCGCGTCGTCACCGACTACGTCGTGCGCGTCTTCGGCGACGGCGGCGGTGGGGAAGCGGTGGCCGCGATCATGCTGGTCACGCTGCTCGCGGCCGGCATGTCGACGCTCGACGGCATCCTCGTCGCCGTCTCTGCGATGGTCGTCAACGATCTCGTGCTGCGCGGCAAGGATCGCAACGCCGATGCGAAGGCCGGCCTGCGTGCGTCTCGCATCGCGCTGGTCGGCGTCGGCGTGGTCGCATTCGTGCTCGCGCTCGATCCGCCCGAGCTCGTGGGCCTCTTCGCACAGCGCGGCGTCTACGGGCTCGCTGCAGCTTCGTTCGCGCCCATCGTGCTCGGCGTGATCGTACGCGGTGCGATCCCGGCATGGATCCCGGCGTCGTCGGCCGCGCTCGCGCTCGCGATCCATCTCGCCATTCCCGTGCTCACCGGCGAGCAGAATCCCGCGGTCAGCTCGAGCTGGGCGATCGTCGGCAGCATGACCTTCGCACTCACCGCGCTGTGGTGGGTGCGCACACGTTCGCGAAAGGACTCCCGCTGATGCGCGCGTCGAACGACTCGGGCAACGAGCCCGCGACTGCCCGCGGCCAACGCACGCGGCAGAAGATCCTCGCGGCCGCCGAAGAAGTGTTCGGCGAGCGCGGCTACGAAGCCGCATCGATCGTCGACATCACGCGCAGTGCCGGCGTCGCGCAGGGCACCTTCTACCTCTACTTCCCCAGCAAGAAGGCGGTGTTCGCCGAGCTGGTCGACGAGCTCGGTGCGATGCTGCGACGCACGCTCGCCACCGCGGTCGTCGAGCTCGACGATCGCCTCGCGGTCGAGCGCGCGGGCTTGCAAGCGTTCCTCGTCTTCGTGCAACAGCACAAGAACCTCTATCGCATCGTGCGACAGGCCGAGTTCGTCGACGAAGAGCTCTACCGCGCGTACTACCGCCGGCTCGCGAAGGGATACGAGGAAGGTCTCGCGCGTGCGATGAAAGCCGGACAGGTGAGGAAGCTCGACCCCGAGGCAGTCGCCTTTGCGCTGATGGGCATCTTCGACTTCCTGGGCATGCGCTGGGTGCTGTGGGAGGGCAAGCTGCCGCCGAAGCGCGTGCTCGACGACGTCTTCGCGCTGGTGAGGCAAGGGCTGGGCTTGGGAAACCCGCAGGACGCGAACCGCACTGATCGGGAGTGACCGCCGTGACCCCGTCCCACCGTGCCCTCTTGCTCTGTGCGCTCGCCGGCTTCGGCTGTGCCGAGCCCGACGACGAGCGCGAGGACGGTGGGGCCGCGGACGGCAAGCTCGACGATCCCGATCAGCACATCGATCAGGGTGTCGCGGTCACTGCCTCCGCAGTGCAGAAGCTCGGTGGTGATCTGTCGAGCGTGCAGCCGACGATCGACGATCTCGTGATCGGCGATGGCCTGCCGTCGTCGACGTACTTCGTGCCGATGGGTCCGCTCGGTCCGTATGGTCCCATCGGTCCGTACGGTCCGCTCGGCGTGCTCGGTCCGGTCGGCACCGGTGCGTGGACGCCGTCTGCGTTCGTCCAACTCTCCGCGCCGTGGGATGCGTTCGCGGGATTCCTCGCCGACAACGGTGGACCGTTGTCGAAGTCGGGTCCGCTGGGCAGCAAGGGCCCGCTGTCGCGCGACTACTGGAAGTCGTTCGCCACCGAGTTCTCGACGGGCGGCGACTTCGTCACGCAGCTCGAGCCCGGTGGTTTGTTCACTGCGCATGGTCCGGTGGGCCCGCTCGGACCGCTCGGTCCGCTCGGTCCGCTCGGTCCCGTCGGCGCGCACGGCTACAAGGCGGACGGAAACGGCAACTGGACCACGAAGGACGCGTGCCATCACGACGCGCCCGACAAGATCTGTCGCACCGTCCTTGTCGAGTGGAAGAGCGGCGAGCCGCGCACGTGGGAGCTGTTCGAGCGCTATCCCGAGGCGTTCGCGGCGAGCATGCCGAACAACGACACCTCGTTCATGGTCGAGGGCACGATCGACGACGACGAAGTCGACGCGTATCCGTTCACCAGCGCGCAGCTGCAAACGGTGACGGTGGTGTCGTTCGGGCAGTGGACGATGTATCCGTTCGCCACTGCGATGAGTCTGCTCGGCTCCTCGGCGCTCATCGGCTACGCCACGCCGACGATCGTTCCCGGCTTCGTCTTCCCCTTCAACGTCTACGATCACGCGCGCAGCTTCGACGATGTCGATCTCGTGCTCTCGATCGAGGTCGGCGGCGAAGTCACCGAGCTCGTCTCCGACACCGGCGATCTCGTCGATTGGATTCAAGTGCAGGTGCCCGCGGGCGCAAAGCTCGAAGCGCGCGTGTCGGTGGCCTCGCGCTGGAGCGCGCCCTGGCG
>DASZPU010000981.1:0-9135 GCA_035550195.1 Nannocystaceae bacterium
CACCGCCCGAGAGCCCGGAGATGACCGTGAGATCCATGCTCACTCGACCTCCGAGATCGGGATGACGCCGGAGTGGCCCGGTGGCAGCGGCTCGGGCTCGGGGCTCGGCGAGCTCGCATTGATGCGCGCGTTGACCTTGTCCTGGAACTCGCGCGCGCTGTCGTGGCCGCGGTACTTCAAGAGCTGGTTGCGCGCGACCACCTCGATGAGCGAGGCGATGTTGCGACCGGGTCGCAGGGGAATGCGCACGAGCGGCACGTCGACGCCGAGGATCGGCCAGACCTGGCCTTCGGTGCCGAGCCGATCGAAGTCGCCTTCGGAGACCTCGGAGAGCTCGACCACCACCTCGATCTTCTTGTTGTCGCGCACGGCCGCGACGCCGAAGAGGTGGGTGATGTTGAGGATGCCCATGCCGCGGATCTCCATGTGATGCTGATGGAGATCGGTGGCCGCGCCCCACACGGTGTCGGGCGGACGCACGGTGACTTCGACGACGTCGTCGGCGACGAGGCGATGGCCCTTCAGGACGAGATCGAGCGCGGCCTCGCTCTTGCCGACGCCGCTGCGCCCGATGAGCAGCACGCCCACGCCGAGCACGTCGATGAGCACGCCGTGGATGCTCGCGGTGGGCGCGAGCAGCTCTTCGAGCCGTCGGGTGAGCCGCGAGATGAACGTGGAGCTCATCAGCGGCGAGCGCAGCACCGGCACGCCGGCATCGCGCGCGGCCTCCATCAACATCTCGGGCGGCTCGAGCCCGCGCGTCAGCACCAGCACGCACGGGTCCTTCGCGAGATACGCCCGCACGCCCTGCACTGCACGCACGGGCTCGGTGCTGACGAGGTAGTCGATCTCGGTCAGCCCGAGCACCTGCACGCGATCGGGATACACGTGCTTGGTGAAGCCGCCGAGCGCGAGCCCGGGCTTCTGGATGCGCGGCCGCGTGATGCGACGTTCGAGCCCGCCCCAGTTCGAGAGCTGCACGAGCTGCAACCCCGTGCCCTCGCCGAGCAGCTGCCCCACTTCGACCGAGACCTCGCGACGCATGGCATCGGCCCCTTAGAACAAGCGGCGACGCTTGCTGCTCGAGAGCACGCCGAGCTGCTCGCGGTACTTCGCAACCGTGCGCCGCGCGATGTCGATGCCGTCGGCCTTGAGCAGCTCGACCAGCTTCTGATCGCTATAGGGATGCGAGCCGTCCTCGGCGTCGATGAGCTGCTTGATCTTCGTCTTCACCGCCTCGGACGCGAGGTCTTCGCCGTTGCTGCGGCTGATACCCGCGTTGAAGAAGTACTTCAGCTCGAAGATGCCCTGCGGCGTGTGGACGTACTTGTTGGTGGTGACGCGGCTGACGGTCGACTCGTGCATCTGGATGTCTTCCGCAACATCTTTGAGGATGAGCGGGCGCAGGTGCTCGACGCCGCGATCGAAGAACTCGCGCTGGAATCGCAGGATGCTCTTGGTGACCTTGAGGATGGTGCGTTGCCGCTGCTGGATCGAGCGGATGAGCCACTGCGCCGAGCGCAGGCGCTCGGTGATGTACTCCTTGGCCTCGCGCGAGCTCCCCATCGCGCCGCGATAGAAGCCGCTGATCTTCAGCTTGGGCAGGCCGTCGTCGTTGAGCGTGACGACGTACTCTTCGCCGATCTTCGCGATGTACACGTCGGGCACGATGTACTGCGGCTCTTCGGAGGCATAGGCACGCGCGGGCCGGGGCTCGAGCCCGAGCACCACCTTTGCGGCCTCGTACACCTCTTCCATCGTCTCGCCGGTGTCGCGCGCGATGGCCTGGTACGCGCGCTTCTCGAGGTTGCCGAGGTGCTTGGCGATGATCGCCCGCACCAGCGGATCCTCGATCGGATCGTCGGGCGCGTTGGCTTGGATCCACAGCGCCTCGGCGAGATTGCGCGCACCGATCGAGATCGGATCGAGGTTCTGGATCTTGCGCAGCGTCTCTTCGATGCGCATGCACGAGTAGCCGCTCTTCTTCGCGATCTGCGGCACCGTCTGGTCGCGCATGTAACCCGCGGGCGAGATGCTGCGCACGATGTACTCGGCGATGTCCTCGGCCACCGGACCGAAGTTCGACAGCCGGATCTGCCACATCAAGTGCTCGGCCAGCGTCTCGGGCCGCGTCGCGGTGGCCTCGAGCGACGGCAGATCCTCGTTCTCGACGCGCACGCCGGAGCCCGTCGACGGCGAGTAGCTCTGGTTCTCGAGGTACGCCTCCCAGTCGAAGTTCTCCTTCGGCGTGGCGTCGTCGACCTTCACCTCTTCGCGCTCGCGCGACGCCGGGCGCTCGCCCTCGTCGCGCTGCATGTCGATGCCGTCCTGCATCTCGACGGACGACACCGGCTCTTCGACGGTGCTACCGAGCTCGCCGTGCTCGTCGAGCAACGGATTCTCGAGCAGCTCGCTGCGGACCAGATCTTGGAGCTCGATGCGCGAGAGCTGCAGCAGCTTGATCGCCTGTTGCAGCTGCGGCGTCATCACGAGCTGCTGACTCATCCGCAGCTCTTGGCGCATGTTGAGGGCCATGCGAGATCAGGGTCTCCGAGGTGAGCGAAGCATACCAGGGTCCAGCGCCCCGTGCCGGGCGCGGCGGGCGGCCTCGATGGTGCTGTAGGGGGCCGACTACCCCCGGGCCACTACGCGTGCGAGCGTGCGTGCTCGATGGCCGCGCCGATGTACGCGGTGAAGAGCGGATGGGGCGCGGTGGGTCGGCTGCGGAACTCGGGATGGAACTGGCAGCCGACGAAGAACGGGTGATCGCCCGCGCGCAGCTCGACCATCTCGACCAGACGGCCATCGGGTGAGAGCCCCGAGAGCACGAGGCCCGCGCCTTCGAGCCGCTCGCGGTACGCGTTGTTGAACTCGTAGCGGTGACGATGACGCTCGGAGATCTTCGACGTGCCGTAGATGCGCGCCGAGAGCGTGCCGGGCACGAGCGTGCAGTCGTACGCACCGAGCCGCATCGTGCCGCCCTTGTCCTGCACCTGATGCTGATCGGGCATCAGATCGATCACCTTGTCGGCGGACTCCGGTGCGAACTCGCCGCTCTGCGCACCCCCGACACCCGCGACGTTGCGCGCATACTCGACGCACGCCATCTGCATGCCGAGACAGATGCCGAGGAACGGCACCTTCTCCTCGCGCGCCCAACGGATCGCTTCGATCTTGCCCTCGCTGCCGCGCTGGCCGAAGCCACCGGGCACGAGCACGCCCGCGAAGCCGCGCAGCACCTTCGCCGCGCCGCGCGAGATGATCTCTTCGCTGTCGACGTAGCTGATCTCGACCGCCGACGCGTTCGCGAGCCCGCCGTGCACGAGCGCTTCGGAGAGGCTCTTGTACGACTCCGCGAGATCGACGTACTTGCCGACCATCGCGATCTTCACGCGCTGCTTGGGATTCGCGAGCGTCTCGCAGATGCGCTGCCACTGCTCGAGCCGCGGGTCACGGCTCCAGATGTTGAGCAGCTCGCAGACCTTGTCGTCGAGCCCGGCCTCGTGCAGCGCGAGCGGCACTTGGTAGATCGTCTTCTTGTCTTCGAGCCCGATGACGCAGTCGTTCTGCACGTTGGTGAAGAGCGCGATCTTCTCGCGGGTGGCGCGATCGATCTTCTGCTCGCTGCGGCACACCAGCAGATCGGGCTGGATGCCGATCTCGCGCATCTTCATCACCGAGTGCTGCGTGGGCTTGGTCTTCAGCTCACCGGCCGTCGGGATGTACGGCAAGAGCGTGAGGTGCACGAACACCGCGTTCTCGCGGCCGACCTCGAGGCGCAGCTGTCGAATCGCTTCGAGGAACGGCAGCGACTCGATGTCGCCGACGGTGCCGCCGACCTCGACGATCAGGAGGTCGAGCCCCTCGGCGCAGCGCAGGATGCGCGCCTTGATCTCGTCGGTGATGTGGGGGATGACCTGCACCGTCTGGCCGAGATAGTCGCCGCGTCGCTCCTTGCGGATGACCGACTCGTAGATCTGGCCCGAGGTGTAGTTGCTGTGTCGCGTCATGCGATGCGACACGAAGCGCTCGTAATGACCGAGATCGAGATCCGTCTCGGCACCGTCGTCGGTGACGAACACCTCGCCGTGCTGCGTGGGGTTCATCGTGCCGGGGTCGACGTTGAGATACGGATCGAGCTTCTGCAGGCCGACGGTCAGCCCACGACTCTCGAGCAACGCACCGGTCGAAGCGGCACACAGGCCTTTGCCGAGCGAAGACGTCACGCCACCGGTGACGAAGATGAACTTGGTTGTGCGCTTGGAGCGTCCGGGTCGCATGGAGCAGTCCCGGGAGCGCAGACTATCACTCTGCAGTCGGCACTTCCACGCTCGCGCTCATCGCCGCCAGCGCGCGGCGCTGCGCCAACCGGCGCCATCGTCCTGCGGCGTGATTTCTGCGCTGCTCGCCGATCGGCCCCCTGCGGCCGCTGCAGCGCTCGCTGCGGCTGCTGCGAGGACCGCCGCGCGGACATCGTCCGCCCCGCTCGTAGGCTCGATCACGTGGGGATGCTCGGTGATGTAGCGCGTCGTGACCGAAGTCCCGCCGGCGAAATCGGGATCGTCCAGGATGCGCTGATGGAGCGCGAGATTCGTCTCGATGCCGAGGATCACCGTCTCGCGCAGCGCACGTCGCATCCGCGCGACCGCTTCTGCGCGATCGGATCCCCACGTCGCCATCTTCGCGATCATCGGGTCGTAGTGGCGCGAGACCTCGCACCCGCTCGCGACGGCCGCGTCCACGCGCACGTGTCCGCCTTCGGGCCACCGCAAGAGCTCGATCGTGCCCGGCCGCGGCAGGAACGTGACCGGATCCTCGGCGTAGATGCGGCACTCGATCGCATGGCCGCGGCGCTCGACGTCGCTCGACTCGTAGCCGAGCGGCTCGCCCGCGGCGACGCGCAGCTGATCGGCGACCAGATCGCGACCGGTGACGAGCTCCGTGACCGGGTGCTCGACCTGCAAGCGCGTGTTCATCTCGAGGAAGTAGAAGTGCGCACCGTGCTCGGTCTCCTCGAAGAGGAACTCGACCGTGCCCGCGCTGCGATAGCCGACGGCTTTCGCGGCCCGCACCGCGACCTCGCCCATCTCGGTGCGCAGCGCTTCGGTCATCCAGCGGCTCGGGCTCGGTGATTCCTCGATGACCTTCTGGTGGCGACGCTGCACCGAGCAGTCGCGCTCGCCGAGCGACACGCAGTGCCCGTGCGCATCGGCCATCACTTGGATCTCGACGTGACGCGCACGCAAGATGGCGCGCTCGAGGAACACGCGACCGTCGCCGAACGAGGCCTCGGCTTCGCGCTGTGCGCCTTCGAATGCCGCGACCACGCCGTCGGCCTTCTCGACGACGCGCATGCCCTTGCCGCCACCGCCCGCGCTGGCCTTGACCATCACGGGCAGACCGATCTTCTGCACGAGCGCCTGCGCCATCGCGGCGTCGCGCACGTCGTCGGCACCGGGAACGATCGGCACGCCCGCGGCGGCCATCGCCTGTCGTGCGCGGACCTTGTCGCCCATCGTGTCCATCGCGCGTGCGGGCGGACCGATGAAGATGATGCCGGCGTCGTCGCACGCCTGCGCGAGCGCGGCACGCTCGGAGAGGAAGCCGTAGCCGGGATGAATCGCTTGCGCGCCGCTCCGCTTCGCCGCCGCGATGATCGCGTCGACTCTCAGATAGCTCTCGCGCGCGGGCGCCGGACCGATGTGGATCGCATCGTCGGCTTCGAGGACGTGCAGCGCGTCCTTGTCGGCGTCGCTGTAGACCGCGACGGTCGACATGCCGAGCTCGCGACAGCTGCGAAAGATGCGGCGTGCGATCTCACCGCGATTCGCGACCAGGACTCTGCGCAGCGCCGGCACGGTCCGCCGAGCTTTACCATCAGTCGGAGGGCTTGCGCTTGGGCTTGGTCGGCGCCGTCGCATCGGCCTTCGTTTCGGCCGCTGCATTCGTGTCGGTAGGAGACGGTTCGGGCTCGACCGTCTTCGCGTCCGGCGTGACCGGCTCCGCAGGCGCATCGCTGTCGCCGACCGCCGCGTCGGGATCCGCGGGCTCCGCGAGGTCGGGCGCGGATTCCTTCTTCGCATCGAGATCGACACCGATCGGACGCGCGAGCGTCGGCGGTGGCGGCTCGGGCCACAACGCCGGCGGCGACCGATCGCCGCAGCCCAGGATCATCATCACGATCGCGCTGCAGCCGGCCCGAGTCATGTGGAGGAAGCGGGCTAGTCCTCGGGCGTCTCGGCTTCTTCTTCTTCGTCGTCCGCGGGCACGTCTTCGTCCGCATCGGGCGGCGCGATGTCGCTGGTCTCTTCCGGAAGATCCTCGTCCCCGAAGCCACCTTCTTCGTCGAACTCGCCCTCGTCGTCGCTCTCTTCGCCTTCGGCGGTGTCGCCCTCGGCGGACGCTGCCTGCTTGTTGAGCGCCTCCGGATCGGGCGGCAGCTCGTCGACTTCGCCCTCGTCGTCGTCGGTCTCGCCCTCTTCCTCTTCGAGCGCGCGCAACGACGCGGCCTCGAGGAAGGTGTGCTCACCTGCGGTGACGCGCAGCTGACGACGCTGCTCTTCGATGAAGTCGCGCATCGCTTCGGGCACGTCTTCCCTGAAGCGCACGCGCGCCTTGCCGACCTCGCGAAGCGCGGTGACGCCCTCTTTGTTGTCGCACTCGACCAGCGCGCGACCGCGACCTTCACTCAGCGCGCGAGCGCGGCGAGACGCGAGAATCGTGAGCGCGAACCGGTTGGGAACGCGGGCA
The DNA here is from genome assembly GCA_035550195.1 of Nannocystaceae bacterium. Lineage (GTDB taxonomy): Bacteria > Myxococcota_A > Polyangia > Nannocystales > Nannocystaceae > Xiheibacterium. The sequence goes on from DASZPU010000981.1 coordinate 6,751, forward strand.
AGACAGTCTTCGACTGTGACGCGGGCCATTGGCGGCGAAGTATGGTCGAGCACCCTCGCGCGATGCAAGCCGCGGCACCATTGCGCCCGCAGAACCCGTTGCGTTAGCTCACGGGTGCCTGCGCCTCGATCCTTCATAGCCGCGGCGCGGGCCGACGGCGCGGGCCATCGGCGCGCTCGCCCGGCGCGCCGCGCTACATCTCGACCAGGATCTGTTGGCCGCGCTCGCGCAGCTCGAGGCTGTCTTGCACCCAACGGATGAAGCGCTTCGCAGTCTCGGGATCGAACTGGAACGCGTCGGCCAGCTGCAAGAGCGCATCGAGCTCGCCATCGACGAGCCGATTGTCCGCCATCGCGGCGCACACTGCCTGGTAGTAGAGGAAGATCCGCGCCTCGCGGTGCTTCACCGCCCGCGCGACACGCAAGAGGTCGGAGGGCGCGACGAACTCCTTGCGCACCAGATCGCGCTCTTCGGGCAGGAGCATCATCTGGCCCATCAGCTCTTCGACGAAGTGGCGTTCGCTGTCCGACACCTGATCGTCGCGCGACGCCATGATCGCGACCGCGCGAGCGACCGCCACTTGCTCCTCGGGAGTGATGAGTTCGCCGATCGGGAAGTCGAGCATGGAGGGCCTTTCGAGCTTCTCACACGTTATCCGATCTCCACCGGCCGCGAAACACGGAAGCGGAGGGTCGACACGCGTCGACGCACGGGCTGCCGTGCTGCGGGGCTTGACAACGTGCGCCCCGTGAGACTGATATGGTTCGCCATCTGACAACCTTGATCTGGTCGCGGACGTGACCGCCGCTCGCTGACGCCGTCGTCGTAATCTGACGAGGACGTTCGAAGAGCATGCGTTCACGCGAGGGAAGTCGGTGAGAATCCGACGCGGCTCCCGCCACTGTGAACGGCGACGAGCGCGGCAACGAAGCCACTGGGATCGATTCCTGGGAAGGCGCCGCGCGAGGACGACCCGTCGAGTCAGGAAACCTGCCGCAGATCAGCTTTGGTCGCGCCGTTCGGCGTGACGATGCCGGTTCGCTCGCGAGTCGGCGGCGAGACGGGAGTGCTCGACCTCTTCGCACAATCGGCGATCGCTGCGCTCTGCGTTGCATCACCCGCCACCCTTCCGCCACGCGCGGAGGAACAGCCGCGCAATCGCACCGTCGTGCGCGCGTCGAAGAAGCGCGCGCTCGAGCGACGCACGCCGGGGTTCGTCACCGTCGTCGAGCTCGACGATCCGCGCGGTGCTCGTCCGCGCGACGGGCTCGCCGAGGTGCTCGCGCGCGCCCCCGCGACGCACGTGCGATCGATCGGTGGGCTCGGTCAGTTCGCCGCGGTGTCGCTGCGCGGCAGCTCGCCGCAACAGGTCGGCGTCTTCCTCGACGGTGTGCCGGTGTCCAGCAGCATGGCCGGGCTCGTCGACGTCGCGGAGCTGCCCCTCGATGGGATGTCGCGCGTCGAGATCCATCGCGGCTGGGTGCCGATCGCGTTCGGTGCCGGTGCGATCGGCGGCGCGCTGAATCTCGTCAGCACCGACGCGGAGGATCGCCCGCGCGGTCGCATCGACGCGGGGCTGGGCTCGTGGTGGACGCGACAAGTCGCGGGCGAGATCGCGACGAAGACGAAGCGCGTCGCGCTCGGCGTGCGCGCGGGCTATGCCGGCACGCAGGGCAACTATCGCTACTACGACGACGGCGGCACGCCGCGGCTCACCGGCGACGATCGCTGGCAACGTCGACGCAGCAATGGCTACGACCGCGTGCTCGCGCAGCTCCGCATCGGTGGTCGCGTGGGCAAGTGGCGACTCGGCGGGCACGAGCTGGTGGTGGCGAAGCGTGCGGGTGTGCCCGGACCCGGGAGCGCGCAGGCCACTGCGACTGCGCTCGATCAATTGTTGGCGCGCACGATCGTCTCCGCGCGGCGCGAAGAGCTCGGTGGCCCGGGGGGACGGCTGGAGTGGATCGCGAGCGTCGGCGCCGAAGCGCGTCGCTTCGCCGATCCGCGGGGCGAGCTCGGCGTCGGCGTCGACGATCAGCGCACGGTCGCCGTGGATCTGTACCTGTCGCCGCGCTGGCGCACGCCGCTGTGGCGCGGCGCGTTCCTGCTGCTGCTCGCGGATCACCGCAGCGAGTGGATCACCGTCGATCAACGCATCGTCCGCGCCGACGGCTCACCGAGCGGCGATGCGCGACGACGACGACAAGCGGTCGGCGCGGGCATCGAGCTCGAGCAGTTCGCGTGGAAGGACCGTCTGCACGTCGTGCCCGCGTTGCGCGTCGACGCGGTCGCGAGCGAGTTCGCGGTGCCTGCCGGCGGCGGCGAGCAGGAAGATCGCGGACGCAATCGCTTCGACTGGTCGGCCTCGCCGCGCGTCGGTGCACG
>DASZPU010000982.1:0-12770 GCA_035550195.1 Nannocystaceae bacterium
TCGCCGCGCCGGCACCGAGCACGATGCCGATCACGATCGACTTGATCGAAGTGCCGGCGGCCGCCGTGCTCGCACCACCATCGCCGACCGGCTCCGGGCCGAGCTCGGGACCGAGCTCACCCGCGGCCGCGCGTGCGACCACGCTGTCCCAGACGCGTGCGGTGGCATCGGCTGGTGGTGCGTCGACGCTGCGGAGCGCGTCGAGGTAGCTCTTCGCCTGCGGTGACAACTGCTTCATGTTCGCACCTGCTGCGCGCGTGCGATCGCGTGCTCGAATCGGGCGCGGGCCTTTCGCAGCCGCGTGTAGACGGTGTTGCGGTTGGTCGCGAGGGCCTCGGCGATCTCGGTGCCGGACAGACCCTCGAGCTCGGAGAGCACGAATACCAGGCGATGATCTTCGTCGAGCTCCGCGAGGAAAGTTCGCACGAGCTCCGCAGCTTCACCGAGCTCGGCGCTGCGCGCTGCGGTCTCGCCTTCGGGCGGCGGCGGCAACAGATCGAGCCGACGTTGCGCGCGACCGGTGCTGCGTCGCCACTCGCTCGCGACGCGACGTGCGATGCCGAAGAGCCACGCCGACAGCGATCGATTGCGATCGTAGTCGCCGAGTCGACGACGCACGACGAGGAAGACATCTTGCGCGACGTCTTCGACGACGCTGCGCGGGATGCCGAGTCGGAGCAACGAGCGATACACGAACGCGAAGTGATCGCGATAGACGTCGGCGAGCTCGAGCGCGCGCGCTGGACCCGGCCCGGCGGGGGGCTCGTGGGCAGGCGGCATGGGCGCGTTCACCGTCACGGCTCGATCGTGCATTGGCCACGCGCCGGCCGGATCGTTCGGCGAAGCGGCGGTGTTGCGCCGCCATTTTCGGCCCGGAGGGCCGAGCAAAGCAATTCACGGCAACCGCAGCTCCACGCTCGCGTGGATCCGCACACCCGCCCGCTGGGTGCGGTGGATGGGCCCCAAGTCGTCGATCTCGAAGGTGGGCCGAGTTGCGGCGACCCAGGCGTCCACGCCACCACCGAAGGCGAAGCGTGGCACCGGTGCCCACATCACCATCGCGCCGAACGGGAACGCGAGCCAGGGTGCGGCGGTGCTGCGCGCGACGCTGAGCCCGAAGCCGCGTGCGCGCAGCTGCCCGGCTTCGACGCCGGCGCACAACGGGAACTCGACGCGATTCACGTTGGGTGCGAAGCAGCCGCGCACACCGAGCGTCCACAGATCGATGCGCGCGCCCGCGCTGCGTTCGGTGTCGTTCAGCTTGCGTTGCGGAATCTCGCCGAGCGCGACGACTTCGACGCGCGCGCGACCGATGCGTGCGCCGAGCGAGCCACCGAGCGCACCGCCGAACCGTGGCATCGCGCCGAACGATCCCATGCCGAAGATCCGCATGAGCGCCTGCACGCGACGCTTGCGATCGACCGGTGGCGGTGGCGTGACCGGCTTCGGCTCCACCTTCGGCGGCGGCTCGGGTGTCGGCGGTTCAACCTTCGCTTCTTCGACGGTCTCGACCACCGCTTTCGGATCGAGCATCACCGCCATCACGAGCGCAGCCGCCGACGCGAGCACCTCGCACTTGTCGGCTTCGATGCGCTTGTGCATCGCGCCGCCGGGCAGCTTCAGCTCGAGCTCGAGCACGTAGCGATCGCCCTCGCGCACGACCCGAGCATCGGCATCGACGCGATCGAGGGTGCCGGTCTGCGCGCCGGTCGCGACGAAGCGGCGGATCTCGTCGCGCACGCGCACGCCGTCGGGACAGCCTTCGGGTGCGCGCCACTGCAGCGCGACCGTGCCTTCCTCGGGCTCGGGCGGCGCAGCGACGCTCGCCCACGCGAGCACCATCGCGAGCGATCCGGCCGCGCCCCCGAGCATCTTCGGCGATGCTACGCCGAGCGAATGGGCGATCGTCACACAATCGTTGCGGGCCACGGCCAATACCGCGGCGTGGGCATGCCGTCGCGCGCTCTGGTTTGCTGTGCCCTCCTTTCGTCGGCCTGTGGCGAGGGCCCGCGCTCGGTGGGCGTGTTCGGGGACGGCGAGACCACGCTGCCGGCGGGCTCGAGCGAAAGCGCGACGCCGAGCGAGAGCAGCGAGAGCAGCACGGGCGGAAGCGGCGCGATCGCGGACTCGAGCTCGGGACCGATGGGTCCGGTGCTCGACGTCGGCAACGGCGTCGACACGATCGGTGGTTGTGCCGAAGGCGAGGATTGCGGCTGCACTGCGGTCGACGTGCTCTTCGTGATCGACAACTCCGGATCGATGTGTCTCAAGCAGGAGAACCTCGCGGCTGCGTTTCCCGGGTTCGTCGATGCGATGGAGAGCGCGTTGCCGCCGGGCACCGATCTGCACGTCGGCATCACGACCTCGGGCTTCGCGTTGGGCGGCAGCCACAGCGAGAACAACTGCGTGCCACAGGAGCCGCAGGCGACGATCGACGAGTACTTCGTGCGCCCCACCGAAGGCGTCGTCGACGGCAACGGGTTGCAAGGCCGCTTGTTCGAGCACGATGGCCAAGCGTTCTTCGCGGTCGACACCTCCGATGCCGCCGGCATGGCTGCGCTGAAGACGTGGTTCTCCGCGGCCGCGACCGCGGTGGGTTGCGGCGTGTCGTCGTTCGAGTTCAACGCCGCCGGCGCAGCGTGGGCGCTGCACGAGTCCAACGCGGCGACCAACACCGGCTTCATCCGCGACGAAGGTGCGGCGCTCTTGTTGTTCGTGCTCTCCGACGAAGCCGATCAATCGCTCGACGTGGAAGAGCTCGAGTTCCTGCACGACACCGTCGTCGCGGCGAAGGCGCAGTGCGGCGGCGACGACTGCATCGTGTCGGGCGGACTGTTCTCGGTGTTCTGCACGCCGGCGATGAACGCGGCCCACGCGTTCCTGTCGTCGTTCGGCGAGGAACCGATCTGGGCCGACATCGGCATCGGCATCGGTCCCCCACCCGACTACGCTTCGGTGGTGGGTGACGCGCTCGCGCAGATCGTCGCGGAGCAGTGCGACGAGATCATGCCAGAGGGCTGACAAGCCAGCCCGCTGCGTGTGCCCATGCCCATGCCCGAGTCGGGCAAGCCCACCGTTGCCCAAGTGACGCAGGCCCACCCGGCGACGGAGCAAAGTCGTTGAGCGAAAAGGAATTGCCGCGGAAGTGATCGAATGGCGCGGCGGCTGCTCTACCGCAGTCGCGTGCCATCCCCCCGACGCTTCGCCTACCTGCTCGTCACGCTCGCCGCCTGTGCCCGCGCGGATGCGCGCCCGAAAGCGGACGCGCAGCCCCATCCGTCGCGCGGCGCCGTGACGACGCTCGCCGCCGGCATCTTCGGCGACGAGGCCGTCGCGGGCGACGAGCCCCCGATCGGCGAGCCGACCCGCGCCCGCGCGCTCGAGCACATCGCGCGTGCCGAAGGCGTCGCCGCGCGCGACGAAGCCGAGCACGACGACGACGTCGCGGTGTTCGAGCCCGCACCGGAAGTGATCCAGCTCGACTCCTTCGCCGAAGTCCGCGCGGAACCCCGCGCCGACGCACCGCTGCTCGGCCTCATCGCGATCGGCGAGCGCGTCGAAGCGTGGCCGGCGATCCGCGCGAAGGACTGCACGCACGGCTGGCGCCCGATCGCGCCGAAGGGCTTCGTGTGCAGCAAGGCCACGACGACCAAGCGCAAGGCCAGCACCGAGCTGCTGCCGCGTCTGCCCCGCAAGGCGCTCGTGCCCGGCACGTACGGCAAGGTGAACGGCGACACCGCGAAGATCTACGAGACGCTCGCCGACGCCGTGGCCGGTCGCAACGGTCGCACGCCCGACGCGTCGCTCACCGTGCGCCGACAGGATCGCGTGTCCGCCGGCGGTCGCTCGTACTGGCGCACGCGCCACGGCTACGTCGCGACCACGCACGTGCGCGAGCTGTCGAGCTCGCGATTCCACGGCACCGAGATCGCCGTGCACGATCAGCTCGCGCACCCGCTCGCATGGGCGCGCTTCCGCGGCAACGACGGCAAGATCCCGGTGCGTGCGCGCCCGAGCGCGAGCGCGAAGGTCATCGCGAGGCTGCCTGCGCGCCAGACCACGCGCGTGTACGCGACCTCGGCGGACGGCGAGTTCGTGCTCACCGACATCGGCGGTTGGATCGCGCGCGACGAGGTCCGCATCGCGAAGCGTGCGATCGCTCCCGCGGGGATCGGCGACGACGAGCGCTGGCTCGACATCGATCTCGACGAGCAGGTGCTGGTGGCCTACGTCGGCGCGCGCCCGGTGTACGCGACGATGATCTCGAGCGGCCGGCGCAATCACGACACGCCCACCGGCGTCTTCCGCATCGAGCGCAAGGTCTCCGAGCGCACGATGAGCAGCCGCGTCGGCGACGACGATCCGTACGCGGTCGATCGCGTGCCGTGGACCGCGTACTTCGTCGGCAGCTTCGCGCTGCACGCCGCGTACTGGCACGGCAGCTTCGGCGAGCAGAAGAGCCACGGCTGCGTGAACCTCTCGCCCACCGACGCGCGCATGCTCTACGCCTGGAGCGCGCCCGCGGTCGCACCGGGCTGGACGGAAGTCTACGGCCACGCCGACCAGCCGGGCTCGGTGGTGCGCATCCGCAGCAAGGCCGATCCGACGCCGAAGCTCAGCGGCTACGCGGCCGAGCTCTGAGCTCAGCTGCCTCCGAGCGCGCGCGAGCGTTCGTTGCGCTCGCGCTGCAGCTCGGCGTGCGAGCGCCCCGCGTGCGCCCAGCTCTGCTCGATCATGAAGCGCACGAGCTCGGCCGGCAGCGCGAGGCTGTCCTTCGCATCCTTGCGGCGATAGTCGTAGATGCGCTTCTGCTTGCCCGGATCGAAGCCGTCGGTGCCGAGCGTCGCGTCGTCGTCGAGGAAGATCTGCGAGGTGGGCACGACGATGCGCACGGGACCGTCCTCGCCCTGCACCGTCCATACCGCGACGACGTGGTTCCACTGCGGCCAGAACAAGCCGACATGCGCGACGCCGAGGCGATGGGCGAGATGGGCGAACAATGCCGACAGCTCGTCGCATTCGGCGACCGCGGTCGCGCGCTCGGGATCGGGATCGGCGACGCGCTTCCACTGCGCCCAGATGCGATCGCTGTTGGGCTGCTCGTTGGTGATGTCCCAGCGCAGCCGCCACAAGCCGCCGTCGCGCGCCGACTCGAACACCAGCCGCACGCGCACGTACTCGCGGAAGAGCTCGTCAGTGTCCTTCAGGCGATGCTTCGCGACGAGCGCGTCGTAGTCTTCGCGCACCGTCTCCGAGGTCTCGAGATCCTGCGCGATCGTTTCGAGTGCGAGCACGAGATCCGCGACGCGGATGCGCTCGCCCTCGGGCAGGCTCGGCGCGGGGCCGCGTTCGTCCGACGCGCTCGCCGGCGGTGGCCCCATACCCGGCCACAGCACCGCGAAGAGCGTGCAGACGATCGCGCGCATCATCGGCGCGGTGGCGGTGCGGTGAATCGGCTGTCGGTGCGCGCCGACGGCCACGAGTGATCGTCGACCTGGATCGGTCGCGCGATCGCGAAGTCGATCGGCACTCCGCGCGCGACCAGTCGCTCTGCCGAGTCGTACTGCACCGCGACGCGTTGATCGGGCGTCTTGTGGGCGCGCCGCACGAACGGCACCTCGACCACGCGCGACACCATCGTCTCGCCGAACTGCGTGCCGAGCTTCTCGCCGCGCATGTGGTCGCGCATCGGCGCGGCGCGGCTCGTGCTCGGGGCCGCCGACTTCGGTGCCGGCGTGGCACCGGCATCCGCGCTGCGCTTCGACTCCGTGCTCGCGGCCCCGCGTGCGATCTGCTTCATCGGTCGCGCGCTGGCCTGCTCGCGGAACACCGCGACGGTGACGTTGCCGGCCTGGTGCCCGCTGCCCATGCGCCCGCTGAAGCTGTCCTCCACGTCGGTGAAGCGGAACGCCGCGACATGATCGTGCGAGCGACGGAATCCGTCGATCACCACGCTGCCGAACGGCTGCACGACATAGCCGCGCTGACGCGTCGCGTCGGCGACCTTCCCCGAGACGACGTCGCGTCCATCGACCGCCACCACCACCTCGACGCGCTCGTTGCTGTCGTTGTCGATGCGGATCGCGTAGCGCTCACCGAGCTCGCCCGCGACGAACGTCGCACCGTGGTGCATCGCGGTCGGCAACGCCATACCGTCGGCGGACTGCAGGCTCACGCGCACGTTGGCGGCCGGTTGCGGACGATGCCAGGTGCGCGCGACCGCACCGTGGGCGTCGGCGGTCGCAGGTACGAGGGGCACGAGGGCAGCGCAGAGCACGAGGGCGGCGAAGAGCGGACGCATCACGACCTCCGAATCCGCTCGGAACGCGCGGGCCTGCGGCGGCGATCTGGGCCTGGAGAGATATCCGCGAATTCCCCGTCCGATGGGCCCCCAGGGCGGTTCCCGGCGCTGGAACCGTCGGGCCCCGTGCCCGGACGGAGCGCTCATGCGACCCCGATCCGCCCTCGGTTGCGCGCTCCTCGGCATCGCTTGCTCCGACGCATCGACGCGCGCGTCCTCGCACGGCGTCGGCTCCGGCGTCGCGACGCTCGAGGGCGGCAGCGATCACGGATCGGATGGCGATGCGAGCGACGAATCCGCGAGCGACGCTGCGAGCTCCGACGACGCCGACGATGATGCGAACGCGTGCGCCGATGCGTGCGCACCCGCGGTGTGCATCGCGGGTAGCTGCTGCGAAGTCGAGTCGGCGTGCGGCGAGATCTGCTGCGGTGACGGCGAGGTGTGCTCGTTCGCAGCGTGCGTGGTGCCGGGCACGACCTGCGTCGACGCGAGCGAGTGCAGCGCGAACGAGTACTGCGAGTACGCGCTCGGCGAGCCCGGTGAAGTGGGCGGCAATCCGATGTGCCAAGGCGGAGCTGCGCTCGCGACCGGTCGCTGCTTGCCGCGCCCGCCCGAGTGCGCGCCGGGGACGGAGCCCGACTTCGACGCGCTCGACTGTCTGCCGCAGTGCGAGCTGGTGCCGACGCCCAGCTTCGCGCCCGAGCTGAAGTTCGCGTGGGACGTCGACAACGTGATGATGACGCCGATCGTGATCCAGCTCGACGACGACGACTGCAGCGGTCACGTCGACGAGCGGGACATCCCGGAGATCGTCTTCGCGAGCTTTCCCGACGGTGCGTACGGCACCAACGGAACGCTGCGCGCGCTGTCGGTGCAAGCCGGCGCGTTGGTCGAGAAGTGGTCGGTGCCGCCGGGTGCCGATCCGCTCGCGCCGGGCCACGCGATGGCCGGCGGCGACATCGACGGCGTACCGGGCAACGAGATCGTCACGTGCACGTACGCGCATCGCGTGCGCGCGTATCGAGCCGACGGCACGCAGCTCTGGCAGTCCGCGGTGCTGCCCGATTGCGATCAACCATCGATCGCCGATCTCGATCAGGACGGCGTACCCGAGATCATCGTCGAGCGCTCGGTGCTCGACGGCGCGACCGGCACGCTCGAATTCTCGATCGCGGGCGGCGGCATGCTGTGGTGGACCGACAAGGCGATCGCCGCCGACATCACCGGCGATGGCCGGCTCGACGTGGTGAAGCCGTCGCGTGCGTGGGATGCATCGGGCCAAGCGCTGGTCACCGGCGCACCGGCGGGCACGTTCCCCGCGGTCGCCGACTTCGATCTCGACGGCGCGCCCGAGGTCGTGTCGATCCACAACACCAGCGCCGCGGGTATCCATCACCTCCGCATGTGGCGCTACGACGCCACCGCGACCGGCGGCTTCGCGACGATCCGCAGCGGCATCGACATCAACGCCGGGCTCTCGCCGACGCACTGCCCCGAAGGGTTGTACGGGCGCACGACCGGCGGTGGGCCACCGACGATCGCCGACTTCGACGGCGACGGCACGCCCGACGTCGGCGTCGCCGGCGGGATCGGCTACGCGGTGTTCGACGGCGACGCATTGCTGGACGCGAACGTCGCGAACGCCGACACGGTGATGTGGGCCCGCGAGTCGCAGGATTGCAGCTCGGCGTTCACCGGCAGCTCGGTCTTCGACTTCGACGGCGACGGTAGTGCCGAGGTGGTCTACGCCGACGAGGAGATGCTGCGGATCTATCGCGGCAGCGACGGCGAGATCCTCTTCGAGACCTGCAACACCTCGGGCACGCTGCACGAGTACCCGGTGGTCGCCGACGTCGACAACGACGGCCACGCGGACATCGTCGTGGTGTCGAACGACTACTCGTACCTCGAGTGCCCGGTCGATCGCAGCAAGACCCGCGGCCTGCGGATCTTCGGCGACACGCAAGGGCGATGGGTGCGAACGCGTCGCGTGTGGAACCAACACGCGTACCACGTCACCAACGTCGAAGAGGACGGCACGATCCCGACCGTCGAGACCGCGAGCTGGACGGTCGACGGGTTGAACGACTTCCGCAAGAACGTGCAGCCCGAAGGCGAGCGCTCGGCCGCGGATCTGGTCGCGAAGATCGTGGTCGAGTGCGCGCCCGAGCGCTGGTCGGTGGCCGCGCGCGTGCGCAACATCGGGCGCGCCGCGGTACCGGCCGGCGTCGTCGTGGGCTTCTACGCCGGCGATCCGTCGCAAGGCGGCAGCAGGCTCGGCGGCGGCGTCACACAGAAGGTGCTGTACCCCGCCGAGGCCGAGGACGTGACGCTCGAGCTCGAGGCATCGCCCGCACAGATCCAAAGTGGCGAGCTCGAGGTGTTCGTGGTGATCGACGACGGCATGCCGCCGCACGCGTGGCACGAGTGCCGCGTCGACAACAACACGACGTCGGCGTCGGGCGAGTGCGTCGTCGCGGGCTAGCCGTTCGCGGCGCGACCGAGCTCGGCGATGCACGTGCTACAGAGGAATGCGCGACCACGGCTGGCATCGTCGCGCATGCCGACGAACGCCGAGGTGCCGGCGACCAGCGCAGTCTTGCAGCGCGCACACGTGGCATCGCGGTGCAGCACGACGGGATTCCACGCGTAGACATCGGAGAGATCGTCCGCCGGCTCGGGTGCGCTCGGGGTCGCGGGCTCGCTCGCCGCACGCGCACGCGCGACGGTCTGTCCGACGTTGCGCCCGAGCTTGATCGAGTCCTGCACGATCGCGTCGACGCCATCGACGACGTCGCCGACGATCGTGAGCGTGTCTTCGAGGATGTTGCGCACGAGCTGCGACACCGGCAGCCGTCGTCGCGTCGCCTCTTCTTTGAGCGCGGACTCGAGGCTCTCGGGCACCCGGGTCTGGATCAGCCGGTCCTTGCGTTCGCGGTCGGACACGCCCTCGACGGTAGGCCTTTCCGGTGTCATACGCCAGATGTCATCGTTTGTATTTCAAAATTCATTCGTGATTCTAGTATTTTCGAAGTTCGTGCTGGACACTGTCATCGATTGTAATACAAACGATGTCATGCAACAGCGCCCCACGCGCCAACCCGACCTCCTCCACGACAAGGACCGCATCGCCGCGTTCGGCCGCGACATCGATGCGATCCGCGAGCGCATCGAAGCGCAGGTCGGCGCCGACGATCTCCGTCGCGTTCGCAGGCTCGACGCACTCTCGCGCGGCTGCGAGATCGTCGGCCGCACACTGCTCCACTTCTCGATCGAACCGATCGGCTTCATCACGGGCACCACCGTGCTGTGGTTGCACAAGCAGCTGCAAGCCACCGAGATCGGACACACCGCGCTGCACGGCGCGTACGATCGCATCGACGGCGCCGACCGCTATCACTCCGATCGCTTCCGCTGGGCGGTGCCGATCGACGAAGCCGCCTGGCGACGCAGCCACAACGTCGGCCATCACCAGTACACCAACGTGCTCGGCCGCGATCCCGACCTCGCGTACGGTGCGATCCGTCTCAGCCCGCGCGTCGAGTGGCAACCGCGTCATCGGCATCAGCTCTGGTCGGTCGCGTACACGTGGCTCGGGCTCGGCTTCTTCATGAACCTGCACGCCACGGGTCTCGATCGCGCGCTGCTCGGTGACAACGATCCCTCCGCGGAGGAGAAGCTCGCGGCGAGCAAGGAAGCCGGACGCAAGTACGTGCGCTACTACCTCTACGAGTACGTGCTCTTCCCCGTGCTCGCGGGCGGCGGTTGGTGGAAGGTGTTCCTCGGCAACTGGCTCGCGGAGCGCATGCGCGATCTCTACTCGGCCGCGACGATCTTCTGCGGGCACATCGGCGACGACGTGCACGACTACGAAGCCGGCACGCGCCCGCACAGCCGCGCGGAGTGGTACGCGATGCAAGCCGCGTCGGCCAACGACTTCCGCGTGCCGTACGTGTTCTCGGTGCTGTGCGGCGGGCTCGACTATCAGATCGAGCATCACCTCTTCCCCAAGCTCGCCCCCGAGCGGCTGCGTCAGATCGCGCCCGAGGTGCAGGCGGCGTGCGAGCGCCACGGCGTGCCCTACCACTGCGATACCTGGCTCGGCACGCTGAAGAAGGCGTTCGCCCGGCTGCGTGCGCTCCGGGCTCCAGCCGTTGCCGCATGAACGCCCACCGGACGATCGCAGGCGCATGGTCGAACCGTGAGCGTCGGCTCCAGCGCCGCGTTGCTATCCTCCCGCGGTGCACACGCTCCCTCGCCACGCAATGATGCTCGCCGCGATCGCGCTGGTCTCCGCGTGCGGCGACAAGCAAGACGAAGCTGCGGCGCCGCGCGTCGCGGCGCAGCCCGCCGAGAAGAAGGACGAGGGCAAGGCCGCGGGCGCCGACGATGGCGGCGCGGCCGGTCCCGTCGCGCCCACCGATCTCGCACGCGCGAGTGCAGCGGCGACCGTCGCCGCGAAGGGTCAGGATCATCTCGGCTTCAAGCTCGACGAGCTCGGCAAGCAGTTCGCGCTCGCGGGCGTCGTGCGCACGCCGAGCTGGGGCGACGCGGGCACCGGCGCGCTCACGGTGGTGCGTGACGACGACATCGACACGACGTGGTCGTGCAACGCCGACGGCACGCGCGTGTGTGCGATCGGCCTCGCGTTCACCGAGCCGGTCGAGCTCACCGCGGTGCGCTTGTTCGCGGCGGCCGGGCCCAAGTGGAACACCTACAAGGCCCACGCGCGCCCGAAGAAAGTCCGCGTGCACACCGACGCGGGTTGGGTGGAGGCCAAGCTCGACGACGGCGCGAAGCACAACTACGTCGTGCTCGCGCAGCCGGTGACGACGCAGACGGTCGCGATCGAGGTCGTCGAGCTCTTCAAGGGCAGCAAGGACACGCAGGTGCACATCGGCGAGCTCGAGGCGTTCGGGCGCAAAGGGCCGAAGCGCGAGCCGCTCGAGCTCGACCCCGAGCGCGCGTTCGTGTCGTTCGAGACCGATCCGTGGAAGGGCGAAGGCGAGAGCAACACGATCCGTCTCGTGTTCGTCGGTGCGCTCGACGAGACCGGTGCGCCGCATCGTTTCATCCGCGGCACCGCGATGTTCGGCCGCGCCGACGATCGCTTCGTGCTGATCGAGCGACTCTTCTCCGACGCATGCACGGCGACGAAGGGCGGCTATGTGCTGCTCGACAAGGAAACCCGCGTCATGTCGCCGATCGTCGACAAGCAGCCGCTGCCCGCCAAGGTCGCGCTCCTGCCCGGCGGCACCGGCGTGCTCTTGCAGCACGACGGACCCGAGCCGAGCGCGCGCGCGATCGTGTGGGAGAACGACAAGCTCGTGCAGCATCGCCCCCGCGAGAAGAAGGGCGAGACGCCGACGCAGTTCGCGGCGCGCATGGGCTTCATCGAGCCGACGGTGACGCGCGGTGGCCATCGTCCGGGATCGGCGATGGGTGGTTGTCTCGCGGGCACGAGCGACGAGCCGTTCGTTGCTCGGGTCGCACAGGCGACCGGGGTCACCGAGCTCTCGGCGAGCGACGTCACGATCTGCCCGCTGTCGGCGACGCATCGCGTCGCGATCGGTAGCGCGGGTGCGTGTGGTCGACGTGTCGTCGTCGCGGTGATGGGTCCGGGCGACGAGATCGTCGGCACGCACGTGAGCAAGACGGAAGACGCCCGGGGCGCGTGGTACCTGCCGGTCGAAGGCGTCGGTGTGCTCGTCGAAGCGAGCACGAAGATGGGCGCGCGCGCGCTGCTGCTGCGGGCCGAGCTCGCGGGCATCACCTCGCTCGCCGACGGAGGCGGGCTCGCGGTGCGGCGACCGATCGGCTGCGAGGCGTGCGAAGGCGACTACGGAATCGCAGCCGGTGTCACGGCGATCGTCGACGAGGCCGCGACCGAAGGCGGCGCGGACGACGGTGCGCCGGCAGACGACGGCACGCCTGCAGACGATGGCAAAGCCGCAGACGATGGCAAAGCCGCAGACGACGGCAAAGCCGCGGACGACGGCAAGGCCGCAGACGAGGAAGACGCGCCCGATCTGAAGCAGCTCCCCAGCGTCGACGAGGGCTGATCACTTCTTCTTGGGCCGCAGCCGCAGCATGTCGCGGAGCTTGCGGGCCCAGAGATCGAAGTTCGTGATCGTCGACTGCAGCACTTCCTTGCCGCCGCGGATGCGCTCGATCTCCTCCTCGAGCAGCCGCTTGCCGCGACGCAATCGCGTGCGCACCGTGCCTTCGGGTGCGTCGACGACCTCCGCGATCTCGCTCCCGCTCAGCCCCTCCCAGTAGTGCAGCTGGTAGACGATCTGCAGCTCGAGCGGCAGCCGGCGCATCGCTTCGAGCAACACGCGCTGCTCCTGCTCGCCGCCGATGAGCGCGCTCGCGGTCGGACCCAGATCGGGTGCGCCACCCACCGAGCCATCGACCGGCGCGCGCGTGGCCTTGCGCATGTGCTCGCGGTGCAGGTTGTGTGCGATGC
>DASZPU010000983.1:0-3484 GCA_035550195.1 Nannocystaceae bacterium
ACCTCGACAAGCGTGGCACCGCGAGCGAGCTCGAAGGCGTCGGCGGTCGGCTGGTCGCGCTCGATCTGCGCTGGCACGCCGATCGCGTCTGCGATGCGCGGGGCAACTGCGGCGTCGAGCGTGCGACGTTCACATGGAAGGATCGCGACGGCGCGCTGCGTCAGGGCAGCATCGTCGACGTGCACCTCGCGTGTCAGTAGCGCGGGCTCAGCCGTCCATGTGGCTCTCGAGGTAGGCCTGGAAGGAGTCGTCGGTCGCGCACAGACCACGGGTCTCGCCGGCGCGATCGCAGAGCTCGGCGCGGATGCGATCGCTGTCGAAGCCACCGAGATCGATCGCTGCAGGGCCCGCGCCGTTGGTCGAGCCCGAGACCCCGTCGAGATCGCTGCCGCCGTTCCCGCCGACGATGCTGTCGTCGAGGCTGACGCTCCCATCGCCATAGCTCGCGACACCCGAGCCGCCGTTGCCGAGGCTCGCGATGCGCGTGAGCGCGATCGTGCCGTCGACATTCGCGGTGATCCCGTTGCCGGTGTTGGCGACGGAGTACGAGTCCATCACCGACGCGGAGCCCACCGAACCGTTGCCCTCGAAGGCGATGCCGGGGAACGCGTTCGCGATCGCCAGGCATTCGACGAACGCGACGTTGGTGTGCTCGTCGGTGTGCGAGTTCTGCACCAACGCGCCGAGGGCTTCGGCCGTGGGGCCGCTCTGCTTGAGACCGTCGAGCGCGACGCACTGCTCGCAGCGGCTGTCGCTGGCTTCGTAGAACGTGATCACACCTTCGGGGTCGGACTCGGCGGCGCCTTCTCCCCAGCCACCGTCCTTGCGCGCGACGGCCCGCGTGAGCACGACGTTGGTGGCGCGGTACACGAGCACCGCGTAGCGACCACCGAGCCCGCGGAAGATGCAGTCCTCGCACGAGACGTCCCACGCACCGGGGGCGAAGTCGTTGGTGCCGATGGCGAAGTTCACCGTGTTGCCCTCGGGTGGACCGCCGACGAACGTCGCACGCACGAAGCGAACGTTGCCCGCGGCGACGGACTTGGAGTCGGGCCCTTCGAAGCGCAGATCGACGAGCTCGAGGAACAAGTCGTCGTTCTCGTAGAGGCTGAGCACGCCGGTGATCGTCGCGGCATCACGATGCGCGGCGCGGATCACCGTCGCGGCTCCGGCCGCGCCCCGCGGGAACGTGGTCGCATCGATCGCATCGGGATAGACACCATCGCCGACCACGAGCACTTCGCCGCTTTGCAGCTGTTGTCCCGCGTATGCGAACGTGAGACAGGGATCGACGCTGCAGTCGCCGACGTCCGCACCGTCGACGGCGACGTAGCGATCGCCCGTCACCGGAGCTTCGCCCGTGCTCGAGTCGCCCCCGGTGGAGCCGGGCGCGTCGCCGCTCGAGCTCTCGGCCGTGCTCGTGCTCGTCGTGCTCGACGTCGTCGTCGCGCCACCGCTGCTCGAATCGCTGTCGCCGGAGTCGGGGCCGGAGGTGTCGGATGCGTCGGCGATGCCGTCGTCGCTGTCGCCGGAGCTCGCGGCGCAGGCCACGAGCGGGAGCGCGAAGACGAAGGGGCAGGTGAGGCGGTGCATTCGGGGCGGGTCGGTGGCCAGCGCCGCGGATTTCTGTGCGACGCGCCGCCGATCGCTCGTCTGGTTGCAGCGACATGCATCGCACCATCCTTCTGTGTACGTTCATCGCCACATCCGCCTGCGACAAGGGCGCGGAGGCCAGCTCGGCCAAGTCGGAGACGAAGACCGCGGCCGTCGTCGCCGACAAGCCCGCCGAGAAGGCGAAAGCGCCCGCGCCGAGCGAGCCCAAGCCGGCCGAGACCAAAGCGGCCGCGGAGCCACCGAAGACCACGACGCCGGTGCTCGAGGAGGCCGACCTGCCCGGCATCGGCAAGCTGAAGATGCCCAAGGGCTTCGAGTCCACCGCCGACAAGCACTGGTCGTTCGATCTCGGCAACTACGAGTCGATCTCCGTCAGCTGGGAGCCGCACGGCGCACCGAATCTGAAGAAGGCCGAGTCGTTGTCGAACATCCTCGCGACCGCGGAGACGGTGGCGAGCAAGAAGACGCTCGACAGCGGCTTCCACGAGATCGAGCGCGTGCGCAAGAGCGACGGCTTCACGTTCATCGCCGTGTTCGGTCCCGATTGGTACGTGAAGTGCGTCGCGCCGGCGGCCCAGATGGAGGTGTGTCGCGAGATCGTGCGCTCCAAGAAGTGAGCGCTACGGCAGCTCGGCTGCGGGTGGTGTGCGGCCTTCGAACCATCCGTCGATCAACATGAAGTCGTCGGGTGGGCGTTCGCCGAAGAAGCCGCGCCCACTCTCGATCAGCTCGGCCGCGCGTGGGTCGGGCACCGCTTGCCATGCGAGCGTGCGCCCGACCACGTAGTCGAGCACCGCGATCGCGTCCTTGCGGCTCGCGAGCGCAGGTGCATGCGCGACGGTGTAGAGCCGCTCGGCGGCGCGCACGGCCGGCTCGCGTCGGCCCATCCGCACGTTGACCTCGACCAGCCCATATAGAGGATTGAGCAGCTGGTGCGCCTCGGCGCCGAAATGCAGCTCGAGCTCGGTGCACGACTGATCGTAGTCCTCGAGCGCGCGCTGCAGCTCGCCGCGATCGAGGCGCTCGCGCGCCAGGTTCGCGCGCATCGTCGCGAACGTGGGATGCGACTCGCCGAACGACGCGCGTGCGAGCTCGACGGCGCGTAGCTGATGGAGATAGCCGAGCTCGCGCGCACTGGGATCGCAGTCGGGCGTGGGCACGTCGTTGCGACACGCGATCTTGCCGTACCAGATCGAGAGGTTGCTGTGCGCCACCCACGACGCGGGCGCGAGCGCGAGCGCGAGCTTCAGGTGCTCGCCGGTTTCGTCGCGATGATTGAGCTGGAGATGGAAGATGCCGAGATCGCCGTGCAGGCTCGAGCGATGGCCGCGCGAGAACCCGCGAATGCCGTCGGCGATCGCGAGTGCGCGTTCCATCTCGCGCACCGCGTCGTCGAAGCGCCCGAGGTTCTGCAGGAGGGTCGCGGCGGTGCGATGCAGCTCGACGCGCTCCAGCCCACCGACGAGCCCGCTCGATTCGCACAGCGCGTGGCCTTCGGCGATGCGTGCGAGCCCGCGCTCGTGCTCGCCCAGTCGACCGAGCACGCCGCCCCACTCGATGAGGATGCGGATCCGCGAGGCATCGTCGGCACCCGCCGGCAACGCGGCGGCACGGGCCAGACCATCTGCGGCCTCGCGCATCCGCCCGTGCGCCGCCGCGATGCGTGCGGTCGCGAACGCGACGTCGGCGTACTCGGCGGGATCGATCTCGATGCGACGCAGCTCGGCCTCCGCGGTGCGCAACCATGTCTGCGCGCGCTCGAGCGTGTCCGGTGTCTCGGTGTCGTGCTGCGCGAGGTCGAGTGCGATCGCGGCGGCGAGCAGGTCGGCATGCTCTGCGGCCGCGGCTGCATGCGCGTCGTGCCAGCGCG
>DASZPU010000984.1:0-14019 GCA_035550195.1 Nannocystaceae bacterium
TCGTGCCCTTCAGCCTGATGAACGCGGTGTCCTTGCTCGCGTTCCCGCTCATCGCGTCGATCGACGCGAGCCGCGAGCAAGCCAAGGTGAAGCTCTACATCTCGTCGACCGCGAAGGTGTCGATCGTGCTGCTCGCGTTCATGAGCGCGGTGGGCTCGGCGTGCGCGAACGAGATCCAGGCGCTGCTGTTCCCCAAGGCCTACGGCGCCGCGGCGGGCGAGCTGCGCCTGCTCGTGTGGGGCTTCTCGGGCTACTCGTTCGCGGTGACGGTCGCGTGGATCCTCAACAGCGCGAAGCGCTCGCGCGCCGCGGTGTTGCTGGTCGCGGTGCCGCTCACCACCGTGCTCATCGCGGGCTACGCGATGATCCCGAGCATGTTCACCAGCGGTGCCGCGTGGGCCGTGGCCGGTGCCGGTGCGCTCGGCACCGTCGCTGCGATGCTCGCGTTGCAAACCACGTTCGCCGCCCACATCCCGCTCGCGCAGCTGCTGCGCGTGGGCCTGTGCGTCGCGGTGGTCGAGCTCGCGGCGTGGCTGTGGCCCACGGTGTCGACCTCGGGCCTCGTCGGCAAGCTCGCGATCGTCGCGAAGCTCGGCGCGCTCGCGGCCGCGTTCGTCGGCGCCGCGCTCGTCACCAAGACCGTCAGCGTCGCGGAGCTGCAGGGGCTGCGTCGTGGCCGTTGACGCGCGCTGGTTGCTGCTCAGCAAACCCTTGCGTGCACCGCTGCGCGACGGCACCACCGTGCTCGCCTCGTCGCTCGTGCAGGCGTTGCCCGACGAGATCGACGTCGCCTACCTCGGCGACCCCGAGACGCCGCTGCGGCCCGGACACGATCGCGTGCTGCCGGCGCTCGCGGTCGGCTACGCACCCGGCTTCTTGGATCGCGCGCGCCTGTTGATGACGCTCGTCGATCCGCGGCTGCGCAAGCTCGGCGTGCACCTCTTCTTCTCGCCCAACCGCGCGAGCCAGACCGTGCTCGCGGGCGTGCGGCGCACCGCGCCCGGGCGACGCTTCGTGCAGACGATCCCGGCGTCCGACGGCGCCGAGGCCCATGCCGCCGCGCTGCGCGGGCTCGATGCGGTGGTGGTCACCTCGGATCACGCGCGCAGCAAGCTGATCGGCTGCGGGCTCGCCGACGATCGCGTGCACACGATCCATCCCGGCATCGCGATCCCGAAGCACGCCGAGCGCGATCCGGCTTCGTCGAAGCGTCTGTTGTATGCCGGCGATCTCGACGAAGCCGCCGCGGGTCGTCTGCTCGTGCTCGCACGATTGCTGCGTCGCCCCGAGCTCGCGGGCTGGAAGCTCACCATCGCCGCGCGCCCGAAGAGCCCCGAGGACGCACGCGCCCGCGCGACCGTGCGCCGCGAGCTCGCCGGCGATCTCGCCGATGGTCGTGTCGAGCTGGCCGCCGAGGTCGCCGACATGGACGCGCTTCTGCGCAGCTCGGCGCTGCTCGTCTATCTCGCCGACCACGTGAAGAAGAAGGTCGACCTGCCGCTGGTGCTGCTCGAAGGGCTCGCGCGAGGCATCGGCGTCGCCGCGCTCGACATCGATCCGCTGGCGGAGATCTTCGGCATCGCGGACGCCGAGCGACTCGAGGTCGGCATGCGACTGTCGCCCCGCGATCCCGAGCGCGCGGCGCAGACGCTGGTCACTGCCGTCACCGATCCCGCGCGCCTGCGCAAGTGGGGCGCCGACGCGCGCACGCTCGCCGAGCGTCGCTTCTCCGCCGCGCGGATGGCCGCGCAATACCTCGAGCTCTACGCCGCCTTGGAGCGTGCCCCGTGACCGACAACCGCGACTACTACGATGCTTTCTCCGAACGCTACGATCGCGATCGCGATCGCGGCTACCACAAGCTCATCGACGACCAAGCCGCCGAGCTCGTCCGTCGCGTCGGCACCGATCGCGACGTGCTCGAGGTCGGCTGCGGCACGGGCCTCGTGCTGCAGCGCGTCGCCGCGTTCGCCCACGCCGCCAAGGGCGTCGATCTGTCGCCCGGCATGCTCGCGCGCGCGAAGGAGCGCGGGCTCGACGTCGTCGAAGGCTCGGCCACCGCGCTGCCGTTCCCCGATGCGACCTTCGACGTCGCGTACAGCTTCAAGGTGCTCTCGCACGTGCCGCAGCTGCCGCTCGCGCTGTCCGAGATGCTCCGCGTCGTGCGACCCGGCGGTCACCTCGTGTTCGACATCTACAACCGCCACTCGCTGCGCTACGCGATCAAGCGCGCGTTCGGTCCGCGCTCCACGTCGACGCAGTTCGACGAGGCCGCGATCACCACCGCGTTCCTCACCCCCGAAGAGGTCGAAGCCATCCTCCCGCCCGGCGGCAAGCTGGTGTCGCGCTCCGGCATCCGCGTGGTGACGCCGCATCCCGCACTGCTGCGCTTGCCCGCGATCGGCAAGGCCGTCGAAGCGCTGGAGTGGTCGCTGATGGACTCGCCGGCCGCACGCTTCGCCGGCTTCTCCGTGTTCACCGTGGAGAAGCAGTGGTGAGCGTCACGCTCGTCGTCACGACGACGTTCCCGCAGTATCCCGGCGATCCGCGCGGCGCGTTCATCCTGCGCCACTGGGAGCAGGCGGCCGCGCGCGGCGTGTCGGCGCGCGTGCTGGTGCCGCGCAGCGCGTGGTGCTCGGGCGAGCTCGAAGGCCCGCTCGACATCGTGCGCTTCGACTACGCGCCCGCGAAGCTGTCCACGCTCACCGGCAACTTCGGCATCCTCGAGAACATCCGCGATCGTCCGTGGCGTGCGGCGCTCGTGCCCGCGCTCGTGTGGTCGCTACGTCGCGCGTTGCAGCGCGAGCTCGACCGCGGCGACGTCGAGCGCGTCGTCGCACACATGCTGTTGCCCGGCGGTTGGATCGTCGCCGAAGAGTGTGCACGCCGCGGTGTGCCGTTCGAGCTCTTCGCCCACGGCACCGACGTCGACGTGCTGCTGTGGCTGCCGAAGTCCGTGCGCGCGCGCTTCTCCGAGGTCATCGCGCACGCCGAAGCGGTGCGCTTCCCCTCGACCGAGAAGCTCGCGCGTTTCCGTCGCGCATGCACGGTGCCCTCGGGCACGCCGTGCATCGTGGAGCCGATGCTGCACTGCGTCACGCCGCCGGCGGCCCCGCTCGATCGCGCAGACGGTGCGTCGGCCCCCACGATCCTCTATCTCGGCCGGCTGATCCCCACGAAGGGCGTGGACGATCTCTTCGCGGCCGCCCGTCGCTTGCGTCCGTCTCCGCGCATCGAGGTCGCCGGCGACGGCCCGCATCGCCGACGCCTGCAACGGCTCGCCCGTCGCATGGGGGTCGATGCCGTCTTCCACGGCTTCGTGCATGCCGACGCCAAGCATCGCTTGTTGTCGCACGCCGATGTGGTGTGCGTGCCTTCGCGCGATTCGATGGGGCTGTCCGAAGGTGCGCCGCTCGTGGTGGCCGAAGCATTCGCGTACGGCGTTCCGGTGGTAGCTACGAACGTCGGTGGCATTCCCGAGCTGTCGGCAACGGGTGCGAAGTTGTTGCTCGTGCCCCCCGGCGACATCGCTGCGCTCGGTCGTGCGCTCGCCGAAGCGCTCGGCACCGGTGTGATGCAAGCGGTGCAAGAGCGTCGCGCCGGCGTCGGTTGAGATCGTCGACACCGGGTCGGTGATCGCGGTGCGCCCTCGGCCGCGAACATGTGTCCCTGTGCTATGACGCTCCTTTCCGGAGACCACGCCATGCGATCCCGACGGTCGCTCCACGCTCTCCTCCTCACCCTGTGGCTACCGCTCGTCGCACTTCTCGGAGTGCTGACGCCTGCGGTCGTGAACGCCGATCCGGTCGTGATCGCGACCGCGCCGGCACCCGGCCCTGCACCGGCGGCCGCACCCGCGCCCGATCCCTCGCCGGAGATCGACGAAGGTTGGGAGCACGAGTTCCGCGTGTTCGCGTCGAGTCGCGGCATCGAGACCGCGTCGAAGGTGCTGAGTGCGATCTTGTTGTTCCTCGCCGGTTGGATCGTCGCGAAGACCTGCAGCTACGCCGCGTTCCAGCTGCTCGGTCGCACCAACCTCGACAACGTCATCGCGGAGAAGATGGGTCTCACGATGCTCTTGCGCGAGCGCAAGGGCAGCGATCCGCAGGACGGCAGCGCGGTCGAGCGCTTCGTCGCGCGCGTCGTGTTCTGGATCGTGATGCTGCTCGTGATCGTCGGCGTGCTGCAGTTCGCCGGGCTCACGCAGGTCGCGGGCCCCATCGAAGAAGTGGTCGCGAGCATCGGTCACGCGGTGCCCGACATCGGCAAGGCGCTGCTCATCCTCTTGGCCGCGTACATCGCTGGCCGCGTCTTGAAGCTCGCGATCACCGGCACGCTCGATCGCATCGGCGTCGATCGCCGCTTCGCGCAGCTCACCGACAGCGGCGAGAAGACCACCACGCAGCCGTTCTCGCAGACCGCGGGCACGGTGGTGTTCTGGCTCATCATGTTCTTCGGCCTCGCCGGCGCGTTCCAAGCGCTCGAGATCGGCCCCATCGCGGATCCGATGCGCAACGCGGTCGATCAGATCGTGTCGCTGCTCCCGAAGATCGGCATCGCGGCGCTCATCGTGATCGCCGGCTACGCGATCGGTCGCATCGCGCGGGCGGTCGTGCGCAAGTTGCTGCAGTCGGTCGGCTTCGACAAGCTGGTCGCGAAGCTGCAGCTCGACAAGCTCACCGGCAGCGCGTCGCCCAGCGACGTCGTGGGCCTGGTGCTCTACGTGTTCGTGATGTTCCAGGCCTCGGTGGCCGCGCTGAACCAGCTCGGGCTCGAGACGCTGTCGGTGCCGCTCACCAACATGATGACGCGCTTCTGGGGGCTCGTGCCGGCCATCGCCGTCAGCGCGCTCATCGTCTTCATCGGTGTCGTCGTCGGTCAGCTCGTGCGCAAGCTGGTCGCCGCGGCGCTGAAGAACGTCGGCTTCGATCGACTCATGGCGCGGCTCGGCTTCGGCAAGCTGCCCGATCGCCCCGATCACCTCGACGAGTACAGCGAGATCGTCGCGCTCGCGGCCCAGCTCGCGATCATCTTGCTCGCGGTCGCGCAGGCGCTCGACAACCTGCAGCTCGACACGTGGAGCGCGTACGTCAACCAGTTCCTGGCGTACATGCTCAAGAACGTGCTGGTCGCGCTCGTCGTGGTCGGGGTCGGCTTCGGCATCGGCAACTACGTGCGCGACGTGATCAAGTCGCGCCGCGGTGAGGACGAGGACACCGGGCGCTGGCTCGGCGAGTTCGCGCGCTACTTCGTGCTGGTGTTCGCGTTCACCATGGCGGTGCGCCAGCTCGAGGTCGCGGAGGACTTCGTGCTGATCTCGTTCGGGCTGCTCTTCGGTGCGCTGTGTCTCGCGGCCGCGCTCGCGTTCGGGCTCGGTGGGCGCGACGTCGCCGGCGACATCGTGAAGCGACGCTACGAGGCCGCGCGCCGGAAGCTCGGCGACACGCCGCCGCCGCGCACCGGGCCGCCCGCGCCGCCCACGATCTGATCGGGCGCGCACAGAAACGCGGGGGTCCGGCCACCGACCCGTCCCGAATGCCCCGCGTCACGATCTGCACACCGCTCGTCCTCGCGCTCGCGTGCTACACGGGCGGCGGCGCGACGCCGATGGCCACCAGCGAAGGCGGAGGCTCGTCGACGACGAAGAGCGGCGGTGCTGCAGACGGATCGGTGGGCTCGAGTGACGCGCAGACCACCGCGCCGGGCACCACGACGAGCACCGCCAGCGCCGACGAGGGCGAGGCGTCGACCGCCGCGGGCGACGAGAGCACCGACACCGGCGTGCAGCCGCCGGCGCCGTTCGCCTTCCTCGTCTACGGCGACAGTCGAGCGGGCGGTGGTTGCGAAGGCAACGCTGCGCACCTCGGGCTCGTCGAGCGGATGGTGGCCGAGCGCGGCTGGGACTTCGTCGTGCACCTCGGCGACATGACGACCGGCTACGACGCGAGCACGTGCTTCACCCACGAGGGCGACTGCAGCGATCCGGCGGAGCACGGCAACTTCGCGCAGCAGATCGCACCGCTGCTGGCCAAGGCCGCGCCGCCGGGCCTGCCGAGCGCGTTCATCCCGGTGGTCGGCAACCATGACGACAACGAGGAGTGGACGCCGGACGCGTGTGGCGATCGCATGTGCGACATCTTCGATCTCGGTGTGTACCTCGATCACGCGACGCCCAACGACGATCCCTGCGGCGCCGACTTCCCCGACCAGATCTACTACTCGTTCCGCCACCATCGCGTGCTGTTCGTCGTGCTGCGCATCAACAGCGACTACTTCGATCTGTTCGAGTGCAACGGCGTCGAGGACGGCTACGACGACTGCGCGGACTACTGTGCCAACGCCCCGGCCTCGCCGACGCGCAACGACTCCTGCTACAACGTGCACCAATACGACTGGCTGCGCGAAGTGCTGACGTCGGCGGCCGGCGATCCCGAGGTCGCGCACCGCGTCGTGCTCTTGCACGCGCCGCTCTACACCAGCTACGACGATCACACGCCCACCACTTCGTTCGGCGCACTGGTGCCGCTGTTCGAGGAGCACGGCGTCGACTACGTGTTCAACGGCCACAACCACACCTACGAGCGCACGGTGGCGATCCGCGGCGACGTCGAGGCCGATGACGGCGTCGTGTACGTCACCACCGGCCACGGCGGCAGCGAGGGTGGCCCACCACTCGGCGCATGGTTCACCGCGGCGTCGTCGGGCGAGTACCACTACGTGCGCGTCGACGTCGACGACGCGGGCCTGCACGGCACCGTGATCGACGTCGCGGGCCACACCATCGACGCGTTCTAAACAGCCGCCGTGCTCGTAGGCGCCGAGATCCGGCGCCGCGCCGACGATGCGTGGCCCACCCGCGAGGTCGAGCTCGACGTCGACGTCGACGCCGGCATCGATGGCCGACGCGCCCGCGCGCAGGCGGAGGTCGTCGGCACCGACGAAGGTCGCGGCGGCCGACAAGCCGATCGAGCCGGCGTCGAAGCCCAGCGCTTGCCAGGCCGCGAGATCGATCGCGGTGCCCGCGTCGTCGACGAAGCCCAGCGCAGTGTCGTAGCCGTTGTGGTCGAGCGCGGTGGAGTCGCGCAGATCGCCGGCGATCGCGACGGCGGCGTCGGGCGCGACGACGAGGTTGTCGACCACGCGGTTGCCGGTGCTGCCCGCCTGCACGCGGATCGCCGCGACGACGCACCCACTGCACTCGAAGGTGTTGTGTGCGACCAGGTGATCGCGGCTGCCGAACGCGGAATCACCGATGCCGTCGTCGTCGAGCAGCAGCGCGCCCGCGCTCGTCGCCGAGACGACGTTGTCGATCACGCGACCGTCGATCGCGCTGCCGAGATGGATCGCCGCGTCGCCGCAGCCCGACAACACGTTGCGCTCGATCGCGAAGCCCGAGCTCACGCCGTCCTGCACGTCGTCGCCGGGCACCACCGAGGTGGGCTCGCCGTTGACGAGGATGCACGGGCCGCCGGTGTTCGTGACGACGTTGTCGCGGATCGTCGCGTCGTCTTGATGGTTGTCGAAGCCGATGCCGGCGCCCTCCGAGCCGCTCGCGCGGCAGCCTTCGAACGCACACTCGAAGCACAGCGAGCTGCTGAGCAGCGCACGGCCTTCCGCGCCCGGGCCCGGGCCGGTCGCGCCGACATCGTGCACGCGCACGTCGGCGATCGGTGCGTCGGGCAGGCCCGACAGCACCACCGCGCGCGCCTCTTCGCCGGGAAACGCGGAGACGTCGACGTCGAGCCCGTCGATGCGCACGTGGCTCGCACGCACGAACAGTCCCGCGCGCCGCTCGTCGCAGGTGACCGGCGCGTCGACGAGCGGGCGACCACCTTCGCCGACGATCTCGACGTGGTCGCGCACGATGCATGCTCCGGCGTAGCCCACCGCGACCGCACGCACATGGATGCGCGTGCAGCTCGCGGCGCGACCGAGCGCGGCGTCGATGTCCGCGACCGGTGCGTCCGCGGTGCCGCTGTTCGCGTTGTCGCCGGCCACCGCGTCGACCCACAGCTCGCCGTCGATGTCGCAGCCGTTCGGGCCGTCGCCGCTCGCAACGGTGGTGCCGCCGGATCCTTCCATCGAGATCGGCAACGGCAGCTCCGCGGTCGCGGGCGTGCACGCGATCGCCGAGACTGCGAGCGCGCTCAGCCGCCGAAGCATGCGTTGCGCACGCTGGTGGCCAGCACCGCGTGGGGCTGCGCGGCCAGGAAACGCTCGGCCAGCGCCCGACCGCGACGCTGCTGACCGAGGTTGCAGCGCGCGGTGGCCTCGTACGCGGTGCGCTCGGTGACGAGACGTCCGTGCGGGAAGGTCTCCGCGTGCGCAGCCGCGAGCGCGATCACGTTGCGATGATCGCTCGCCTTCGCGACCGCGCGGATCTTCCCGAGCAGCGAGACTTCGTCGCCGAGCGCGTCACCGACGGCCGGTCGGGCAGGGGCGACCGGCGCGGGCGCAGGCGCGGCGATCGGCTCGGCCGTCACAGGCGTGTCGACGATCGCGGCGGGCGGGGGCGCGACGCGGCGCGGTGCTCGTGCACGCGTGCTCGCAGCCGGAGCCGGCGTATCGTCGATGTGCGGCACCGCGATGTCGGTCGCGATCTCCACGACCGGAAGCGCGGCGACGTGCTCCGGCGCGGGGGCATGAACGAGCGCAGCAGGGCTCGCCGCGATCGCCTGCGTCGGTGCGTTGATCGGATCGGGCGGCGCACTGCGGCCGACCGCCGCGATCGCGACCGTCGTACCGAGCACGAGCCCCGCGACGAGCTTGAACGCGCCGGCGAATGCGAACGGTGCCGCGGAGATCGGAGCACCGAGCGCGGGCACCAGCATCGCCCACGCATGCGCACGCCGATCCTGTGCCGGCTCGCTCGCAGCAGCGGCCCGCGCGAGCGCACGATCGGCCGCGGCATCGAGCGCGCGACAGCTCTGCTCGAAGCCTGCACGCGCGATCCGCAGGCGCGCGTAGACCGTGTTGAGATTCATCGCGAGCCGCTCGGCGATCTCCGGGCCGCGCAGGCCTTCGAACGCGTACAGCGTGAAGACGGCGCGCTTGTCGTCGTCGAGCCCGTCGAGGAAGCGGAACACGTGCGCGGCGGCTTCGTTGCGCGCGACCGGATCCTCGAGCTCGTCCTTCGCGCGCGGTGGATCGACGACGAGCGCCGCGAGCTTGCGCGCCGCTCGTCGCTGCGCGCGGCGATGATCCGCGGCCACGCGTCGCGCGATCGCGTAGAGCCACGTCTTCGGATCGGCGCGGCCTTCGAACTCGTCGAGCCGACGATGCGCGACGACGAACACGTCCTGACACGCATCGTCGAGTGAAGCCGGTGCGACGCCGAGATGCCGCAACGATCGCCACACGTACGCGAAGTGCCCGCGGTGCAACGCCTCGAGCGAGACGATCCCCGCGCGCGCACGCGGAGCAGGGGTCACGGCCGGAGGCGGGGCGAACGAGAGGGTCATGGTGGACGCGTACGCGCGGTCGGTGGCCAGCTTCGCGGTTTTCTGTGCGCCTTCGCCGAGAATTGTCTTCGCGGCCTTCGGCTGAGTGCGCGTCGTCGCGATTCTATCGTGATCGCGACGACTTGGGCCGCCGGCCGAAGCGGCCCTCGAGGCCGAGCCCCACCCGCAGCGCGATCGGTCCCGTGCGCACGAGCGTGTCGCGATCGCGCAGATGGAAGCCCGGCCGACGCGCGGCGACGACCGCTTCGACGTCGAGCACGAGCGCGAGCGCGTCCGCGAGCCGTCGCGGTGCGATGCTCCAAATCACGCCGCTGCCGAGCGCGACGCCGGCCCACAGCTCGGTGCGCGCGGTGTTGCTGCCGTCGGCGCGACCACGCAATCCGCCGAGCTCGGGACCGGCGCACAGCGGGAACACGATCGCGCGCACGCCGGGCGTGCCACAGCCGCGCGCGCCGACGCTCCACCACGCGATCTCGGCGGCCAGCTCGGGCAGCTCGCGATCGTGGATGCGTCGTCCGTGTTGGTAGTGGCCGCGCAGCTCTGCGCTCCACCAACGCCCGAACACCCGCGCCTTCGCGCTCGCGCCTGCGCTGGGGCGCGACACCGTGCCGACGTCGAGCGCGGCGAGCACGGCGATCGCACCGCGGATCGCCGACGGCTGCGCGATCGGTCGCGGCACCGCGGCGGGATCGAGCGCGATGCCGGCGAGCAACACCACGACGTCGACGAGCACGGCGCAGCTCGGCGACGTCATCTCGTCGTGCTCGTGACCCGCCGCGGTATCGCGATCGACCGCGAGGTGGAGACGATCGCCGCTCTGCGTGATCACGCCGCGCACCCGCACGTCGGAGCTCGGCGCGCTCGCGATCGCGTCCGCGAGTCGGGCCTCGACCGCGGCCGCGTCCGGGCACTCGGGTGGTGCCTGCCACTCGAGACGGAAGCCCGACTCGGGGCTTGCCAGGGCCAGCGCGAGCACCAACGACACGCCGCCTTCGCTCATAGCACGGTCGCCGCGAGGTCGCGCGCATCGTCCGGATCGCCGCTATCATGGGCGCACTGCTCCCGCGATGTGCACACTGATCGTCGCGACCCGCATCTGGCAGGAGCTGCCGCTGCTGGTCGCAGCCAACCGCGACGAGAAGCTCGATCGCCCTTCGCGTGGCCCGCAACAGGTCGTGCAAGGTGGCGTGCGCTTCTTCGCGCCCCGCGACCTGAAATCGGGTGGCACGTGGATCGGCGTGAACAGCCATGGGTTGTTCGTCGCGATCACGAATCGCTACACGGGTGCGCCACCGAAGGCTCCGCGCTCGCGCGGTCTGTTGGTGCTCGACGCGCTCTCCGAGGACACCGCCGCGCATGCGATGCGTCGGGTCGCGGCCGAGACGCCGACGCGACACGATCCCTTCCACCTCGTCATGGCCGACGCGAAGGAAGCTCACCTCGTGTGGAACGACGGCGCGCGTCATCACCACGAGCCGCTCGCACCGGGCTTCCACATCGTGACGGAGCGCAGCCTCGCCGCCGGCGCGAGCGCACGCATCCCGCGGCTGCGCGAGCGCGTGCAGAAGCTGTTCGGTGCGCGTCCGCCCAGCACCGCGCAGCTGCAAGAAGTGCTGCGCGAGCACTCCGTCGAAGGCCTCGAGGGCACGTGCGTGCACGCGCCCGAGCTCGACTACGGCACGCGCAGCTCGAGCATCATCGAGCTGCCGGTCGATCGCGCCCGCGCGCGCTGGCTGCACTCGGACGGCCCGCCGTGCACGCACGAATACGTCGACCTCGGGCCTGCGTTGCGCGCCATGCTGACCGGCGCGTGACGCCGCTATACTCGCGGCCCACAGAACCATGGCTGACCACGACGACGATCGCGAGGGCCTCGGCGGTGCGATCCGCGAGGTGCTCTTCTCCCCCACGCAGATCCGCGAGCGCGTCGGCGAGCTCGCTTCGGCACTGGCGCACGACTACAAGCGCCGGCGTCCGCTCGTCGTCGGCATCTTGAGCGGCAGCTTCCCGTTCATGGCCGACCTCGTGCGCGCGATGGACATCCCGCTCGAGGTCGACTTCATGGCGGTGTCGTCGTACGGCGGCAACACCACGTCGTCGGGTGTCGTGCGTATCTTGAAGGACCTCAACCAAGCGATCGAAGGTCGCGACGTGATCCTCGTCGAGGACATCGTCGACACCGGCCTCACCGTTCGCTACTTGCTCGACAACCTCAAGACCCGTCGACCCGCCTCGCTCGAGGTGTGCACGTTGCTCGACAAGCAGGAAGAACGCACCGAGCGCATCGACGTGCGCTACATCGGCTTCCGCTGTCCCAACGAATTCGTGGTCGGCTACGGGCTCGACTACGCCGGGCTCTACCGCAACCTGCCGTACATCGGCGTGCTCAAGCCCGAGGTCTACCGCAAGTCGTGAGCGCGGCGACTCCGATCTTGGTGAAGGGTGGCACCGTCGTCACGATGGATGCGCAGCGACGCATCGCCCTTGCCGACGTGCTGCTCGACAAAGGACGCATCGTCGCGATCGGCAACGGGCTCGAGGCCGGCGAGGCGCAGGTCATCGATGCGAGTGGGCTCTTCGTGTTGCCCGGCTTCGTGCAGGGGCACACGCACCTCGGGCAGGCGTTGTTGCGCGGGCTCGCCGAGGGGCGCGACCTGTTGCGATGGCTGCGCGAGCGCGTGTGGCCGCTCGAGGCCGCGCACGATCACGACAGCGCGTACTGGTCGGGCATGCTCGGCGCCGCCGACTGCTTGCTGTCCGGCACCACGACGATCCAGGACATCGGCATCGTCACGCACATGGATGCGATCTTCCTCGCGATCGAGGACAGCGGGCTGCGTGCGATCGCGGGCAAGTGTCTGATGGACACGGGCGTTGGCGTTCCCGCGGTGCTCGCGGAGAGCACCGGTGCATCGCTGGACGAGCTGCGTGCACTGCACTCGCGCTGGAACGGCGAGGCCGACGGGCGCATCCAGCTCGCGGTGTGTCCGCGTTTCATCCTGTCGTGCTCGCAGGCGCTGTGGGAAGGCGCGGTCGCGCTGGCGCAGGAGCTCGATCTGCCGATGCACACGCACCTGCTCGAGCACGCGTCCGAAGAAGACGAAGTGAAGGCGCTGCTCGGCGCCGGTCAGCTCGAGTGGCTCGACGCGATCGGCGTGCTGGACACGCGCTTGTCGATCGCGCACGGCGTGCAGTTCGATGCGCGTCACCGCGATCGGTTGCGTGGGCGTGCGCTCGGCGTCGTGCACTGCCCGTCGGCGAACTTGAAGCTCGGCTCGGGCATCGCGGACCTGCAGTTCCTGCGCGAGACGCCCGGCGTGATCGTCGGGCTCGGTTGCGACGGTGCGCCGTGCAACAACGACATGGACGTGCTCGAGGAGATGCGGCTCGCCGCGCTCTTGCAGGGCATCAAGGCCGGGCCGGGTCGCTTCGCGTCGGAGTCCGCGCTCGCGCTCGCGACGATCGAAGGTGCGAAGGCGATCGGCCTGGGCGCGGAGATCGGCAGCATCGAGCCGGGCAAGGCCGCGGACCTCGTGCTGCTCGACTTGGATCGCCCGCAGACGTTCGGCGCCGACGAAGTCAGCGTCTACGATCGCATCGTGTACGCGGCCGGTCGTGAAGCCGTCGCGTGGGTGATCGTCGACGGCATCGTGCGCGTCGATCACGGCAAGCTGCCGCACGTCGACGCCGACGCGCTGCGTGCGAAGCCGAAGGAAGCGATCGCGGCGCTGCTGCAGCGCGCGGCGCTTCAGTAGCTGCGGCCCGCGGCCTCGGCCTTCGCCACCTCGCGCACCATGCGGGCGATGGCGTCGGGCTCGAGCTCGTGCGCGCTGAGATCGAAGTTGCTCGCGAGCCGCAAGCCGAGCCCGATCGAGTTGACCACCATGCGGTGCACGAGGTTGCCGCTGACGAACGCAGTGCCGACGGCGCGGCGGTTGGAGGGCGGCACTTCGTGACGACGGATGTCGCCGTCGTACGTCGCGCCCGCTTGCATCGTCACGACGAAGCCCCATGGCTGCTTCCACTCGGGTTGCGCCCAGATCATCGCGAGCGACGTTGCCATCGTCTTGCGCGTCAGGTGGCCGTCGATCGTCAACACCCAGACACGCGTGTCGGCGCGGCGAAGCGCGAAGCCGTCGTCTGCGAGCAGCAGCATCGAACGTGTCGTGGCCAGAGTAGCCCATGCGCCGGCGATCGACACGTGGCACCATCGCCGCGCGATGACAGCTCTGCGAAACACCCTGTCGCTTCTGTTGCTCGGTTTCGTCGCATGCAAGCGTGAGCGGCTCGAAGACGTCGTGTTCGATCAGCAGGAGTCGCTGCCGGGCTTCACGGTCGCGCTGCCGACGGGCAAGCGCGTGAAGTCCGAAGTCGCGCCCGCGGCCGGCCAGATCATCGTCGACCACGAAGGCGCGGTGGTCACGGTCGGATGGCAGGCCGGGCACATGCCGAAGGAAGAGCTGGCGACGATCGCCGCGGGCATGCAAGCGGTCGTCGCCGCGGGCATGGTCACCGGCGCACCGGAGGGCACGGACGTCGTCGTGCCCGCGCCGAGCTA
>DASZPU010000985.1:0-3316 GCA_035550195.1 Nannocystaceae bacterium
GTCCATCCGTGCAGCACACGCCCAGGTCGCCACCGCCGTAGAGGCAGTCGCCCAGCTTCTCGCAGTCGCCGTCGCAGCCGCAGAAGCCCACCTGCATCATCAGGCACGCGTAGCACTCGTTCGCGATGCCGGTCTCGCTCGTGCTGGCATCGCTCGCGTCGGAGGTGCTCGCGTCGTCGCTCGTCGAGCTCTCGCCGCGATCGTCGGTGCCGTGCGACGACGAGTCGCCGTCGGGATCGACGCTCGTGCTCCCGACCGTCGGATCACCGTGCGTCGTGTCGCTGCTCGACGCTGTGGCCGTCATCGCTGCCGTCGCGCCGCCGCTCGACGACGACTCCGTCGCGGCGTGCGTATCGCCGGGGACGTCGCCCTCGCGGAAGCACGCGACGACCCCCAGCGCTGCCAACCATGCCGATCTCACCACCATTTGCCATGGTCGCGCGCGCTGCAAATCGTGCATGGTGCGTACGAATGTACGCTGGACGCGACCGCGCGCGGGCAACTACAGTTCGGATGTGTCTGCCCTGCGGATCGGAGTCCTCGCGTTCGTGCTCTCAGCCTGTGATTCGGGGCCCACTCCACCCGCGCCGAGCGATGTCGCGGCCGTGCCGTCCGATGCACAGACGACGAAGTCGGGGCTCGCGTCGCGCGTGCTGAAGCCCGGCACCGGCACCGCGCATCCGAATCGCCACAGCACCGTCACCGTGCACTACTCGGGCTGGACCACCGACGGCAAGCTGTTCGACAGCTCGGTCAAGCGCGGCGAGCCCACCACGTTCGCGCTCACGCAAGTGATCGCGGGTTGGACCGAAGGCCTGCAGCTCATGGTGGTCGGCGAGCAGCGTCGCTTCTGGATCCCCGAAGCGCTGGCCTATCGCGGCGCCGAGGGGCGACCCGCGGGCATGCTCGTGTTCGACGTCGAGCTCATTGCAATCGAATAGGCGGATCGAAGCGGGTCGTGGCCGCTTCCGCCTGCAGCGCGCTCTGCAGGCGCGCGAGCACGTCGCTGGTGTAGCGTTGCTCGTGCTCGCGATCGAAGACGTAGCCGCGGATCCGCAGACGCACGCGCGTGCCACTCGGATCGTCCTGGCTGATGAACACCTCGGGCGCACGGCGTGGTGACGCGAGCGGTGTGAGGCTCGCGGCGGTGCGCGCGAGCACGAGCCCGCGTTCGAGCGATACCGCGGGCGGCAGCTCCACTTCGATCTCGCACGGCGTATCGCGGGCACCGAGGTTGAGCCGCACGACGTTCTCGATCGCGAGATTGGTGTACGGCACCGCGGCCTCGGTACCGTCCGCCGCGCGCAGCGTCACCGCACGCACGCCGAGCGCGACGACGCGTCCTTCGATCGTGCCGGTGCGCAGATAGTCGCCGATGCGATAGCGCCGCTCGAGCGCGAACACGAGGCCATGAAACACGTTGCGCAGCCACGGCAACGCGATGATGCCGAGCAGCGCGACGAGGCCCATGCGCGTGTACGGGCGCAGGCCGGTGGCCTCGGGAAACGCCGAGCGCAACAGGAAGAAGACGATGAGCCCCCAGAGACCGGCATGCAGCACCGGCAACCACGGGTGCACTTCGGCAAACGCCCGCACGCGACCGATGCGCCACAGCAGCCAACTCCCCGCGACACCGCCGGCGAGCAGCACTGCAAGGTAGAGCAGTCGCGCGATCACTTCGACGAGCGGCAAGCTGGTCATCGCGGGCGACAAGCACATCATTTTGACCGCGCTCGCGACGATGCGCCTCGCAACGCATGTTCAGGTGGGTGGGTTTTGCGTGCATTCTCGGTGCACGAGCTATTCTGTCGTGCGGTGATCCTCGATGTACGCATCGCCGCGTTCGTCGAGTGGTTCGCGGCGTTCTTGCAACGCTTCGGCGAATCGATCGAGCGCGCGCTCGTGCCGGGTGCGCAGCCCGAGCTGCCCACGACGATCGCACCGCAGGCTGCGTCCGCGGACGAGCCGGATGATCCTATCAGTCGCGCGATCGCAGCCGCTCGGCTCGCGCATCGACTCGAGACCGGCGTGAAGCCGGTGCTCCGCGCGCTGCGCGAAGGCTGCGAGGCCGTGCACGATCGCTTCGTCGCGGGCGCCGACGTCGAGACGTTCCTCGCCGAGCTCGCGGCGCGCATGGGCGAGCTGCCCGAGACGATCGATGCGAAGAACGGCACAGCGGTCGACGACGAGGTCGCGCCGGTCGCCGAGCCCGAAGCGGTGCCGCTGCGCGCGTGGCTCGAAGCGATGGTGCTCGAGCCGGCGGGGCCGCAGCTGCGCGCAGCGATCGCGGCGGCGGCGGAGGACACCCAGCAAGCGCTCGTCGAGCTCGAACGCTTGCAGAAGGTGTTCGACTACTACCTGCTCGCGGTGCAGCGTCATACCAGCGATGCCGACCAGCCGATGCTGGTCGAGGAGTTCGCGGAAGCTGGGCTATTGCGCACGAAGACGCTGGTCGAGCAGTTCCGTGCGCGTCGGCGCGCTTCGGCAGCGCGCATCACTGCGGCAACGGTGCGGTCGTTGTCGGCTGCGCTCGAAGAAGCGTGCGCTCCGCTGCGTGCAGGTCGGCTCGACGAGATCGCGCGCGCACTCGACGAGCTGCGCAACGCCGCGCTCGCCGGGGCCGAACCTCCGCCGCTGTGGTCGCGTTGGTACACCGGCATGCGTCGCGCGTACGTGCGCGCGCTGCCGATCGTGCGCGAGGTGTCCCGCGATCTGCGGGCATTGCTCGCCAACGAGCCGCAAGCCACCGACGATGGCCTGCGCAAGCTCGTGGCGATCTCGCTCGACGCGCTCGGCTCACAGCTGCCCGCGAGTTATCGCCGTTTGTTCTCCGGCATGCCGGCCGAGATCGCCGATCTCTACGTGTCGCGTAGCGAGCCCGAGCTCGCGTGCCGTGAAGCGATCGATGGCTGGCTCGCGGGTGGCGGTCACTCGCTGCTCGTCGCCGGCGATCGCGGCGCGGGCAAGCGCACGCTGGTGAACCAGGTGCTCGCGAGCGTACGCAGCCGCGCAGAGGTGCACTGGGTGAGGTTGTCGCGCGAGGTATCGAGCGAAGCGGCGGTGAGCGAGAGCATCGCGCGCGAGCTGGGCTTGCCGGACGCACCGACGTTCCACGCGCTCGAGACGGCGCTGCGCGGGCTCGCCGATCGTCGCGTGCTGGTGATCGAGAACGCCGAGCGCATGTTCGAGCGCACGGTCGCCGGCGTGAGCCGCATGTCGGCATTCGTCGATCTCGTGGCCGATACCGGCGAGCGCACGCTGTGGATCCTGCTGATGTCGTCACCGGCCTACGCGCTCTTGGGCAGCGCGCTGGGGA
>DASZPU010000986.1:0-8245 GCA_035550195.1 Nannocystaceae bacterium
GGGATGCGATCGCGCGGGGCTTGCCGCGCGTGCGCGGCCTCCAGGGCTACGAAGGCCACCTCGGCTGGACCGATCGCGACGGCGCATGGTCGGGCTACGACGAGCTCACCGCGCTCGCGCGCGCGCTCGAGCTCGGCACGGACGGCGTCGTGCTCACCTCGGGCAGCCACGGCTTCGCGCACGCGCTCGCGCACCCGGATTTGCGCGGCGGTCCGTGGCAGCACCAGATCGGCTGCGGCACGCTCGTGCTCTCCGACGTCGCCTCGCGCGTCCCCGCCGATGCGATCGGCGTCGCACCGGCCGCGTTCGTCGCGAGTCGCGTCGTCGCGCGCCCGGGCCCCGGTCGCATCACGCTCGACGCGGGCAGCAAGGCGATCGCCCCCGATCGCGCACCGCCTGCGTGCGCCGTGCTCGGGCACCCCGAGCTCGTGCCGGAGCGCGCGAGCGAAGAGCACCTGCCGGTCGCGGTGACCGCGGGCGCAGCACCGGCGCGCGACCAGCTCTTGTTGCTCGTGCCCGATCACGTGTGCACCACCGTGAACCTCTATCGCCACGCGTTGTACGTGCGCGGCGATCGCATCGTGGGCACCGGTGCGATCGAAGCCGCCGGCCGCCCGGCGCCGTGGGGCGAACGATGACCCGCTGCACGCCACTTCTGCTGTGCGCGACGCTCGGCTGCGGAGCGATCACCACCGACATCGGCATCGAGGTCATCGTCCCCGAGGACTCCGACGATCTCGAAGCCGCCGACAACGCGACGGTCGTGCTCGCACCCGATGGTGCGCAGCGCACCGTGACCGCCGACGGCCTCGACTTCGCGCTCGAGCTCGAGCTCGATCCCGACGACACCGTGCGCGACCTCGAGCTCTACCTCGCGCACGGCGAGACGTTGCTCGCGTGGGGCCGCACGCCGTCGTTCACCTACAGCGGTGTCGGCGACGGGCTCGCGGTGTTCCTCGGGCGCCCCGGTGCGCTGGCCACGTTTCCGACGCTGCTCGATCTCCCCGACGATCGCCTGCTCGCGACCGCGTCACCCGGCACCGGCGCAGTGCTGCTGTCGACCGACGGCGCCACCTCGTTCCTCGACGGCTTCACGCTCGAGATGCGCGAGGCCGATCCGCTGATCGACGCACCGCTCGCCGACGATGGCGTGCTCGTCGGCGACGCGCTCGGCGGTGCGCTGCGCGTCAGCTTCAGCGCGCTGAAAGCCTCGCGCTACGATCCCAGCGACGACGAGTGGATCGATCTCGAGATCCACGGTGCCGATCCAACCGACGTGCGCACCGGTGCAGCGTGGCTCGTCGATGGCGACGCGGCCGTGCTCTCGCTGTTCGGCGGCGGCACGAACACCAACGTGATCGCGATCGATCTCGTGCCGCGCGAGGACGGCAGTGGCATCGCGGTCGGCGTCGTCGAGGGGCTCGCGCTCGATCGCACGCGCACAGGTGCACGCGCGACGTGGGTGACCCGCGAAGACGACGACGACGCCGAGGACGAGCTCGTGTTCGGCACCGGTGACGACGACGACATCGCCGCGGGATGGTTGGTCGAGCGCAACGTCGGCGTCGGTCCGATCGGTCGGTGGACGCAGGGCGGATGCGTGCAGATCGATCCGGGCGCGGGCAACAGCGACGTGCGGGTCGTGTGCGGCGGAGGCGTGAAGAGCGGCACGCCGACCGCGGACGGCGTGATGGTCCGGGTGCCGAAGACGGGCGTTCCCAGCGCGATGGAGCTGCCGGGCTTGCTCGATCGCGCGATGCCGGAGCCGCTGTGGCTCGTCGACGACGTCGCGGTCTACGCGCAGGGCGAGGGCGTCTTGTTGCCGATCGACCCTGCGACGATGCAAGCCCAGCCCGCGATCGCAGCGCTGCGGGCCGGCGGCGGGCAGCTCGTCCCGCTCGAAGGCGGCGCGACCCTGCTCGTGGGCGGTCGCGACCTCGCGAGCGTGCCGACCACGCGGATCCAGGTCTTCACGCCGAGCGTGCCCCCGACCTGACACGGGGCCGGGCAGCGGCCCGAATCGACGCGGGCCGATCGGGCTCAGACCATCGTTTTCACCGTTGAGCGGAGGCTTGGCCTCCCCGTATAGTGCGCGCGACCTTCGACGGAGTGTCCATGGCCGATACGCTGACCATCACCGACAACCGCACCGGCAAGAACTACGAGGTGGCGATCACCGACGGCACGATCAAGGCCGCGGATCTGCGCCAGATCAAGACGTCTGCCGAAGACTTCGGGCTGATGAGCTACGACCCGGCGTTCATGAACACCGCGTCGTGTCGCTCCGCGATCACGTACCTCGACGGTGATGCCGGCATCCTGCGCTACCGCGGTTACCCGATCGAGCAGCTCGCCGAGCACTCCACGTATCTCGAGGTCGCGTATCTGCTGCTCCACGGCGAGCTGCCCAACAAGGCCCAGCTCGCGGGGTGGCAGCACTCGATCACCACGCACACGTTCGTGCACGAGTTCCTCAAGCGCGCGCTCGAAGGCTACCGCTACGACGCGCACCCGATGGGCCGCCTCGTCGCCTTCCTCGCCACGCTCTCGACGTTCTACACCGACGCCAAAGAGGTGCGGAACCCGGAGATCCGCCAGCAGCACATCGTGCGCATCATCGCGAAGATGCCGACGATCGCGGCGTGGGCGTACCGCCACTCGCTGGGCCGTCCGTACATCTATCCCAACAACGAGCTGTCGTACCCCGGCAACTTCCTCGCGATGCTCTTCCAGATCGCCGAGCCGAAGTACACGCCGCATCCGGTGCTCGAGCGCGCGCTCGACGTGCTCTTCATCCTGCACGCCGATCACGAGCAGAACTGCTCCACCAGCGCGGCGCGTGGCGTGGGCTCGGCCGAGTCCGATCCTTATGTGTCGCTCGCGGCCGCCAGCGCGGCGCTCTACGGCCCCCTGCACGGCGGCGCCAACGAGGCGGTGCTGCGCATGCTGAAGAAGATCGGCAACGTGAAGAACGTGCCCGACTTCATCACGTCGGTGAAGGCCGGCGAAGGCAAGCTGATGGGCTTCGGCCACCGCGTGTACAAGAACTACGACCCGCGCGCGAAGGTCATCAAGAAGCTCGCCGACGAGGTCTTCGAGGTCACCGGTCGCAACCCGCTCCTCGACATCGCGCTGGAGCTCGAGCGCATCGCGCTGTCGGACGACTACTTCATCAAGCGCAAGCTCTACCCCAACGTCGACTTCTACTCGGGCCTCATCTACCAGGCGATGAAGTTCCCGATGGAGATGTTCCCGGTGCTGTTCGCGATCCCGCGTGCGTCGGGATGGCTGGCGCAGTGGAACGAGATGCTCGACGATCCCGAGCAGAAGATCGCGCGCCCGCGCCAGGTCTACACCGGCGTCGACACGCGCAACTACGTGCCGCTCGACAAGCGCTAACGCGCCGCGCGGATCTTCGAGCGATCGATCGCGAGCCTGCGTCCGCGATGGACGCGGGCGAGCGCGTCGATGTCGTCGAACGCGGTCGGTAGCTCGGCGGTGAACGTGAAGTGCCCCGGTGCGTCGGGCACCTCGGAGATCCACGCGGGCACCGTGGTCTTGCTGCCGTCGATCGTGAGCTCGAGCTGCGACTCGGCCTCGCGATCGCGCGGCGTGGCCCCGGGCACCACGTGCCACAGCTCGCGACCATCGGGGAGCAACACACCCGCGAGCAATCGCGTGGGCGTCGGGGGCGACGGTGCATCCCACGAGCTCAGCGCGGTGATCACCGGATAGACCTTGTTCCATCCGAACGTCGAGACCCACACCGGATGGCAGTAGGTCATGTAGTCCTTGTGCACGGTGGGATGGCGCAGCCCGAAGTCGATCACGCCGAAGCCCCACTCGCCCACTGCACCGCCGATGATCGGATAGCTGGGATCGGGGCCGGCCTCTTCGCCGTTGCAGGTGACGTGGCGACGACCTTGGAGGTGCCCGATCTCGTGCACGAACGTCTCCGCGGAGAAGTCGGGCTGACCGGAGAGCGCGAGCCCGGACGCCGCGCGCATGTACGCCGCATCCATCGACGTCGGATCCGTGGGGATGTCGTAGGCCATGCCCCCGAAGCCATCGACGTCGAACGCACACGGATCGATGATGCCGTAGTAGTAGAGCTCGGGCGGCGCGCCGTCGTCGAAGCGCAGATCGGAGAGCACGACGTTGAGCTCCGAGAAGCTCGTGAGCGGCGTGGTCCACTGGATCGGCTCGCGGATCTGCATGTCGATCGCGTCGAGCGGGTTCATCATGAACATCAGATCTTGGTAGAGCTGCATCGTCTCGTCGGAGATGTCCGGCGTGGTGTTGCAGCCCATGCCGTCGTCGTACTCGATGGGCACGATGAGCGCCTTCATCACCAGATCGGAGCCCTCGACGCCGACCGGTGCGAACGTGCCGTCCTCGGGCAGCTGCGGCGGCGTGGCGTCGACGGCCTCGCCGGGCTCGTACTCCCAGAGCTCGACGCGATAGCCGAGCCCCTGCACCATCTTCTCGGCCTCGACGCCCCAGTAGAACGTGCGCGCGAGATCACCGGCGAAGGCTTCTTCGGAGACGACCTTGTGATCGAGCACCGTCTCGGTGGTGCCGTCGGGATGCTGCAGGACGAGCCGCGCTTCGATGTCGGTGGGCTGCCAGTCGCCGGGGATCGTGTAGAAGGCGCGCACGAGCGCGAGTCGATTCGCGATGACCGGCGCGGTGCGATCGGTCGGGCCGACGCCCTGCCCGGCTTCGCCGATCCGCACGCTCACACCTTGGTTGATCTCGACGAAGTCGATCGCGATGCCGCTCGCCGGCACGTCGACCAACGCCGCGCCGGTGCTGCTGCTGTCGGCGCTGGTCGTGTCCGCGATCGCGGTGGTGCCGTCGCTGCTCGACGCACCGCCGCCGTCGCTCGTCTCCTGCGATCCCGTCGCTTCGCCGGTCGCGGTGCCTTGGTTCGCACCGCACGATGCGAGCACCATCGCGACGGCTCCGAGCTGAACGCGTACGCCCATGCCGACAGGCTACACGCGTTTGATACGCGCGCGGGATAGTTGGGACGATCGCCCGCGCGGCACGTCGCGATCGGCTCAGTGCCGGCCGGCGTCGGCGATCATCGCGTCGAGCTCGGTGATGCGGCGCTCGGCGTCTTGCGCGTCCAGGCCGGGATCGCGTCGGGCACTCTCGAGATACGTCGTCATCGCTGCGCGCGCACGCAGCAGATCGTCCATCTCGCGCGACTGCTCGTAGCGCCGCACGAGCGCGGTGGAGAGGTTGTAGAGCACGAGCACGCGGCCCGAGAGCTCGTAGCACGACGACCACTTCTCGACCGCCTCGTCCAACCGCCCCTGCACGAGGGCGAGCATGCCTTCCTCGTACAGCAGCTCCGCGCGGAGATCGGTCTCCGCTTCCGCGACCGTCGGCGCGGGCGCGTCGGTCATCCCGCGCGCGACGAACCCCACCGCCAACGCCGCAGCCACGCCGCCCGCGAGCCACACCATCGTGCGCGTGCGGCCGCCTTCGAGCGCTTTCAGCAGCGCCTCCATCGTCGGCCAGCGCTGCTCCGGCTCGACCGCCAGCCCGCGCAACAACACCCGACGCAGCTGCGACGGGACCGCGCTGCCCGTGGGCGCCGGTCGAACGTGGCCCGACGTCACCGCGAACATGAGCTGCGCGATCGTGTCTCCTGCGAACGGGCGCTCGCCGTAGAGCGCCTCGTACAGCGACACGCAGAAGCTGAATTGATCGCCGCGTGCGTCGACGTCGTGCCGCGACATCTGCTCCGGCGCCATGTAGGCCGGCGTCCCGAGCAGCGTGCCCGTGGTCGTCAGGCCGCCACCTTCGATCACCGTGTCGGGGCCCGCGACGAACGGGGCATCCTCCGCGGCCGTCGGCTCGCGCTCGTCGGCCTGTCGAACGATCCCGAAGTCGAGCACCCGCACGCGCCCCTTCGCGTCGATGATCGCGTTGCTGGGCTTGAAGTCGCGGTGCACCAAGCCCTCGCTGTGCGCGGCAGCGAGCCCCGCTCCGGCTTGGCGATAGACCTCGACACACACGCGCCAGCTCGGACTCGGGTCGCGTCGCGCCCACTCTTCCAGCGTCTGCCCGCGCACCAGCTCCATCGCGATGAACGTCTCGCCGTCGGCCTCCTCGATCTCGTACACGTGCACCACGTTCGGGTGGGACAGTCGTGCGAGCGCTTGGGCCTCGCGCACCAGCCGGCGTCGGTGCCCGTCACTCAGATGCTCGTGGAGAATCTTCACCGCGACGCCACGGTCGAGGCGATCGTCGACAGCTTCGTAGACGCGGCCCATGCCGCCTCTGCCCAGCGTCCCGACCACGCGGTAGCGCCCGATGCGATCGCGAGCGAGCGGCGACGCGTCGCGCGACGGCCGTTCGTCCGAGCGCTCGCCGGCGAGCGTCGCATCGTGTCCGCCGACCTGCGGATCGGCAGCCGCCGCGCCATCCGTGCGCGCGCGATCGGGCTCGGCGGTCGGTCGCACGCTCGAAGGGTACACGACTCGATGCCGCGGGCGCACGCTAGGGACTCGACGGCGCGCCGATGCGATCGAGCTGCGCGTGGAGTGCCGACAGCACGGCGTCGGGCTCGGCGCCGAGGCGCAGCGGCACGTTCGCGTGCGTGCTGGGGAACGCGAGCGCACCTTCGTGGTAGCGCGTCTTGAACTCGGTGAACTTCAGGCCGTGCGCGGTGGAGATCACGACGACGCGGTCACCTCTCGCGATGGTGCCGGCCTTCGCGAGCTTCTCGAGGCACGCGAGCGCGACGCCAGTGTGCGGGCAGTTGAACATGCCGGTGCGATCCGCCCGCGCCACCGCGTCGGCGAGCTCGGCTTCGCTGGCCTGCTCGACCACGCCGTCGAATTCGCCGAGCGCCTTGATGGCCTTGCCGCGGCTCACCGGATCACCGATCTGGATCGCGGACGCGAGCGTCGGCTGTGCGACCACCGGCTCGAAGTCCTCCTCGGACAACCGATGCCCCGCCGCCTTCGCGCGCTGCGAGGCGCGATAGAGCGGATTGGCGTGCTCCGCCTGGCAGCACACCAGCCGCGGGCGCTTCGCGATGAGCCCGAGCTCGAGCATCTGCGTGAAGCCCTTCGCGATCGCGCTGACGTTGCCGAGGTTGCCACCGGGCACGAGCACCCAGTCGGGCACGGCCCAGTCGAACTGCTGCACGAGCTCGATCGCGATCGTCTTCTGGCCCTCGACGCGCAGGCTGTTCATCGAGTTCGCGAGATAGATCGTGCGATCCTCGGTGAGGCGCTGCACCACGCGCATGCAGCCGTCGAAGTCGGTGGCGAGCGAGCATACGATCGCGCCGTGGGCGAGTGGCTGCACCAGCTGCGCCGCGCTCACCTTCGCCTCGGGCAAGAGCACGATGACCGGGATGCCGGCGGCTGCGCCGTAGGCCGCGAGCGCCGCGGAGGTGTCGCCGGTCGACGCGCACGCGACCGCGCGAATCGGCTCGCCGTCGGCGATCATCTGCTTCACCGACGACACCAGCACGGTCATGCCGAGATCCTTGAACGACCCGGTGTGGCTGGTGCCGCACTGCTTGATCCACAGGTCGTCCAAGCCGATCGACTTGCCGTAGCGGTCGGCCCAGAAGAGGTTCGTACCGCCTTCGAGCAGCGACACGACGTTCTCGTCGGCGACGTGCGGCGCGACCCACTCCTTCTTGCCCCACACGCCCGAGCCGTACGGCCACGACGTGCGCAGCCAACGATCGTCGAACACCTTCATCCACGCGGCGGGCGAGCGAGCGCGCAGCGCCGCGGTGTCGTGCACCACCTCGAGCAGACCGTGGCACTGCGGGCAGCGATAGACGACCTCGGAGAGCGGAATGCGAACGTGGCACCCGGACGCGCACGCGAGCTCGGCGGAGTACATGCTGCAAGCCTAGCTGGTAATCTGCGGGGTGCGTGACGCAGACGCGGCGCAACCTCCTCCGCAACTTGCTCCGGTCTGGGCTGTGGCGACGACGGATCCTCACCGGTGCGATCGCGCTCGCGCTCACGTTCGTGCCGCTGGTCGGCACGTTGGGCTACGAGCACGGCTTCGTGATCGCACCGCTCGCGTCGCTCGGCGGCATCGCGGTCGGTGTCGACACCGTACGCGCCGCGCGTGAACGCGGCGGCGCACGCTTGCGCGAGCTGCTCGCCGCGATCGCGCGCGAGCTCGCGATCCTCTGCGCGATCGCCCTCGCGATGCCACTCGTCGGTCAGCTCTGGCAGAGCGCATGCGAGCCGCTCGG
>DASZPU010000987.1:0-7799 GCA_035550195.1 Nannocystaceae bacterium
GA
The DNA here is from genome assembly GCA_035550195.1 of Nannocystaceae bacterium. GTDB lineage: Bacteria > Myxococcota_A > Polyangia > Nannocystales > Nannocystaceae > Xiheibacterium. The sequence continues at coordinate 3 of DASZPU010000987.1, forward strand.
CGCGGCCCCGGCTGCGACGCCGGGCACGACGGGCAGCAGCGAGCCTGCACCGGTGCCCGAGACGTCGGCCGCACCGCCGAAGAGCTGATCGCTACGCGATCAGAGCGTTCAGCGGCGTCGTGCTCATCGGTGCGCCGGCACCGACGCTCGGTGCTGCGGCATCGAAGCAGCGCAGCATCGTGAGCAGGATGTCGGTGGTGTTGCCGGCGCTCGTCTGGTCGTCGTTCGCGTTCGCTTGCGGCACCGCTTGGTAGTGGATGCCGGGGTGCACGAGATAGCCGCGGCCGGTGCCACCGACCAGGATCGGCTGACGCTGCCAGCTGTGCGTCCAACCCTGCGAGACTTCCGAGCTCGCGAAGAGGATCGTCGAGTCGAGCAGGTTGAGCCCGTCGACTTCCACCGTGTCGCGCAGCCGCACCATCAGGTCGGCGATGCGCTGCATGATGTAGACGATGCCTTGGTGATAGTTGTTGTCGCCCGCATGGCTGTCGCCGTGCTGCGTGGTGGCGTGGCCGATCTCGCCGAACTGCACCTCGCTCGCGACGCTGAGCATGTGGTACGAGGCCACGCGCGTCACGTCGCAGACGAAGGCTTGCGCGAGCAGCTCGGCCATCAGGTCGTTGACCTGGATGAGCTGTTCCTGTTGGTTGCCTTCGCTGTTGGTGAAGCCGGGATCGCTCGGGATGCCGCACGCGGGCGGCAGCGCGGAGATCTTGTCTTCGAGCTCGCCGATCGCGGTGAGGTGTGCGTCGAGCCGCTGCTGATCCTTCACGCCGAGCTGCAGCTTGAGCCGGTTCACGTCGTCGTTGACGACGTCGAGCACCGACAGCCGCATGTCGCGACTGTCCGGCGGCGAGGTGAACTCGGCGAACAGCGACTGCCACACGGAGTGCGGGCTGGAATCCGGATAGAGGAACGTGAGCGCACCGGGCTCGCCGTTCGCGGACACGCACTTCGCCGTGCTGCCGTTGTCGGCCGGGCTGTCGAACTTGGTCCACCCGAGCTGCAGCGACTTGCGCGTGGTGTCGATGCCCTGCGCCTCCATCGCGTCCGCGATGACCTGATCGATCGTGGGCCCGCCCCAGTCCGACGCGAAGCCGGGCAGATCGGGGCGCAGCGCGAAGTCGTAGCCATTGAAGACGCACATGCCTTCGTGGTGGCTGATCGGCGAGCCGCCGAAGTTGTTGCGCATGCCGGTGCATACGCTGAGGTACTCCTTTACCGGCTCGAACGGCATGAGCTGGGGCGACAGCTCGTAGTCGGCACCCGTGCCGGTGGGCTCCCAGCTCGCGAGCTGGACACCACAGCCGAACATGATCGACACGAAGCGAGTCGGCAGCGCGAAGCCACCGGCGAGCGCTTCGCCGTGGCGATCGAGCATGGCTTCGAAGATCGGCAGGCCCAGCGCGACGCTGGTGCCACCCATCATTCCGCGGAGCAGCTTGCGGCGGGAGAGCGAGAAGTTGCGCATCACGTGCATGGCGTAGGTCTCCCCGCTCTCACTTCGGCTCGTCGACACGCCGGAACACGGGGCTCGCGGCGAGCTCCACCAGCATGTGCTTGAGGTTGTAGTCCGACGACTCGAACTCGTCGTCGATGGCCGAAAGCGGTGCCTCCTGATCGATCGTGCGGGTGAAGCCGAGCGCGTTGGTGTAGGCCTGGTTGACGAGGCAGCGATGGAGGCGCTGATCCTCTTTGATGAGCGCCATCAAGTCGGAGGCGTCGCCGAAGTCACCGACGCCGCCGAGCGTGCCGGTGGAGTCGATGACGAAGCCGTTGTCGAGCGTGCGATAGGCTCCGATCGCATCGAAGTGCTCGAACGCGAAGCCGATCGGATCCATCTGCGTGTGGCAGCCCATGCACGACGCATCGCTGTAGTGGATCATCTCGAGGCGGTCGCGTAGCGACATCGGCTCGGCGGGCTCGGGCAGCACCGGGTTCACGCCGGGCGGTACCGGCGGGATGTCCGTGCACAGCAGCTGCTCTTGCACGAACAGACCTCGCCGCGTCGGCGAGTTGATCTCACCGTGCGAGAGCATCGCCATCATGCTGGGATGCGTGAGCACGCCGGCACGCCCCTGATCGGCGGGGAGCTGCACCTGCGCCCACGCGCCCGGGGCCGGCGCGTTCACGCCGTAGAGCGCGGCGAGATCGGCATCGACCCACGTGTACGTGGTGTCGAACATGTCGAGCACGTTGCCGTCCTGCGTGAACACGATGTCGGCGATGAGTCGCTGCGTCTCCTCGCGCATCGAGGCCGCGAGCTCGCTGTCGAAGTTGGGGAACAGCTCGGCGCTCTTGCCCTTGGTCGGTAGATCGCGAATGGTGAGGAACTCGTCGTAGAAGCGCGCGACCGTGTCCTGCGCGCGCGGGTCGTCGAGCAGCGACCACGCCGCGTTGCGCACGTCGTCGTCGGTCGCGAGGTTGCCCGCTTCCGCGAGATCGAGCAGCGCCGCATCGGGCGTGCGCCCGACCATGAAGAAGGAGAGGCGCGCCGCCAGCTCGTAGGGCCCGAGCTCGCGCGCGACACCATCCGCCGCGGGCTCGCCGATCTCGACGATGTAGACGAACCGTGGCGACTGCAGCAGCCCGATCAGCATGTACTGCACGCCCGGCCAGAAGTCGCCGTCGGCCCACGCTTGCGCGCTGAAGGCCAGCTCGGTGTACGCGTTGATCTCGTCGTCGGTCAGCGGGCGGCGCCACAGCAAGCGGCCGATCTCGGTCGCGACTTGCTGGTAGCAGCTGGCCGGTGGCACGGCATCGAGCACGCACGGCACCGTCTGTGCGAGCGTGGCGGGATTCTGCACGACCGCCTCGGCGATCGCGTTCGCGGCCCGCTCGTACTGCTCGATGTCCGGAGGCGAAGGCGAGAGCTCGGCCGCGGCGATCGAGTCGAAACCACCGAGCGTCTGATCGATCGGTGGCTCCGCGACTGCAGCCGCTTCGGGTCCGAGCACGAGCTCGACGCTCGCGATGTACTGATGCGCGAGCAGTCGTCGCAAGCCACCGGGCGGCGGCAAGTAGCTCGGCGTTTCGCCGGTGTCGGTGTCGGTGTCGCCGGCGGTGCTGTCCGCACCCTCGGCGCCCGAGCTCCCGCTCTCCGCGGTGACGGTCGAGCTCGCAGGGCCCGCGCTGGTGTCGACGTCACCCGTCGTCGAATCGTCGGCGTGTTGCGCCGGATCGTCTTTGCACGCAGCGACGAGCAGCGCGAGCACGGCCATGCACGCGCGTGGTCGGTGGAGCGAGCGCTTGGCAGAACGTTGCATCGACCGGTCAGCTCCCTCGGCAAGGACACGCGCCGGCGGCGGCCGGTTGCAGCCCATTTCATGGCATCTTCGCACAGAGCCCTTCGTCATTGACGGCCCTGCAATGTGCTCTCACGCAAGCGCAGACAATTTCGCTGCGACGCGCGCGTTCAGCGGGGCGCTGTGGGCGCGACTGCGCTCGGTGGCTCGATCCATACATCGACCCAGACGAGCCGGTGATCGGAGGCGCGCACGAGATCTGCGAAGAGCTCGTCGGATGCCGGCCAGAAGACGCCTGCGCCGGTGATCCGCATCCCGCGCGCAGGTAACACGTAGTCGACGCGCAGGTTGCCGGTGCTGCGATCGTCGAAGTCCGCGGTGTCCCGCGCCGGGTCGCCTTGCTGGCCGACGTTCACACCACCTTGCGTTTTGGCACTCTCGATCGCGCCCCGGCTCGTCGGCACGACGGTCGATTCGATGCGCGGATGATCGAGCAGCTGCGCGATCGCGTGCGGAAAGCTGTCGCCGTCGTCGGGGTCGGCGTTGTGATCGCCGACCACCACGAAGCGCTCGCTCGCCCCGAGCCCGCCCATCGTTCCGGCATCGTCGACGATCCACGCGGCGTCGACGGCCGAGAGATAGTCGGCCCACAAGCGGATCTCGTCGTGGTTGCGGCGACCGTTGCGATCCTCCGGCCCGTCGAACACCGGTGGCGTCGGATGATGTGCGAGCACGTGCAGCCAGGTTCCCTCGACGTCGATCGGCACATCGACGTGGCTCTTCGACGACAGCCGCACTTCGTCGGCGACCTGATCGGGCCAGAAGCCCGGTGGCATGAGATTCCCGGGCATCTGCGCCCAGCGCAGCGACGAGAAGCTGCGCACGCTCTCGTTCGCGATCGGCCAGCGCGAGAAGATCGCGAAGCAGAACTGTCCGGGGTAGCTGCCGAAGCCCCATGCATCGCCGGGGCCCGCGAGCTTGCCGTCCATGTCGAGGTCGTAGCCCGATTGCACGCCGGTGTTGCAGCGCGGCTGCATCGCGTAGGGCAAGCGGATGCCCTCGGCATCGCCGTGCGCCACCGCGAGATAACGATCGCGCAACAGCGCGACCGCTTCGGCATCTTCGTCGATCTCCTGGATCACGAGCACGTCGGGCGCGACGCGCTGCACGATCTCGGCGATCGCGTGGGCCTGCGCATCGCCGGCGGCGAGCTGCTCGCGCAGCATGCCCTTGCGCTCGCGGTGCAGCGATGCGTTGAACACCGCGACGCGCACGCGCACCGCCTTCGTGACCGGGGGCGCGGCCTCGTCCGGCTGTTGCCGCGCCTGATCGCTGGGCCACGCCAGCTCGGCCGGCCACCGGGTGTCGGGCGGCGGCGTGCAGGCGAGCACGCCGAAGAGCGTCGCGATCAGTCGGCGGCCCATGTGTCGAGCTCGGCGTGGAGTTCGGTGCGGCGCTCGTCGCCGATGAACGCGGCATCGATCGCGTTGGCCGCGAGCGTGCGTAGCTCCGCCGTTCCGAGCGCGAGCGCGCGGACGCACGCGGTGAAGTTCTCGCCGATGTAGCCGCCGAAGTAGGCGGGGTCGTCGGAGTTGACGGTGACGCGTAGACCCGCAGCCAGCATCTTCGCGAGCGGGTGATCGGCGAGGCGATCGACGACGCGCAGCTTCACGTTCGACAGCGGGCACACGGTGAGCGGCATCCGCTCGCGCACGAGCCGGTCGACGAGGGCAGGGGACTCGAGGCAGCGCACGCCGTGATCGATCCGCGACACGCCCAGCAGATCGAGCGCCTCTGCGATGTACTCGGGCGGGCCTTCTTCACCGGCGTGCGCGACGGTGCGGAAGCCGGCCGCGCGCACGCGTGCGAACACACCGGCGTGCTCGCGGGGCGGATGGCCGCGCTCGGAGCTGTCGAGCCCGAACGCGGCGAAGCGATCGCCGAAGCGCAGACAGTCGGAGAAGCATGCGGTCGCGGCTTCGACCGGGAGGTGCCGCAGGAAGCAGGGGATGATCGCGCTGGTGATGCCGTGGCGCGCACGCGCTTCGGCGAGCGCAGACGTGAGCCCTTCGACGACGGCGTCGAGCGGCACGCCGCGATCGGTGTGCGTCTGGGGATCGACGAACAGCTCGACGTGACGCACGCCGTCGCGTGCCGCGCGATCGCAGTACGCCGCGGTGAGCTCGTGGAAGTCGCGCGCGTGCAGGAGCACGGCGGCGCCCTGGTAGTAGACGTCGAGGAACGATTGCAGATCGGTGAACGCGTAGGCCTGGCGCAGCGACTCGATGTCGGGCCACGGCAGGTGCACGCCGTTTCTCTGCGCGAGCGCGAACATCAGCTCGGGTTCGAGCGAGCCCTCGATGTGCAGGTGCAGCTCGACCTTGGGCATCGCCCGCACGCGCGCGGGGCTCGGCGTCGTCATCGCCTGGATCCTCGCACTTTCGGCGCGTGCGCGGGCGATCGCGCGATCGGCCTGGTAGTCTCCGCGCCGACGTGACCGAGCCGCGCCGTGTGCTGTTCCTGTCGTCGTGCGTGCGCGGCGGCGGTGCGGGCTGGTCGCTGTACTACCTGCTCAAGCACCTCGATCGCGATGCGATCACGCCGCTCGTCGTCGTGCCCGATCGCGGCATCTTCGACGCGCGCTTCGACGCGCTCGGGGTCGAGGTCGTCGTCGATCCGCTGCTGCCCCACCGCGTGCTCGAGCAGCGCTTCGACACCAACAACCCCGCCACGCGCGCGGCGTCGGCCACCATCAACGGCGCGCGCATGGGCGTGTTCGTCGGCAAGCTCGCCGCGCTCGTGCGTGCACGCGGCATCGCGCTCGTGCAGTGCAACAACATGATGGTCGAGTCGCTCGGTGCCGCGGCCGCGACGCTCGCGAACGTTCCGGCCGTGCTGCACGCGCGCAACATCCACGAGCGTCCGATCCCGCTGCACTTCTACGGCAACGTCGCGCGGCTGCCCGCGGTGCGTCGCGTCATCGCCAACTCCATCGCCACGGCCGCACCGTATCGCCGCACCGCACCCGACAAGGTGGTGGTGATCCACAACGGCATCGATCTGCAGGAGTACGGCGACGTGCCGCGCGGTCGCTTCCGCGAGCGCCACGGGTTGCAGGGGCGCACGGTGATCGGCTTCACCGGCAACCTCATCCCGCGCAAGGGCATCGACGTGCTCATCCGCGCGCTCGCCCGCGTGGTGCCCGAGCATCCCGAGCTCGTGCTCGTCGTGCTCGGCCGCGTGCCGCTGGGCTCGCCGATCGACTACGGCGCGCAGTACCGGGCGCTCGCCGAGGAGCTCGGCATCGCGGAGCACGTGCGCTTCGTGGGCTTCGATCCCGACGTGCGCGCGGCGGTGGCCGACTGCGACGTGCTCGCGCTGCCGTCGCTGCAAGAACCGTTCGGCCGCTCGATCATCGAAGCGATGGCGCTCGGTGCCACGGTGCTCGCGAGCGACGTCGGTGGCATCCCGGAGATCATCGAGCACGGCACGCACGGTCTGCTCGCGCCGCCCGGTGATCACGTCGCGCTCGCGGATCATCTGCACAGCCTGGCCGCAGATCCAGCGCTGCGCGGTCGCCTCGCCGGTGCCGCGCGCGCCCGCGTCGAGCGCGACTTCGACGTCGCCGGGCTGACCGCGCGCGTGCAGGCGGAGCTCCTCGCGGCGTCGCACGTTGCGACAGCGCCCTTCGGTCGCAGTCGCTGATCGCCTTCGGCGAATTCCTTTCACGGCGTCGTCGTTCCGCGGTTGTGCCGGCGCTTCGCTGCTACGATGGGCATGTGGGTTCCTCGTCGACGACGCCGCCGCGCTCCGGGCTCGCGCTCGAGATGTTGCCGCAGCCCGACGACATCACGTGCGGGCCCACGGCGCTGCACGCGGTCTATCGCTACTACGGCGATCCGGTCGGCATCGGCGACGTGATCCGCGAGGTGCCGATGCTCGAGGACGGCGGCACGCTCGCGGTGATGCTGGGCTGCCACGCGCTCGCGCGCGGCTTCAAGTCCACGCTCTTCACCTACAACCTGCAGATGTTCGATCCGACGTGGTTCGCACCCGACGTCGATCTGTCGGAGAAGCTGATGCGGCAGCGCGACGCGAAGTCGGTGCCGAAGCTGCACGCCGCGACCGACGCCTATCTCGAGTACCTCCGCCGCGGTGGCGAGATTCGCTTCGAGCAGCTGAGCGGCGGATTGCTGCGGCGCTTCCTCGCGCGCGGCCGCCCTATCCTCACCGGGCTCTCGGCCACGTACCTCTACGGGAAGGCGCGCGAGATCGGTGCGACCAACGAGCCCGACGACGTGCGCGGCGAGCCGGTCGGTCACTTCGTGGTGCTCGCGGGTTACGACAAGCACGACGGCACGGTGAGCGTCGCGGATCCCTATCCGATGAATCCGTTGTCGGAGAGCCACTACTACCGCGTCGGGATCGATCGCGTGCTCGGTGCGATCCTGCTGGGCGTGCTGACCTACGACGCGAACATGCTGCTCGTGCGACCGCCGCGTCCGCTCGCGGGCTCGATGGAGGCGTGAGGCCGTGCCGATCCTCATCGTGG
>DASZPU010000988.1:0-2923 GCA_035550195.1 Nannocystaceae bacterium
GCTCCGCGCGCTCGAGCTCGCCCATCGTGAACGGATCGCTGCACTGCGGCTCGCCGGTGCTCTCGCCGGTGTCGGGCGGAGCCGTGGTCACGGTCATCGTGGTGGTGGGCGGCGTGGTGGTCATCACCATCGTGGTCGAGCTGGTGCTGCTCTCCTCACCGCCCGACGACGTGCTGCTGGACTCGCTCTCGCCGGTACCAGAGGGGTCGTTCCCACATGCGACGCACAACGCAACGAACAGACCAAAGCGACGGGTCATGACGCCACGCTACCCGTGCCAGCACACGCGCGTCAACGAGCGCACAGCTCACGCAGCCGGCCTCACCCCACTCTCGTGCCCGGGCTGGCCGCCGTCCGCGCGGGCGAGGCAGACGCGTGCTAAGAATGGGCGGCTTCCTCGAATGGCCGACGACGAAATCGCATGCCGCCGCGTCATCCTACTGAGGCACGGTCACTACGATCGTACGCCGGGCGAGAGCGACACCACGTGGGGGCTCACGCCGCTCGGTCGTCGCCAAGCCGTGCGCATCGGTCGACGCGTCGCACAGCTCGTCGCGTCGTCCACTGCACGCTTCGAAGGCGTGTACGCGAGCCCGTGGCCGCGCGCATCGCAGACCGCCGAGATCGCCGCGCGCGAGCTCGACCTCGGCAGCGTGAAGATCAAGCCGTACCTGCACGAGGTCGTGCCGGTGGTGGATCCCGCGCGCGTCGACTTCGGCTCGCTGCCGATGGGGCTCGAGCGCACGCCGCCGGAGGAACGCGAGATCGCCCACGCGCAGGTCGAGAAGGTGCGCGATCGCTTCTTCAAGCCCGCGCGGCGCTCGACGCTCGTGTTGCTGTTCACCCACGGCAATCTCATCCGTTACCTCGTCAGCCGCACGCTGCGACTGCCCTACGAAGCGTGGGCGCTGATGGACATCGCGCACTGCGGGCTCACCGAGCTGCGCGTGTACGGTAGCGGCTTCGAAGCGCTCATCAGCTTCAACGAGACGGGGCACCTGCCGCCGTCGATGATCACCACCGCATGAGGACCGCCATGTCTGCCCGATCGCCGCGGATGTTGCTCGCCGTGCTGCTCGCGCTGGCGGCGTGCAAGCCCGAGCCCACCACGAAGCCGCCCGTGGTGACGCCGCCGATGAAGGTCGACTTCGCCGCGGAGATCGATCGCATCTTCGCCGCGTGGCTCGCCGCCGCGCCGGTCACCGCGACGTCGCTGGGCGAGCACAGCCACGATGGTGCGTGGCCCGATCTCAGCGCCGAGGGCATCACCGCGGACCGCAAGCGCATCGACGACGGGCTCGCGAAGGTGCAGGACCTCGCCGGCGCGCAGCTCACCGCGGACGAGCGCATCGATCTCGACGTGGTGCGCGCGGAGCTCGAGCTGCAGAAGTTCGTGCACGAGGTCGAGCAGCCGTGGAAGCGCGATCCGTCGTGGTACACGAGCACGATCGGCAGCGGCCTCGAGGATCTCGTCTCCCGCGAGTTCGCGCCACTCGAGCAGCGCGGGGCCGCGGTGGCGTCGCGCATCGAAGGGCTGCCGAAGCTCGTCGAGCAGGCGCGCACGAACATCGTCGCGGCCGAGGCCTACGAGCCGCAGACGCGCGTGGCGATCGGACAGATCGAAGGCATCGCGGTGTTGCTCGAGCAGATCATCCCCGATCGGCTCGCACCCGCGCCGCAGGATCTCCGCGACCGCGTCGCCGCGGCGAGCAAGCCGGCGCTCGCGGCGATCCGCGCGCTGCAGACCGAGCTCGATCAGCAGGTGTTGCCGAACGCGAAGGGGCAGTGGCGGCTCGGCGCGCAGAACTTCGAGAAGAAGCTCGCGCTCACGCTGCAGAGCAACATCACCGCCACCGAGCTGCGTCGCGTCGCGGTGGTCGAGCACGGGCGCGTGCGCAAGAAGATGTCCGAGCTCGCCTACGATCTCGGGTTGGTGCTCTTCACGCCGCGACAGATCGCGCGCATGAAAGCACGCGCGCCCGGCGACCCCGACACGGAGGTGATCCGTGCGGTGCTGGAGGAGCTCGCGAGCGCCCACGTCGAGCCCGACGAGCTGCGCGAGACCATCGACGAGCTGCTCGGTCGGCTCACCGGGTTCGTGAAGGACCACGGCATCGTCACGATGGACGACGCCGAGGTGCTGCAGGTGATCTGGACGCCGCCGCACCAGCGCGGCGTGTTCATCGCGGGGCTCGCCGCACCGGGACCGCTCGAGCCGCAGGCGACCGGCTTGCCGAGCTTCTATCTCGTGCAACCGGTGCCGACCGATTGGTCCTCCGAGGTGCGCGAGTCGTTCCTGCGCGAGTACAACGACTTCATGCTGGAGATCCTCTCGATCCACGAGGCGATCCCCGGGCACTTCGTGCAGCTCTACTACGCGAAGCGCGAGCCGTCGAAGGTGCGCAAGGTGCTGGCCAACGGCGCGTTCGTCGAGGGTTGGGCGGTCTACGCGGAGAAGGTGATGGTCGATGCCGGCTACGCGGGCATGGGGCCGGGCGACGAGGCGAAGCGGCCGCGCGGCGTCGGCAAGGGCACGTGGAAGGTCATGCAGGATCCCACGCTGCGCGCGAAGGCGATCGCGCTGCACGGGCTGAAGTTCTACCTGCGCTCGGTGACCAACGCGATCCTCGATCACGGCGTGCATGCCGGTGAGATGAGCGAAGAGGAAGCGATCCAGCTCATGGTCGAGCGCTCGTTCCAGCAAGAGGGCGAGGCGCGCGGCAAGTGGGTGCGCGCGCAGGTCACCTCGACGCAGCTCTCGACGTACTTCGTCGGCGCGCAGGCGTGGCTGCGATTGCGTGCGCATGCCGAGGCGCGCGCACGCGATGCCGGCACGCAGTTCGATCTGGCCGCGTTCCACGACGCCGCGCTGTCGCACGGCGCACCGCCGGTGCATCGCTTACCGATCCTCATGGGCTGGGAC
>DASZPU010000989.1:0-5646 GCA_035550195.1 Nannocystaceae bacterium
CATCGACACACGGATCGGATCCCGGTGCGAGCCACCACGCGCCGACCACCGTCGTGGACGCGAGCCCCAGCGCGAGCGCACCGAGCTTGCGTCGTCGCGATCGATCGCCGCGCACGAGCGCATCGGCGAGCGCGTCGACCGAGCTCCACCGCGCCGCCGGATCGGCCTGCAGCCCGCGCACCATCACCGCGCGCAACCACCCCGGCACCGCGTGGCCGGGCGCGGGCTCGCGGATCCGGCCGGCGATGATCTCGGTGCAGCGCGCGGTCGCGTTCGCGCCCGCGAACGGCAACGCGCCGAAGCACGCCTCGAAGAAGCTCGCACACAGCCCGAACTGATCGCTCTTCGCGTCGGCGAGGCCTTCGAACTGCTCCGGGGCCATGTACGCCGGCGTGCCGACCACGTGCGCGCCGTCGATCGAGCGCTCGGTGCTCTCGGCATCCACGTCGCCGCGCGGCAGACCGATGGTGCCGCCGGCGAGCCCGAAGTCGGCGATGCGCAATCGCCCGGCGCGATCGACCAGCATGTTCGCGGGCTTCACGTCGCGATGCACGACGCCGGCCGCGTGTGCGGCCGCGAGCCCGCGCGCGGCCTGCTCGAACAGCCGCACGAGCGCGGCCGTGCGCGCCACGGTGCCGCGGGGATGCTCGCCGCACCACGACGCGAGCGTGCCGCCGTCGACGTACTCCATCGCGACGAACACCTGCCCTTCGTGCACGCCGACCTCGTGCACGGTGCACACGTTGGGATGGTTGAGCTGCGCCATCGCCTTGGCCTCGCGCACGAGGCGAGCGGTCGCGCGTTCATCGGTGTCGTCGACTGCGCGACGCAACAGCTTCACGGCCACGCGGCGATCGAGATCGGGATCGAACGCGCGCCACACCATGCCCATGCCGCCCTCGCCGATCGGATCGACGACGACGAAGCGTCCGACGCGCACGGGGATCTGCGGACGATCGAAGAGCGCTTCCTTCAACGCGCCGCGCATGCGTCGCGTCTCGACGCCTTCGCGATCCTGCGGAGTGCTCACATCGGCTGCGTCGTCCGAGCCCATGCCGGCTCATCCTACCGCCGACCGGTAACGTTCGGTCGACCGCGTGGCTCTGTCGACGATGCCATGCACAAGCTCGCACTCGTCCTCGTTTCCCTCGCCCTTGCACCTCCGCCCGCCGCCGGGCCGTCCGCGGCCGATCTCGCGACGAAGATGCCGCTGCGCAACACCCCGTTCGTGTTGCAGAAGCAGATCTCGCCGCTGCTCGGCGCGAAGCAGCTCGCTGGCATGGCCAGCAAGTACGTCGCGAAGCCCGAGGGTCCGGTGCTCGACCAAGTCGTCGAGGTCGGCGTGCAGCGCATGGTCAACGGCGAGGTGACGCTGTCCTTCTTCTGCGCCGGTTGGGTCAGTGGCCGCGACGGAGGCTTCGCCATGTGGGGACGACCGACGACGCGCACCTGCGGGAGCTCGATCGACGGCGCAGTGGTCGAGTTCCCCGTGCAAGCCGGGCGCGTCTACGTGGTGAACTGCTCGACCAATGGCGGTGCGTGGCAGCTCGCGCGCTGGGACGGCGGCAACATGATCGGCACGCCCGAGCGCTCCAAGGCCGCGAGCCCGTCGTTCGCGATCGCGGCGACACAGACGAAGAGCGAGGCCGTCGCCGTCGCGGTCGACTGGAACGAAGCCGGCTCGGGTTTCAGCATCGCGAAGTGCCAGGTGGGACGGATCGCGATCTAGAACAGCTTCGCGACCTCGCGCACGTCGTCGTCGAGCCGCTCGAGCGTCGGCGTGTGCGCGGCCCGCTGCGCGAGCAGCTGATCGCGCAACGCCGCACGAGCGCGATGCAATCGCACGCGCACCGCATTGGGCTCGAGCTCGAACACGATCGCGAGCTCGGCCGCGTTCAGATCGTCCCAGTAGTGCAGCTCGAGCATCGTCTGCATGGCGAGCGGCAGGCGGCGCAGCGCTTCGACGAGCTCGCGTTGCTGCTCGCGCCCCGCCACCTTCACGCTCGGCGAGGTACCGAGATCGATGATCGACGAGGCTTCGACGTCGAGCCCCGCGCGCACCGGATCGCGCCGACGCAACCACCGATGCAGCTGCGAGCGCGCGATCGCGAGGAGGTAGGTGACGAAGCGGGCCTCGCCGCGGAACTGCTCGAGGTGCTGCACACACGCGGCGAACGTCTGCTGCACGAGATCCTCGACCTCGGTCGCAGGCGCCTTGCTGCGGAAGAAGCGACGCACGCTCGCGAAGTGGCGATCGAACAGCTGCTCGCCCGCGCGCGCGTCCCCGCGGCGCCACGCCTCGAGCAGCTCCGTGTCGCTCGACATCGGGTGCGCGCAGCATAGCGCAGCCTCGCGGCATCGACATCAGCGCGGACCGGGAGGCACCGGACGCGGTGCCGGCTGGAAGCGCGGGACGATGTCGGGTGCGCCCACCATGTTCGGCGCGACGATCCGATCGGGGCTGCCCACCATGTTCGGAGCGACGATCGGCTGGACCGGCTTGCTGCCGCTGAGCGGCGGCACACCGATCGCGCCCGCAGCTCCCTTCGGATCGGCCGAGCCGCAGCCTGCGAGTAGGAGGAAGAGTGCGAGGCGACGGGTCATGCGGTCACAGAGCCGCGCGACGGCTCGGGCATTACCGGCGCACGAGCCGGGCCCACGCGCGCACCAACGGCCGCAGATACAGGGCCGTCAGCGCGCCCATGTCGTCGCCGTCGTCGACGCCGAGCTGCAGCGGCGGCGCGCACCGGGCCGGGCGCGCGAGCGTGCCCGCGAGCAGATCCCAGATCGCGAGGACGTTGCCGTAGTTGCGATCGTGGTGCTCCTTCGCACGGCTGTGATGGAGCTGATGCGTCGCGGGTGAGACGAGCACGCGATCGAGCGCGCCCCACGACACCCACACGTGCGAGTGTTGCAGCGCGAAGCCGGCGAAGAGCGCGACGAAGAGCATCGCGTTCACGCCGAGGATCGTCCACGGCGGCGGCGCGCCGGCCCACGCGAGCACGCCCCAGGTCGCGCCGACGAGCACCCCCGAGAGCGCGCCGTCGATCGCGATCTCGAGCGGATGGCGGCGGAACACCGTGAACGGCTGCAGCACCTGTGCGCTGTGGTGGACGCGGTGCAGCTCCCACAACAACGGCACGCGATGGTGCGCCCAGTGCGACAGGAAGAACGCGAGATCGGCCGCGACGAAGAACGCCAGCATCGCGAGCGCACCGCCGAGCGGTCCGTCGAGCGCAGCGCAGTCACCGAGCGCGGCGACCAGCGCAGCGCGGGTGCCGAGCGCGACGGCGGTCGACAACGTCTGCAGCGGCACGAGCAGGCACCACGAATAGAGGATCGCGTTGAGCACGAGGCAGCCGAGGTCGTGCAGCGTGGAGCGCGAGCGCCAGATGCTCGCCGGTGCGAGCGCGCGAAGCAGACCCCGCGCGCGGCCGTGTACGAGCGCAGCGACGAGCGCCGCACCGAGCAGGTGGCCCCACCACACGCTGCTGGCGGGCTGCAGCGGCGTCGCGAGCACGCCGAGCAACGTGTGGATCGCGGCTTCGATCACCGCGGGTGATCGAGCCGCGAGACCCCGCGAACGTTACGGCGCGCAGACGAGCACGGTGCCGCCGTCGACCGCGTATTCCTGGCAGCGCTCGTCGATGCAATCGGCGTCGGTGATGCAGGGCTCGCCGACGTTGCCCTGCGAGCACAACAGTGTCTTCTCGTCGATCATGATGCAGGTGCCGGTGTTGCCGACGCCGCACTCGGTCATCGCGATGTCACAGTCGGGCCCGGTGCAGATGCCGGCCGCGTCGACGTCCTCCGGCTGCGCGTAGCAATTCTCGGAGACGCAGTCGCCGGGGAGAATGCAGGGATCGCCCGGGTTGCCGTGGCTGCACGCGAGGCCGCTGTCGACGACGACGCAGATGCCACCGCCTTCACAGGGATCGCCGTCGTTGAGGCACTCGGGACCGGTGGTCGAGCTCGAGCTCTCGCTCGTGCTGCTCGAGGTGTCGCTGCTGCTGCTGGTGTCCGCGCCGCTCGAGCTGCTCGACGAGTCCGCGCTGCCGTAGGTGCCGCTCACCGTGATCTGCCCGCCGGTGCCCGCCGGCTCCACGGGATCGGGCTTCTTCCCGGCTTCGCAGGCACAAATGAGGATGGCGGCGGCTATGAAGCTACGCATGAGACCACCAGCTTCGCACGGGCGGCGCGGGGCCGGCAAATCCGCGTCAGCCCGTCGCCTTCGCCGTCGTACGTCGCTTCGCGCGGGGCAGCTTCAGCGTGCCATCGGCGATCATCGCGTCGCGCCGCGCTCGCATCGTCGCGAGCTCGCGCGGATGGAACCCGCGCTGCTCGGGCGGTGGATCGTCGCGCGGAGTCTTGTTCATGATGCTCACCGCGAAGCTCGAGTGCGGGAGCCCGAAGAAGTGGCCGAGCTCGTGGGCGAGCACGCGCTCCGCCGCGATCGACGAGAGGATCACGAATCGGCGCGTGGTATCGGCGCGGTCACGCCAGTGCACACCGCGGATCTCCTCGCCCGGGATGTCGACGTCGGCCAGGCGTCGCACCGCCCACACGTGGATGACGCCGCGATCGTGATCGCCACGGCCGAGCAGATCGCGGGCCTTGCGATCGTCGACGTCCGCGAGCGCGGCCGGCTCCTCACGCACCTCGATCGGCACGAAGCCCACGTCGATCTGCGCGAACAATCGATTCGCCGCAGCGACCTGCCCGGCCCACCACAGCGGTGTCTGCACCGGCACGCCGTCGACGACCACGACGTGCACGACGAGCGAGAAGCAGCTCTTCGCGGTACAGCTCGGCGCGCCGGTGAGGAACGCGCGCGTGCCGAGCTGCTCGCGCGCGTGCAACAGCGCGGCGGTGGGGATCGCGGTCGCACTGGGCTCGATCGCGAGCACGGTCGCGAGCGCGAGCGTCAGCATCACACCCCGACCCGCGCGAGCCGCAGGATCTCGAAGATCGCTCGCGCCGCCGGCGACTTGTTGAGCGTGTAGAAGTGCACGCCCGCGACACCGGACGGCGCGCGTTGGAACGCACCACCACCGGGCGGACGGAGGAGCCCGCGGCACTGGTGCGCCGCGTAGCTGACACCCGTCCAGAACACTTCCTGCGGATCGGCTTCGACCTCGGCGAGCCGGTGGCGCAGCGCGTCGGGGATCGTCGCGCCGCACATCTGCGAGAAGCGCTGGATCTGCGAGACGTTGGTGACCGGCATGACGCCGGCGATGAGCGGCACGCCGACGCCCGCGCTGCGCAGGCGCTTCTCGAACGAGAAGAAGCGCTCGTTGTCGAAGAAGAGCTGCGTGATGAGGAAGTCGGCGCCGGCCTGCACCTTCTCGACGAGATGGCGCATGTCCGACTCGGCGTCGGGCGCCTCGGGGTGCATCTCGGGGTAGCACGCCGCGCCCACGCAGAAATCGCCGCGGCTCTTCACGAACGCGACCAGCTCGCTCGCATGGGCGAGCCCGCCTTCGCTGACGACGAAGTGATCCTGCCCCTTCGGTGGATCGCCGCGCAACGCGAGCACGTTGCGCACGCCCGCATCGCCGAGCTGATCGAGCGCACGCGCGAGGTCGTCGCGCGTGGCCTGCACGCAGGTGAGATGCGCCATCGCCTCGATGCCGAGCTCGCGACGGA
>DASZPU010000990.1:0-7339 GCA_035550195.1 Nannocystaceae bacterium
ACCATCGTGCGCGAGGACGATGCGTACCGCGATCGCGTGCGTGCGAGCGTGCGTGCGCTCGTCGCTGCGGTCGGTGATCCCGAGCGCGTCTTCGAGGTCGGCATGCGCTCGGCCGTGTGCCTCGAGCAGCACCACCTCGCGCTCGAGGCGTGCCGCGCCGAGGGCGTCATGCGCACGAGCAACGTCGCGCTCGCGCTCGAGCTCGGCATGCGTCCGATCGGCACGATGGGACACGAGCACGTCCAGCGTTGGGGCGCCGATCTGCCGGCGTTCCAGGCGATGCGAGACATGCGGAGCTCCGCGCCGTCGTACCTGCTCGACACCTTCGACACGATGGGCTCGGGCATCCGCGCGGCGGTCGAGGTGATGCGCGAGCGGCCGCACGCGTGCGCCATCCGCTACGACTCCGGCAACAAGTTCATCCAGTACCTGCACGCGTGTGAGCTGTTGCGCGAGCAACGGCTCGAGCCCACGCACGTGCTGGAGGACGGTCTCGATCTCGAGGCCACCCGGCACTTCGAGCAATTGCGCGAGTTCACGAAGTGGCCGGCGCAGTCGCAGGTGTACGGCTACGGCGGCAGCATCGTCGCGGCACCGATGACCAACCCGCTCACCCGCGATCGCGTGAGCGCGGTGTTCAAGCTCAGCGCGACCGGTCACGAGCCGCGCATGAAGTTCGGCAACGAGAGCGGAGCGGGCAAGCGCAGCGTGCCCGGTCGCCCGGTGGTGTGGCGACGCATCCGCGGCGACGGGCCGATCGGCATCATCGGGCAGGTGGGGGAGGAAGTGCCCGAGAACTACGTGCTCTTGTCGGGCAACCCCGACGCGCTGGAGACGTTGCGGCTGTGCAACGTGCTCGACGAGCGTCGGATCGCCGCGAACCAACGTGAGCAACACATCGTACGACTGTCGCCTGCCACCGAAGAGCTGGTGGCACGACTGCGGACGATGCCCCACGGCTGACGCACCACGGGAGAGCGACCATGCGCACAATCATCGTCGATGTCGATACCCAGCGCGACTTCATGCTGCAGGAGGGTGCGCTCTACGTGCCCGCGGACAGTGCAGTACGCATGTCGATCGCACGCGTGCTGCAAGGAGCACAGCGCGAAGGCACACCGATCATCGGCTCGGTGGACTCGCATGCATACGACGCGTGGGAGTTCCAGGCCAATGGTGGTCCGTTCGCGCCGCACTGCGTGAAGGGCTCGCCGGGGTGGCTGCGCGTCTTCCACGACGTGCCGAAGAAGATCCGCTTCGTACCGATGCAGCCGGCCGATCCCACGCTGCGCAACCTCGTGGGCGAGGCGAAGAAGGGCACCGGCGCGCGCACGCTCGATGCGACTGCGCTCGCCACCGAAGCGCTCGACGGCGTCGGCGTGTACTTCGAGAAAGAGGTGTACTCGCTGTTCGCCAACCCGGCGGCCGAGCCGGTCATCACCGCGCTCGTCGCAGCGATGGGTGGGCCTTCGGAGGTGCGCTTCGACGTGCTCGGCTACTGCACCGGTGGCTACTGCGTCGACGCGGCTGCGCACGGGCTGCGCGAGCGCGGCTATGCGGTGCGCGTGCTCGCGTTCGCGACCGCGGCGATGGGTGGCAACGCCGGCGTCGAGCGCTCGGTGAACGACCTCGGGGCCGCCGGCGTGGAGTGGGTGAGCACACCGTGAGCGGTGCAGCAGCGCGTCGTGCCGAGCCGTCGTCGAAGAGCTCGCGCAGGTTCGTCTACGAGTATCCGCGGCCGTCGTTGGCGGTCGACATGGTCGTGCTCGCGCGCGTCGAAGAGGAGCTGCGCGTGCTCTTGATCCGCCGCGGTGAGCCGCCCTATCGCGGACGCTGGGCGCTGCCCGGCGGCTTCGTGCACGTCTCCGACGAAGGCGATCAAGGCGAGGACCTCGACACCGCGGCTGCGCGCGAGCTGCAGGAAGAAACCGGTCTGCGCTCGCGCGACGTCTACCTGCGGCAGTTCCGTGCGTTCGGCAAGCCCGGTCGCGATCCGCGAGGGCGCGTGATCTCGGTGGCCTACTTCGCGCTCGTGCCCGGCGATCTGTTGCCGAAGACGCGCGCCGGTGACGATGCTGCCGAGGCCCAGTGGGTGCCGCTGTCGCTGATCGAAGGACGGCGGCTCGCGTTCGATCACAAAGACATCCTCGCGATCGCGCTCGACACGATCCGCGAGCGTCTCGCCAGCGATCTGCGCATCGCGTCGAGCCTCGTGCCCGCCGAGTTCACGAAGGCCGAGCTGCGCGGCGTGTTCGAGATCGTCAGCGGGCTCAGCTACGACAAGAGCAACTTCAACAAGCGCTTCAATCGGATGATCGAGGACGGCACGATCACGGCGGGCCCGGGAGTGCGTGCACTGCCCGGGCCCGGACGTCCCGCGAAGCTGTTCAGCTTCGCGACTTGAAGCCGTCGACCTTGGCGACCGGCGCCTTCACGCGATCGAAGCGCGCGAGCTTGCTGGCCTTGCGCTCGGCCTTGCCGGGCTTGTCGGCGCGGCCGGCCTTGCTGCCCTTGTCGGCGCGCTTGGCCTTCGCGGCGCCCGGCTTCTGCTTGCCGCCGGGGGACGCCTTGTCGTGACCGCGGTGACCGCCATGGTTGCCGAGCACGCCCTTGGCACCGCGGCTCTCGACCATCGTGGTCAGGCGCGCGCGCTGGGCTTTGTCGAGCTTGCCGTACACGGCGACGATCGCGTCGGCGAAGATCGCTTCACGCTTCGCACGGATCTCGTCGCCCTTCGCGAACGCACCGAGCACTTCCTTGCGATCGAGCGAGCCGTCGCGCATCGCGTCCGCGAGCGCCTTGCCTTCCGCACCGCGGTTGCCGTGGAGCGCCTTCAGCTGCTCCTTCATCTTCGCGATCACGCCTTCGATCTCGACGCGCTGTGCAGCGGTGCAAGAGAGCATCGCGCACAGGTCACGACGTTCGTGGCTTCGCTCGCTGCGCGCGCCGTGATCCTTCGGTGCGCGGGTCTCGACCGCGGGCTTGGCGGGCGCGTCGGCGCGTCCGTCGCTGCCGGAGAGCGAGAAGAGGAAGGTGGAGAACACCAAGGGGAGCTTGGTCAGCATTCTGGTTTCGGACCTCGCATGCTTCGACATCCGCCGGGGCTCCGACCATCGTTGGCGGGGTGAAAACGAGGAGGGCGCGGAGGTAAGCCGTGCGTGAACGTCTTGCGGTGTGGCCCGCACGAAACGTGCGTTGCTGCCGCAAGATCTGCGGTTGTGATGCGCGTCGCATGCGTCACGTTGGAGCTGCATGGAAACGCCGTCGCTCCCACTCGTGATGGAATTGATGACGCGTGAAGTGTTCGCGGTCGCGCCCGACACGGGGCTCGAGACCGCGGCGCGACTGCTGTGCGAGCGGCGGATCGGCGGTGCGCCGGTGATCGACGCGCACCATCGCGTGGTCGGCGTGGTGAGCTTGCCGGACCTCGCGGATCCGGATCGCGATGCCTCGGAGACGCCGGGGTATCCGGTGTACTACCGCGTGACCGATGGATGGACCGACGAGCTCGGCGAGCATGCGTACTCGAGCCCGGGCCGCGTGTCGGACGTGATGACGTCGGCGGTGATCTCGATCCCTGCGGATGCGACGATCGTGGAAGCGGCGCAACGGATGCTCGACATGGGGATCCACCGGCTGCTGGTCGTGCACGGCGACCGCCTCAGCGGCGTGATCACGACCGTCGACGTGCTGCGCGGGTTTGCGCGGATGTACAGCTGATGGTTGCGACAGCGCCCTGCGGTCGCAGTCGCTGATCGCCTTCGGCGAATTACTTCAGCATCCGCGCCGGCCCGAGGTTCACTTCCGGTCGAGCTCGAATCGATAGCCGATGCCTCGCACGGCGCGGATGTTGAAGCCGCAGCCGTCCCTCCACCCGAGCTTTCGCTTCAAGCTCGAGATGAAGTTGTCCACCGTGCGTTGCTCGACGACGATGCCCTTGCCCCACACCTGATCGAGGATCGCTTCGCGGGTCAGTGCCTCGCCGGCGTGGTCGACCAGGCACACCAGCAGATCGAACTCCGTGCGCGTCAGGTCGACCTCTGCGCCTTCGCGGGTCACCACGCGCGCCTTGCGATCGATCCCGATGCCCGCGATCAGCTCGCGCTTCACCGAGCCCGTGCTCGCCGACGCCGCTGGCGTCGCACCGCTCGTGCCGCGGCGCGCGAGCGCACCGACGCGCGCCAGCAGCTCGCGCAGACGGTAGGGCTTCGCGAGGTAGTCGTCCGCGCCCGAGTCGAAGCCGCGCACGAGATCGTCCTCGAGCGTGCGTGCCGTCAGCATCAGCACGCCCGCGGTGCACCCTTGCTCGCGCAGCTTGCGACACACGCTGTAGCCGTCGCCGTCGGGCAGCATGATGTCGAGCACGACGATCGCGAACGACTGCTGCTGCGCCGCGACGAGCGCGGCTTGAGCACCCGCGACCGCCACGACCTGGTAGCCCTCTTCGGTGAGGTTGTCGGTGAGCGCGAGGCGGAGGTTCTCGTCGTCCTCCACCACCAGCACCGCGTTGCTTCCCGCTTCGCTCACCGCTCCTCCACCATCGCTGCGGGGAACTCTAGCGCGAACGTGGTGCCCGCAGAACTGCTGCGGGTGATGCGGATGCTGCCGCCGTGGGCCGCCATCGTCTTGCGGCAGATCGCGAGCCCGAGCCCGCTGCCGCGCGAGGCCGTGTTGCCGACCGCGCGGTAGAAGTCGCCGAAGATCCGCTTGTGCTCCTTCTTCGGGATACCCACGCCGTTGTCGCTGACCAGCAGCGTGAGCCCGCCCCGACGGCCGCGCTGGGCCTCCAGCTCGAGCTGCGCGGTGTCGCGATCGCAGTAGGCACACGAGTTCTTGCCGAGGTTGCGCAGCAAGAGCCGCAGCAGCTCGGGATCGGCGCGCACGATGATCCCGTCGACGCCACGACAGGTGATCTCCACCGGCTTCGCGGACCACTGCGTCAGATCGCGGCCCACGTCGTCGACCACCGTGCGCAAGTCGACGCGCTCGCGTCGCGGTCGCCACCGCCCCTTGTCGAGGCGATTGAACGACAGGATGTTCTCGACCATGAACGCGAGGTCGTCGATCTCGCGCACCATTCGCGTCGGATAGTCGCGCGCGGCGGGGAAGCCCGCGGTGCGGCGCTCGATGGTCTCGGCCATCAGCCGCAGCGACGCCAGCGGCGTGCGCAGCTCGTGCGACACGGTGGCGACGAAGTCGTTCTTCAGCTCGACGAATCGCTGCTTGCGCGAGGCGAGCACGACCCACAACGTGGCGATGACCAGCGCGAGGCCGATGCTGCCGAGCAAGAAGATGCTCTTGATGCGGTAGTTGTTGTCGGCGTCGGCGATGCGCAACGCGAAGCGCGGCGCCGTGACGGTGATCGGCAGCGTGGCCACCGGCGAGATCGCGGCGCGCAGGTCGGGCAGCTCGAGGCGGTCGGCGGGCTCGATGAGCGCACGCTGGCGCATCTGCGTGTCGATCTCCGCGATGAGCCCGTCGGTGTCGACGCGCGTGCCGATGAGCACGCCGTTGGGATCGGTGCGCGCATACCACTCGCCGCCCTTCACCAACGCGGGCGCGTCGATGCGCTCCGTGACCGCGAGCGGCAGGCTGCTGGGCTCGGCGACGCGCTCGCGGAAGTCGTCGGCGAGGGTCTCGGCGCTCTCCGAGAGCGTGAGCACGTGCTCGGCGAGGAAGCGGAAGTCGCCGGCGGTGAAGCGCTCGCGTCGCCGCAACAGCGCGGGCTGCAAGCCTTCGATCACGACGATGCCGCCGTCCTGCAGGCCGTCGCGCAACAGCGAGGACACCAGCTCGTGGTTGGGCTCGGCGCGATCGAAGAGCTCGTCGAGCGCCGCGATCATCGACGGGAGATCGAGCGAGCTGTCGATCACGTAGCGCGTGCGATGGCGCAGGAGATTGCGAAAGGCGCGCTCGATCGAGCCGTGACCACCACCGCGCAGCGCGTCGCGGAGCTCGCGGTGCAGCTGCAGTCGCTCCGCCCACGGCGAGTTCGGATCGGGCACGGGGATGTCGAGCCCACCGCGCAGGGCGAGGTAGAGCGAGCGCGCCGGTCGCTCGTCGCCGGGTGCATAGCTCACCGTGCGCGGGAATCGTTGCCGACCATCCACCACGAGCAAGAGATTCGAGGTGCCGACCAGCGGATCGTCGACGGCGAGCCCGATCTCGATCTCCGCGACGTGCAGCTCGTTCTCCAACAGCTGCTCGAGCGTTCGACGTGCGTACTCCTGCAGCGCGCCGCGCTCGGCCTCGACGCGTGCCTGCGCTTCGTCGCGCTCGGCCACGAAGATGCGCTGCAACGCGGCGAGCCCGAGCAGCAGCCCGAACAGGCCGAGCGACAGCATCAGGATCGTGGGGAGCAGGCGGCGCATGTCACTGCAGGACCGGCAGCCGGTCGAAGTCCATCTGCAACGAGGTGAAGTCGCGATCGGATCGCACGCTGCGGCGATCGAGTCGCGTGGCCGCGTCGATCAGCATGCCGAGCTCGGCGACCTCTCGGCGACGCAGCCAGTCGGTGGGCAGGCCGGTGTAGAGCTCGCGGATCTGCGGCCAGCCCAGCTCGCGCACCCAGTACGAGCCGCGCAGCTTCTCCGCGAACGCCGCGACCACGATCGCGACGCGCGTCGCGGGCGAAGCATCGCCGAGCGCGGCGCGGACCGAAGCACTGGCGAGCTGCGACTCGGTCTCGCGCAACAGGCCGGTGTGGGGCAGGCGATAGCGCAGCCGCACCATGCCGAAGCGCTCGGCCCGACCGGGTCGGAACTGCAGCTCGTAGAGCGCAGTGACGGCGTGACCTGCTCCGATCTCGCCCGCGTCGGTGCTCGCGTTCGCGAACGCATCCGAGGACAGCCCGCGGTTCTCGTAGCCGAGCAAGCGATAGCGCGCGACCACCTGTGGATCGAACTCCACCTGCAGCTTGGCATCGCGTGCGACCACCTGCAGCGCGCCGGTGAGATTCTGCAGGAGCACGCGCTCGGCCTCGCCGAAGCGATCGACGTACTCGTACTTGCCGTTGCCCTTGTCGGCGAGCTGTTCGAGCAACACGTCGTCGTAGTTCTCGACGCCGACACCGATCGTCGAGATCGAGATCCCGCGCGCGGCCGACTCGGCGACGTGTGCGAGCAGCTCCTCGGCGGCGGTGGGGCCGGCCGTGTCGACGCCGTCGGAGTAGAGCAGCACGCGGTTGATGCCGCCTTCGATCGGATCCTTGGCCGCGAGCGTGTAGCCCAGGCGCAGGCCGGCATCGACGTCGGTGGAGCCGCCGGTGGTGAGCGCGTCGATGGCCGCGAGGATCTCGGTGTGCTTGTCACCGGGCGTGGGCTCGAGCACGACGTCCGCG
>DASZPU010000991.1:0-16525 GCA_035550195.1 Nannocystaceae bacterium
CGGGCCATGCACGGGAAGCTGCGAGCGCGGCACGATCGCGGCGAGGTCGACCACGACGCCGAGCGACGCATCGCCGGTCTGGGTGTACGCGTCGAAGCCCAGCGCGCCGCGATGCACGACACCGCGGTCGGAGAGCACCACGAGATCGTCGATGCGCACTTCGGGATCGGACCAGGTGATCGTCGCGCTCAGGCCTGCGACGGTGGCCTGCGGCAGCACGGCCCACAGCGAGTCGACGAGCAGTGTCGCGTCGCGCCCGTGCGATTCGAGGCTCCCTGCGATGCCGCCGTGCGCGATGATGTCGACGAGCTCGCCGTCGTCGGTCCACTGGTGGATCGCGAGGCCGTCGACCGCGAGCGGCCCGGCGAATCCGATCGGTAGATCGGGCCCGACCTTGCCCTCGGGCTTCGGCTTCGGCGGACCCTCGGGACCGAGATCGCCGAACGCCGCGCGCTCGCCCCCGACCCACACGTGCAGCTGCGCCACCGCGAAGCGATCGAAGCCGACGGTCGCGTGCAGCAGATCGACGAGCCGCAGCTCGAGCTCGAGGTGCGCGATCGCGATGAGCGGGTTGTCCTCGCGATCCCACAGCGCGACGTCGTCGAGCACGAGCCGACCACCGAGCGTGCCCGCGATGTCACCGACGGCGAGGCTGCCGGGCACGGCGCCGTCGTAGCGATCGAGCGCGAAGCGCAACGCCGTGCGTGTGCCCCACGGCGTGTACAAGACGACCGCGAGCGTGGTCACGACCAGCAGCAGCAGCGTCGCGACGATCCACGCGAGCGCTTTCGCGATGCGCTTCACGATCCGTCGCGCGCGCATCAGAACGCCTCCCCCAAGCCGAAGTGCACCGCGCCGATCGGCTGCCCGCGGCCGTACTCGGTGTGGTTGAGCCGGAAGCCCGCGTCGAGTCGGAACACGCCGATCTTGCTGTGCAGGCGCAGGCCCGGGCCCATCGTGTAGCTCCACTGCGTCGGCGCGAACTGGTTCACGCCCGAGCGGACGTCACCCATGTCGCTGAAGACGACGCCCCACAGGCCTTTCCAGATGCGCGCGCGGATCTCCGCCGTGCCGGTCACCATCGTCTGTCCGCCGACCGGAATCTGTCGGCAGCCGGAGTCGGTGCACCAGTCGACCTTCGGCGAGATCTGGCGCCAGGCGTAGCCGCGCACCGTGTTCGATCCGCCGAGGTAGTACTTGAGGTCGAACGGCGCGCCGGGCTCGTCGCCGAACGGAACGATGAAGCCGATCTGTCCGCGCACCGCCAGCTGCAGCCGGTTCTTCAGCGGCGTCCAGTAGCCGCGGATCTCCGGCACCACCGAGTTGTAGTCGTAGTTTCCGCCGAAGATGCCGCCCGCGAGATCCCAGGTGACCCCGAGCACGACGCCGTGGCGCGGCGCGAGCACGCGATCGGTGAGATGCACCTTCGCGCCGAGCTCGATGTAGCTCAGCAGATAAGGATCGCGGAAGTCGAGCCCGAGGATCGAGCGGCTCGCGTCGAGCGCGGGGCTCACGTTGAAGAAGTCGACGAAGCGGAAGTTGTGGCTGAGCTCGAGCTCGAAGAAGCGCGTGAAGAAGCGCGAGACGCCGAGCCGCGTCTTCGGTGCGTAGAACTGATAGCCGTTCTGGATGCCGAGCTCGAACGACGGCGCGGCGGTCCACACGAGCTTGCGTTCGAGCCAACCTTTGCGCCGGATGCTGGGCGTGAGCTCGGCGATCGGTCCGTGCTCGTCGGGCCTCCAGATCGCCGGCAGCTCGGCATAGCCGGCCTTGAGCGCGAGATCGAAGCGCGCGAGCTTGCGATCGATGTTGGTGTGGCTGTAGCGCATCGCGCCGTACTGCTCCCAGCGCATCGGGTCGACCCCGAGGCCGACGCCGAGTCGGATCTGTTGCGGCTGCGACTCGGTGACGTCGATCGTGACGTCGACGACTTTTCCGTCCGGGCCCGCCCGCGGTGCGTCGTCGATCGTGACCGTGACCGCGCTGAACACATCGAGCCCGTAGACCGCGTGCTCGATGTTCTCGACGCGCACCGGTGAGTAGGCCTGCCCGGCAAAGCCCTCGATCTCCGCGCGCACTGCGTCCTCCGGGACCGCGCGCAGACCGGTGATGCGCAGCTCGCCGATGCGCACGAACGAACCCGGCTTCACCGTGAAGCGCACGTCGGCCGTTCGCGCGATGCGATCGACCTCGGCGGTGCCGACGACCTCGGCGAACGCGTAGCCGCGCTTGAGCAGGGCCGCGCGCATCGTCGCCTCGGACGCGCGCAGCTCCGCGACGTCGAAGCGCTTGTCTTGCACGAGCCCGCAGTGGGTCTCGATCTTCCCCTTGGACGCGCGGCGATCCGGCGGGCCGTCGGGCGGACCGTCGGGCCAGTCGAACACGATGCTGCGCACGAGCGTCGCATCGTGCTCCTCCACTTCGACGCGCAGATCGACGACGCGACCCTTCTTGCGGAACGTCGGCGTGATCCCGACGACGTGCGCGTCGTGGAAACCATGCGCGGCGTACAGCTGCTCGATGCGATCACGATCGATCGGCACCAGCCCGGGCAGGTACCACTCCCGCTTCGGGCGGGGGAACCACTTGGTCTCCTGCAGGTTCATGTGCTCTTCGATCTCGCGATCGCGCAGCGCATGGTTGCCGTCGATCTCCACGTGGCCGATGCGGGACTCCGCGCCCGCGATGTTCTTCAACGTCGTGCGCTTGTGCCCGCACGCCCCGAGCAGCATCCCGCACGCGACGAACAGCAGGACGACGTGCAGGACCCCGCGCATGTCGACCTGCGTCGATCAGGCGCCCGCCATCATGCCGCCCTGACGCACCAACATGCGCTGGGCCGCCGCCGCGTGCTCGGGATCGACGAACTCGGCGACCACGGCCGCGCGACCGTCCATCATCGACGTCTCGGCGTCGGCGAGTGTGCGCTCGGGCTCGGTGGTGCCGATCAGCGCACCCGAGAGCGCACCGAAGCCACCGCCGAAGAGGGCACCGACGAGCAGCGCCCACCACGGACTGAGCGGCGCGTTCGCACCGAGACCGAATGCGAAGAGCGAGATCGTCGCGCCGAGCACCGCCATCGACACGAAGCCCCACACCGCGCCCGCGCCCGGTCGCGTCTGCGAGATCTGCAGCTTGCCGTCGACCATGCGACGGTAGTGCACCGCCACCGAGTCGGCCTTCGCGCCGAGCGCCGAGCGCGTCAAAGAGCGATAGGCCTTGCGGGCATCACGTGGACGATCGAATACGACGCAGACGGATTGATGCATGTTTTGTCCCCGCCGATCGGTAAAGCAAGCCGGGTGCCGGACGTCATGGCGGCGCGCACGGCGATTGGTGGCGTTCGTTGCGAAGGTGCGCACGGGGCCCACCGACACAGCGGGGCACCACGCCACAGCGGACTGGACCCGCGATCACCGCATGCATGCGACTCCGTGCACGGACACGGTCTCGGCACGGCGTGTGCTACTTGCCCCGGCATCAGGACGAGACGCACACGCATGCCCGAGCCGCGATGCGCACCACAAGGTCGCGGCAGAGACGATCATCGCCTTCGACCCCGGCGATGACGTGACAAGGGCTGCGAACAGCTGCGGACGTCTCTGGTGGCACCGCGTGGCCGACTCGAACCGAGCCGGTCACGCGGTGCGGTTGATTCCGGCGCCGCACGTCGCAAACCGTCGGCAGGCGCATCGCGCGAGCGGAGGAACATGGCGGACGCGGCGATCGAAATGGCGGCGAGCGAAGTGATCGGCGAGCTGTTGCGCGGCGAGCTCGCGGCGGTCGAGACCTACGAGAAGGCCCTCGCGCAGGTCTTCGGCGACCCGGCGGGCACGACCGTGCGCACGATCCACGCGGATCACGTGCAGGCGGTCTACGCACTCCGCGAGCGGCTCGCGATCTACACCGAGCAAGCGGTGACGTCGTCGGGTGCGTGGGGCACGTTCGCGACCGCGGTCGAGACCGCGGCGAACCTGCTCGGGCACGGGCCCGCGCTGCGCGTGCTGCAAGAAGGCGAGCAGCACGGCATCCGTCGCTACGAGGAGGCGCTCGAGCAACGCGCCGTCGATGCGAAGACGAAGCTGCTCATCCGTGAGCAGCTCTTGCCGAAGTGCCGCGATCACGCCGAGACGCTCTCCCGTCTGCGCAGCGGTGCATGACGATGCGCGCGCGCGAGATCCTTCGGCGTCGCTGGGTGCGGGTCGTCGCGCTCGTGCTGTTGTTGCCCCTGCCCGCGTGGATCCTGATCTGCAACCTGGCGCTGTGGACGGGTGCGATCTCGGCGATCGTCACGCGCGATGGCAAGGTCACGCGCATGGAGCTCGATCACGGCTTCGCGTGGATGGTGTGGCCTACGGTCGTGCACCTGAAGCACGCGTCGCTGCGGATCGACAGCTACAGCTACCAGCTCGCGGTCGAGGCCGACGAAGCGGTGGTCGACCTCGAGCTGCTCGAGCTCTTCGATCGCCGCGTGCACATCGAGAGCTTCACGGGGAGCGGCGTGCGGGCCGAGTACCGCGACAAGGTCGACCCCGAGGAGGAAGGCGATCCCGATCTCGCCGCGTATCCGCGCTTCGACGGCACGGAGCCGCAGGTGCAGCCCAGCGTGCCGAAGCCGGTGCCACCAGCGGGCAAGGAATGGGCCGTCGATCTCGACGACGTCGACGCCGAGGTCGAGCGCCTGTGGATCGACGAGTTCGACGTCGAGCCGTGTGGTCACGTGCGTGCGGCGTTCCACTGGATCGACGCCGACACGCTGTCGATGCCGACCACCACCGTGCGGCTCGCGGATGCCGGGCTGTGGATCGGCGCGCACGAGGCCCTGCGCGGACTCGCTGGCGATGTGACGGTGACGTTCGCACCGTTCGACAGCGGTGAGGTCGATGCCGATCACGTGCCCGCATATCTATCGTTCGACGTCGAGGCGGAGGGCGAGCTGATCGATCCCGCGGCGCTGTCGGTGTGGTGGCCCGACGTCCAGCACAGCCTGAGCGGTGCGCCGGGACCGATCGCGATCGCTGCGAAGGCGCAGGACGGTGTGCTGCAGCCGGGCACACGCATCCACCACCGCAGCGCGCACGGATCGTTCGTGCACGATCCGGTGACGCTGCGTGGTGCGCCCGAGGTGATCGTCGATCTCGACGACGCCGCTCGTCCGCGTGCGCGTGTGTGGCTGCGCGACGCGAGCCTGCACGGCAAAGGCGACGACGAGCTGGCGCGCAGCGAGGAGCTGCATGCGGAGCTGATCGTCGCGCACGGCAACATGGCGAAGCCGTGGTCGATCGCATCGGCGAGCGGTGCGACCGAAGACGTCCGCGCCGACGACCTGCGGCGGATCTCCGCGGTGATCGACTCCGACTCCATCGCGTTGAAGCGCGGGCGTGCGCGCGGCAGCGCCTCGGCGGAGGTCGGCGAGGATCTCGTGCCCCACGGTCGCTTCGACGTGCATGTCGAGGACGGCATCCTCGTGGCCGGCGACGTGGAGGTCGGCGCGGCGCTGCACAGCCGCGGTCGCGTGACGTTCACCGAGGATGGCGAGCTGGTCGCGAAGAACCTCGAGCTGCGCAGCCGCGGGGTCACTGTGAAGACGCCGAAGGGCACCAGCCGCGGCACCTGGGTGAAGCTCGATCACGGCAGCGTGCGCGTCGACGACGAGCGCGTGGTCGTGGAGACGCGCGGGGAGATCGAAGATGCGCGCCCGGCCGTCGTGCACCTCACGCGGCTCGATCCGTTCCTGCGCGCAGTGCCCGATCTACAGCGCCAGATCCCGATCCGCACGCACACCAAGGTCGAAGTGCGCGGCGACGTCGTCGACGTCGAGCTCATCGACGTCGAGCAGCTCGGCCTGCACGTGTCCGCGGCGTGGCGCAAGCGCGGCGAGCACTGGCGACTCGCGCTGCTCGCGAGCGGATTGACTGCGCTCGGCTTCACGATGTCCGACGCCGAGAAGCTCGGCAAACCGTTCGTGCTGGTCGGCCAGTCGTGGTTCGCGGAGCAACGCCGCTGGGTGCACGCGCTGGCTAAGCGCAGCAAAACGTGACGACGTCGACCGGCGTGACGGTCGCGGGCGAGTCGTTGCAGACCACGGTGTCGACGTGCATTTCCGCGTCGCTGAACTCGGCTTCGAGCGAGCACGAGCCCGCGTCGATCGCCTGCTGGACGATGCCGCCGCACATCGAGAACTGATACACCTGCACGGTCGCGTTGCCGCAAGCATCCACGACGCCGGACGCACACGAGCCGCAGGCATCGCAGCCGAGCGTGCCGCTGCCCGCGAGGAGGTGCTTGTTCGGCAACAGCGGATCGTCGCAGGGCTTATCGCCGTCGCTACGAATGCACGGTCCGATCGCCGGCGCGGGCACGCTCACGCACGGCGCCGCGGTTTCGCAGACGCGAAAGTTGGTGTCCCACACGAGCGAGTCGAAATGCGGCGTCACGTTGGTGGAGTCGCACTCGACGGAGCCCGGCGTACCGAGGTTGCGGATCCAGCCCGGCTGCCCGAAGGGGATGCACTCGAGATTGGCGCCCTCGCCGACCGCGACCAATCCACCGTCGCGACAATCGTTGCCACCGGCCTCGGTCCACGCGACGCTGCAACGCGGTGCGCACGTGCAGCCGCACGATGCATGACCGTCGGCGAACGCGGCATCGGGCGTGCTGACGTCGAGCGTCTCGGGACAGCCGGGCAGCCCGATGTCGGCGTCACCGGGGAACAACACGTGCGGTCCGCTCCAACCGGCGGGGACGATCGGCGCGAGCACCTGATCGGCCGCGCACTCGATGCCGGTGTCGCTCGTGGCGAGCGTGTCGGCGCTGCTCGTGAGCGTGTCGGCGCTGGTGGTGCTGGCGCTCGTGCTCGTGCTGGTGTCGGCGCTGCTGGTCGCGCTCGTGCTCGTCGTCGCCGTGCTCGTGGCGCTCGTGCTCACGTCGTCGCTCGTGCTCGTCGACGATTCGCTGCCCGTGGCATCGCCCGGTTCGCTGAAGCACGCGGTGCACGACAACGCCGCCAGTCCGAGCCGACGCAAGATCATGCACGCGATCGTAGCACGCAGCTCACGTCACCACGACGTCGGGCAGCGGAAACGGAATCCGCGGCGTCGTGCCCCAGGGCGTGCGCAACGAGAGCACGTCCGGGGCGACGAACTGCAGCTCCGTCGGTGCGGTCCACGACGACGCTTCGGGGCTCCAACCCGCGGGCACACGTGCCACGAGCGGCACGCGGAAGATCGCACCGTCGGGGAGCTCGTGCACCGCGAGCGCCCCCCACTCGATCTCGCCGTCGCGATCGCGCTCGGCGATCGTCGCTTCGCTCCACCAATCGAAGTACGTCTCCCACGCCATCACCATGTGGTGCTCGTCGGGCGAGAACACCGGCGCGTCGCCTTCACCGAACACGTAGGGCAGGCCGCTGACGTGTGCGAGCTCGGGCGTGAGCTCGAACAGCTCGTAGCCCACCTCGCTCTGTCCGGAGTAGAGGAAGAGTGCGAGGTAGCGACCGCTCGGCGACACCACGAGCTCGTGGCCACCGTAACCCGCGCTCGGGTAGGGCAGTCGCACCGCGGTGCGCTCGGTGCCGTGCTCGCGCTCGTAGATCGAGACGGTGATGCCGACGAGACCGTGAGCCGTGACGACGATCTTCGCCCGGCCTCCTTCGATGAACGTCTCCGCGGGCATGCGCTCGGGTTACCGAAAGCAGCATCCGATGGTCGGCCCCGCGATCGCAAGCGGGCTTGACGGATCGCTCCGCCAGCGACGAAGCTTCGGGCGGAAATGGCGGAGGAGCGCTGGCTGAATCTGGAGCTGATCGACAGCACCGGAGCGGCGTTGGCGGGGCGAAGTTGGTCGATCGCGTTCGATGGGCAGGCGGCGCGCACGGGCACGCTCGACGAGGGCGGTCGGCTCCACGTGCAAGTGCCGCAGGGCGCCGCCCGGGCCGCGCTCGTGGTCGCACATCGTCGCTTCGAGCTCGTGCTCGCCGCGCTGCCCGATGCCGCGACGATCGCGGGCGCGCAGGAGCGGCTCAACCAGCTCAACTACTTCGCGGGTGACGTCGACGGATTGCTCGGGCCGTTCACCGCCGGTGCGTTGCGGCGATTCCAGAGAGCGCACGGGCTCGACGAGACCGGCGAGCTCGATCCACGCACGGTCGCTGCGCTGCAGGAACGTCACGGGTGTTGATGAGCGAAGCGCACACGCCCGACGTCGTCGAGTTCAAGGTGGAGCTGGCGAGCTCGCCCGACGGCGCGCGCAATCGCATCGTCGTCTACGATTGGTTCACGCGCGACTCCGGCTCTTCGCCGCCGCGCGGCGGCAATCGCATCGAGGCGCTGGTCGATGGCGAGCAGACGTGGACGCGCGTCGCCGATGATCTCGACCGCGCGCAGAGCGAGGTGCAGATCGCGACGTGGATGTGTCGCCCGGACATGGAGCTGCGGCGACCCGAAGAGCTCGCGACCAGCGAGCCCGGTGCGCGTGCACGGTTTCGACTCGGCGAGGTGCTCGAGCGGCTCGCCCACGCGGACGTGCGCGTACGGCTGCTCATCTGGGGCATGGCCTACACGCCCATCGTCGATCGCTGGATGCGACGGTGGTTCTGGCGCGGTCACGACAACATCGACGTGCTCGAGCAAGATCACCCGACGCTCATCGGCAGCCATCATCAGAAGACGCTCACGATCGACGGCCGCGTGGGCTACTGCGGCGGCATGAATCTCAAGGAGAACGACTGGGACACCACGGAGCACCGCGCGTGGGAACCGCGACGATTTCCGCATCGCGCGGATGCACACGCGCGCGCGGACGCGGTGCGGCACATCACCCTGCCACCGTTCGCGCCCCGTCACGATCTGATGGTGCGTGTGGAAGGCCCGGCGGTCGGCGACCTACTGCACAACTTCGCCGAGCGCTGGCAGCAATCGCTCGCGGCACGGCGACAGCGATTCGGTGCGCGGCTGGTCGACGCATTGCGTCGGCGGCTCGGCGGCGATCCGGCGCCGGTGTTGCCGGCACCTGCATCCGAGCAACCGCGTGCGGGCGAGCAGTGGGTGCAGATCGTCCGCACGCAGCCGGGAGGAGAAGCCGGCATCCTGCGCGCGTACTACCGCGCGATCTACAACGCGCGGCGCTACATCTACATCGAGAACCAGTACTTCCGCAGCCCCGACATCGGGCTCGCGCTCGCGCAGGCGCTCGCCGCGAATCCGCGGCTTCGCATCATCGTCGTCGTGTGGCCGATCAACGAGGGCGCCGTATCGTTCGTCGATCCCAGCGGCTACTACACCGCGCAGACGCTGCAGGCGATCCGGCGCGCGCGCCCCGACTTCGAGCTCACGCGATTGCTGGTCACCGCCGACGACGCCGGCGGTGAGCGCCACTGGCTACCGGTCGACGTGCACGCGAAGGTGATGATCATCGACGACGTGTGGATCACGGTCGGCAGCGCGAACATCAACGATCGCGGCTTCAAGACCGAGGGCGAGATCAACGCGGTGGTGCTCGACGAGCTCGTCGCCACCGATCTCAGGAAACGCCTGATGGCGGAGCACCTGGGGCTGTCGCCCGACGATCCCGTGCTCGACGACGTCGACCGTGCGTTCGATCTCTGGAATTTCCACGGGCACGAGAACCCGCGGCTGCGCGCGCTGGAGCGCGAGCCACTGTCGCGCGTGCACTACTTCGTGCAGGACGCCCAGGATCGTCCGCCGCTGGGCGTCGGCTCGGGCATCTTCTGATCCGCGATCGCTGCAGAACGATCTCGCGGCGAAGCGCCACAGTGGGCGCGCCCGCACACCATGTCCAACACGTGATCGTGCATCAGTCCAGCAACGTCGCAAGCGCGGCGTGGGGCACCGCGATTGCACGCGCAGGTCCGCCCTTCCGGACGGATCCCGCCATGCACCGCTCGCCGACGTCGCCGCTGTTCTCCTTCCCCGCGTTGCAAGGTCGATACCCGGGCGAGCCCACGCTGCCTTGCGCGGCGCTCGAAGAGCCGAACGACGCACGCGAGCCGCGTGGCGCCGGTTTGCACCGCCGCGGCGCGCACGTGCACGACGATCGACCCGCGGGTCGCATGACGCTGTTGCCACATCCTTGATCGACACGTTTGCCACGCTGTTGAGTGTTGTCCCACTCGCGAGCAGAGGCGGCGCCGCTGTCTAGACTCCTCGTGTCGGAGACAGCACCGTGCGCACCACTCGCATCGCAATCCTCTTGTCGGTCGCTGCATCGGCGATGGCCTGCAGCGAGCCCCACGACAACGTCTGGATCGACGACGGTCAGACCAGCGGCTTCGCGCCCGTCGCGGACAGCGGTCACCAGCCCGATCCCGACGACGAAGACGACGAGGTCGAGCCCGCGGAGCTCGGCGACGACTTCGACGGCGACGCGATCGTCGACTGGCAGCTCTTCAACAACGACATGGCCGGCGTGGTCGTCGAGGACGGCGCGCTGCACATCGACCCGATCGAGAACACGGAGTGGGGACGATCGGAGACGTCGGTGTTGGTGTGGAAGGAGCTCGAGGGCGACTTCATGGCGACGGCGTCGGTGCGTGCGAACGGGCTCGAGGATCCCGAGGCCCCGCCGCCGCCGATCTTCCGCTTCGGTGGATTGCTCGCGCGCGACCCCGACGGCGCGGACGAGAACAACCTGCACATCGCGCTCGGCACCGACGACGATCCATCGGTGGAGACGAAGAGCACCATCGACGGCGATTCGACGGTGAAGGGGCCGCCATGGCCGAGCGCGACCGGCGAGGTGCGGATCTGCCGGCTGGGCTCGAGCTTCCTCATGTACGTGCGCGAGGAAGACGGCGAGTGGGAGCTGGCCGATGCGTTCGCGCGGCCCGACCTGCCCGACGTGCTCGCGGTGGGCCCGATGGCCTACAACGACAGCCCCACCGCGGATCTGCGCGTGTCCTTCGACTACGTGCACTTCGCCACGGTGGAGTCGCAGGAGGATTGCGCGCGCTGAGGATCGGCTATGCTGATCCCTGGTGTCGAGCCCTAGGACGATTCGCGCGGAGGATCGCGATGCGCCGCGGCCGATCTACGCGGTCTGGGAGATCACGTTGCGTTGCGATCATGCGTGCGAGCACTGTGGCTCGCGCGCGGGCCCGGTGCGCGACGACGAGCTCGACACCGCCGAGCTGCTCGAGGTCGCCGATGCGCTGATGCGGCTCGGCACACGCGAGGTCACGCTCATCGGCGGCGAAGCATACCTGCGCTCCGACGTCTACACGCTGGTCGAGCACCTCGCGAAGCAAGGCGCGCGCGTCACGATGCAGACGGGTGGGCGCGGGCTCACGGCCGAGCGCGCGAAGAAGCTGCGCGCCGCCGGGCTCGCGGCGATCGGCGTGTCGATCGACGGGCTCGAGCACAGCCACGACACGCTGCGCGCGAGCCCGGGCAGCTGGCAGGCCGCGATGCGTGCGATCGACAACGGCAACGCCGCGGGTCTG
Source organism: Nannocystaceae bacterium (assembly GCA_035550195.1). GTDB lineage: Bacteria > Myxococcota_A > Polyangia > Nannocystales > Nannocystaceae > Xiheibacterium. The sequence continues at coordinate 11,459 of DASZPU010000991.1, forward strand.
ATCGTCAGCTCGAACACGCAGGTCAACCGTTTGAACATGGGCGAGCTGGTCGAGATCGCCGCCGCGCTCGAGGCCCGCGGGGTCGCGGTGTGGCGAGCCCAGCTCACCGCTGCGATGGGACGCGCGGGCGATCATCCCGACTGGATCATCCAGCCGTGGATGATCCTCGGCATCATCGACACACTCGCGGAGATCCAGAACGACGCGTTCGCGCGCGCCGATGCACGCGGAGCTCCGCGCGCGCGGGCGTTCCACGTCGCGCTCGGCAACAACATGGGCTACTACGGCCCGCACGAGAAGCTGTTGCGCTCGCGACCCGGCAAGGGCGAGCGCTACTTCGGCGGCTGCCAAGCGGGGCAGTACGTGATGGGCATCGAGTCCGACGGCACGGTGAAGGGCTGCCCTTCGCTGCCGACCGCGCCGTACAACGGCGGCAACGTCCGCAACCTGTCGCTCGAAGACATCTGGCGCGACGCAGATCCGATCCGCTTCACCCGCGATCGCACGGTCGACGAGCTGTGGGGCTTCTGCAAGACCTGCTACTACGCCGACATCTGTCGCGCGGGCTGCAGCTTCACGTCGCACAGCGCGATGGGCCGCCGCGGCAACAACCCGTTCTGCTACTACCGCGCGAGCCAGCTGAAGAAGCGCGGCATCCGTGAAGCGCTCGTGCACGCCCAGCGGCCACCGGGCGATCCCTACGACTTCGGCAGATTCGAGCTCCGCGAAGAACCCTGGTCCACCGACCTGCCCGAGACCCCGAAGAAGTCGCTGCCGATCGTGCTGTGATCGCGCGTCACTTGCAAAAGCCCCAGCTGCACTGGTTCGACTTGCACTGATCCTTGTGCGTGCAGCCGTCGCCCTTCGACTTCTTGTCCTTGCAGGTCTGCTTGCCGGCGATCGGGTTGCCGCAGTAGCGACCGCTGCCGCAGTCGGAGTTCGAGTTGCATTGGTCCGCGGCGGCACACTTGCCGAACGAGCAGCGATCGGTCGCGCACTGTGAGGCCTTCGTGCAGCCCTCGCCCTGGCTCTTCAGCGCCTTGCACGTGGCCTTGCCGCTGATCGGATCGCCGCAGTACTGGCTCGCACTGCAATCGCCGCTGTCGCGACACTCGTCCTTGTCGGCGCACATGCCCCACGCGCAGCGGTTGCTCTTGCACTGCTGGTCGGCCGTGCAGAGCTCGCCGTGACTCTTGCCGTCGGACGGCGGATCGTACTTGAACGTCTTGCGCGCGATCTGCTTGCCGTGCTTCGACTTCGCCTCGGAGCGCTCCCACATCTTCACGAACGCTTCGGGCCCGTCGTTCTCGAGCTTCTGCAGGTACTTGTCCGCGAGCCCGACCGCAGCGAGCTCCTCGTGCCAGTACTTCATCATGCCGATGTGGGTGAGCCCTTCGGCGATGTGATTGCCGTACTTGTGCAGCTGGTCCTTGCCGCCGAGCTCGCGCCCGCAGTTCTCCAGCGTGCGCGAGTGCACTCCCTCGGTGACGGTGGCGTAGTCGAGCGCATAGCCCAGCGTGAGGCCCTGATCGATCAGGTACGCGAGGATCTTCGCGGTCTCGGTCGCGGTCTTCGGGCAGTTCTTCGCGACGCCCGACGCCTTGTACTCCTTCGCATCCACCGGCCCGACGCGCACGCCGAAGAACCCACCGCTCTTCTTCACGATCTGCAGCTCGGCGTCGTCGAAGTCGTACTCGTTGGGACCGGGCGTCTCGAGCCCGCCGCGGCTGTTCGCGACCAGCATCTCGTTGGGATTGTTGTGCAGCGCGTTCAACGGATAGCCGTCGAACTCCTTCGACAGCGCGTCGATCTCCGTGCGCGTGCGGCTCGAGGTGTGGTCGATGTTGACGATCATCCCGCGCAGCATCGCTTCCCGCACCACGCGCTCGCCGTCGTGCGACAAGCCGAGGTTGTTGCGCTCGACGCCGTGATCGTCGTGGCTACCCGCGGAGCCCGAGAAGCCCGGCGGCTTGGGATACACGTCGAACCCGTTGAACCACCCCGCGCCGTGGCCGAGGAAGTAGTCGAGGTAGTTGGCCTCGGAGAGCTCGCTGAACTTCGTCACGCACGCGTCGGTGAGCTTGCCGCCCTTGAAGCCACCCTTGCCGCAGGTGTTGTTGCAGAACTCGTGACCGCTGTCGTTCTTCAGCGGAAAGTTCGCGACGGCGTCGTCGACGTAGAAGCAGCCCGCCATCGCCTGTGTCGCACGGATGATCTTTCCGCCGGTCTCGCTCTTCGAGCGGTAGATGTCGGCGCCCGCGAGCCGACTGTTGATCTTGTGCGCGATGTAGAAGGTGCGCACGCCGAGATCCCAGTAGTGATCGAGCCGCTCGACCGGATCGAACGTGCGGTCTTCCGCGCCGAACGCATAGTCCGATTCCACGCCGAGCACGATCGCGAGCTTGCCCCCGTTGACGATCCGACGGGCGTCACCGGCCGTGTACGCGATCTCCATCCACGACGCGTTCGCCCTCGCCCAGTCCTTCAGCGCGCCGATCTGGCGATCCAGCGACTTCATCGTGTCGCCGTGGCTGCACGCATAGCCGGCGCCACCCGCCCCGCCATTGCCGGCGTTCGCGTAGTAGAGCTGCTCGCACATCGCTTCGCTCTCCACCGCGAACGCGACCATGATCTTCAGCCGCGTATCCTGCAGCTCGGGCTCCTGCGGATCATAGGCCGCCTTGATCCACTCGGTGCTGTAACGCAGGTGTGAATTGCTGTCGTGGACCGGGCCCATGTGACTCTTGTGATCGCCCATGTCCGAGCCGAGCGCGCCCACGGCACCGGTGAAGCTGCCCTTCACCTCGCCGTGATCGCACTTCTTGCCGGCCTTGCACCCGCCGCACTCCGCGGTGTAGCCCTTCTCCATCACACCGTTTTTGTAATTGCCCGGCGCGCCCGCGAACGCATAGTTGCCGCCGAACGCCATGCCGTTGGTGGGATGCTCGTGGGTGAGCACATAACCACCGACGATCTTCCCGGCGCTCTTCGGGGCCGCGAACGCGAACAGGCTCGCGCGCGCCGTCGCCGATTCGACGGCGGGTGTCGGCGCGTCGAGGCACGCGGCGAAGAGCAGGGCGAGCGAAAGTGCGAAGGGAGAACGGATCGCAGGCATGGTCCGAACACCCTTTGTCGGACGGCGACGCCGCGATGACGCGCGCGATCACGCCGGCGCGCGGGTGTCGGTGCGGCCGAGGAACCAGCGCAGCTCGCGGGCCCAGCGATCGAGATCGTCGAACGAAGCGAGCGGGCGGGGCTCGACCACGCGCAACGATTCCACGAGCGCCTCGCGGGCGCGTCGCAGCCGGCTCTTCGCGGTGCCGACCGGGACGTCGAGCACCATCGCGATCTCTTCGCTGCCGAGATCCTCCCAGTACGCGAGCTCGAGCGGGAGCTGCAGATCGAGCGGGAGCTGACGCAGTGCGCCGAGCAGCTCGCGATGGCGCTGGTTGGCCGCGACCACCTGGCTCGGGGAGCCGAGGCTCGTGCGATCGAACGCAGCGAGCGCGGCGTCGCGTCGCTCGCGACGCTCTTCGTCGCGCCAGCAACCCACCAACACGCGGTGCGCGATGCCCAGGAGGTACGCGCGGAACGGCACCCCGTCGGGGATCCGCCGGTGCGACTCGACGCAGCCCAGCATCGTGCGCTGGATGAGGTCGGCGGCGCGATCGGGCATGCGCGAGTGGAACAGCCGCACGAGGCTCGCGAAGTGGCGCTGCAGCAGCGCATCGCCCGACGCGACGTCGCCGTCGGCCCACGCACGCAGGAGCGCGCGGTCGTCGAGCTCGTTCATGGCGACCTCTCCAAGGCCGTGCGCGAAGCCGCGATCGTTGCCCGTTCGGCGTCGACGTGCGGCACGCCTTCGAGCAACGCGAGCGCACGGTCGTAGTCCGACTGCGCGGCCGCGCGATCGCCCAGCACCGCCGACGCCCGCCCGCGCTCGTGCCACAGCGATGCGAGCCGCGGATGACGAACGCCGACCGCGTCGCGCAGCACGGCCTCGCATTCGTCGAAGATCGCGATCGCGTCCGCCGGCCCGCCTTCGTCGCGCGTCACCACGCCGAGGTTGAGCAGCGCCATCGCGACCGCGAGGTGGCGCGGGCCGTGGCTCACCAGCAACAGCTCGCGTGCGCGCACGAAGCTCGCACGCGCGGATGCGAGGTCACCACGCTGACGCTGCACGTCGCCGAGGTTCAGCCAGGCGATGCCGCCGTTGGGCGTCAGCGTGGCATCGGCCTCGTGCGCGGCGACGACGTGCGCGAACAAGTCCTGCGCTTCCACGAGCCGTCCCGCCGAGTTGTATGTGGTCGCGAGCGCGAGCTCGGCGGTGAGCGTGTCGGGATGATCGGGCCCGACCAGCGCGATCCTCGAGCGTCGAGCTTCGTGCGCGTGCATGATCGCGGCGGCGAGATCGCCGGTGTTGCGACAGATGGACGACAGCGTCTGGTGCCCGAGCGCGATGTCGGGATGCTGTCCGTCGTAGGCCACCAGCCAGGCATCGAGCGCGCGCGTGGCTTCGTCGCGTGCGCGGTCGACATCGCCGGTGATCGACAGTGCGATCGCGAAGTTGTGCCGGGTCATCGCGAGGCCAGTGTGCGCATCGCCGAGCAGCTCGCGCTGGACTGCGATCGCCGCTTCGAAGCCGGCGATCGCCTCGTCGTAGCGTCCGAGCTGTACGCGCGCCCCCGCGGCGCTCGCCCGCAACGTCGCGCGCCACAGCTCGTCGTCGGGCCGCAACGTCGCGACGAGCCGCGCGCTCTGCTCGAAGTGATCGAGCGCGCGCTGCCACTGCCCGTTCGCGTGCGCGGACATGCCGAGCGACTCGTGCACCTCCGCGGCGAGCAGGCCATCGTCGTCGACGCGAGCGATCGCCGCGAACGCGTGACGTGCCCATCGTTCGGCCTGGTCGGGCCGCCGCAGCTTCGCGCCCACGGTCGCGACGAGTCGCGCCGACGCGCGCACCATCGTCGTCGCGTCGTCGTTCGCCTCGGCCTCGTGCACCGCGAGGGTGAGCTCGCGTTCGGCGTCGACGTGACGACCCGCGCGCTCGAGCGCGGCCGCGGCGGC
>DASZPU010000992.1:0-5376 GCA_035550195.1 Nannocystaceae bacterium
CCATGGTCTCGAGCACCGCTTCGAAGCGGTTGCGCTCGGCGGCGAGCGAGCGCATCGCGAGGTCGAGCTCTTCGGTGATGCTCGGCGCGGGATCGCGGCGCGTCTCCGAGCGCGCGCGGGCTGCGAGCACGATCGCGAACGCGGCGGACGCGACGGTTGCGAGCGCACCGAGCACGAGCGGACTCCACACGTTCGCGCCGCCTCGTCCACTCGCGATCGCACGCTCGACACTGCTGCCGACGACGACGACGATGACGACCTGCACCGCGATCAGCAGGACCAGCGCGCCGAGCCAGCGTGCCCGCGTCTGCACGCGCTCACTCGCTGGCGCCGGCCTCCGGGCGGAACCGGTAGCCGACCCCGCGCAGGGTCTCGATGTAGTCGCTCGCTTCGCCGAGCTTCTTGCGCAAGCGCCTCACGTGCGTGTCGACGGTGCGCGTGGTGATGTCGCCGTTCATCTCCCAGACGTGTGCGAGCAGTGCTTCGCGGGTCTGTACGCGGCCTTTGCGTTGCACGAGCGTGGTGAGCAGGCGGAACTCGAGCGCGGTGAGCACGACCTCTTCGTCGTCGATCCACACGCGGTGGCCGGTGACGTCGATCTGCAGGCGACCGAAGCGGAGGTTGCCCGACGGCTCGGCGGTGTTCTCGGTGCGGCGGAGGATCGCCTTCACGCGCAGCGTCAGCTCGCGCACGCTGAACGGCTTGGTGACGTAGTCGTCGGCGCCGAGCTCGAAGCCGACCACGCGATCGACCGGATCCGACTTCGCGGTGAGCATCAGCACCGGGATGCCGCGCGTGTGCTCGGACTGCTTGAGCCGGCGACACACCTCGGTGCCCGCGATGTCCGGCAACATCAGATCGAGCACGACGAGATCGGGGTGCGGCTCGACGGTCGCGAGCTGCAGCGCCTGGGCGCCGGTACCGGCACGCACGGTGCGGAAGCCTTCTCGTTCGAGATTGAAGGCCACCGTGGCCACGAGGTCCGCCTCGTCGTCGACGATGAGAATCTGTGCCGACATGCCGGCAACGCCTCACTTACCACGAATCGAATCGACTGCTGTGACGACTGTGTGACGCCGTGCCTGCGGCGGCACAATCGCATGCAGTTTTCGCAGCGCGCGGGCCGAGATCTCGCGTCAGGGCTCGCAGAGCGTGCGCTGGTTCACGGTGGAGAACGCGGTGCTCGGCGCGGTGCCGAGCACCTCGAACTCGAGGCCGCAGCGCTCGTGCACCGACTCGCCGGACTTCGCCGCGCGCACGACCGCGCCGGTCTGCGCGGCGACGCCGACGTACTGCCCGTCGGGCGACCACACCACTTCACTGTGGAACTGCCCGGTCGAGAGCGACCATTGCTCGGTGAGCGTGTCGCTGTCGTACACCGCGATCGCCATGCCGCCCGAGCGTTGATGCACCGCGATGAAGCTCTTGCCGTCATCGGCCGGCATGATCTCGCTGACGCTGCCGTCCGCGATCGCCTTGCTGCGCACGTGCTGTCCGAGATCGACGAACAGCTCCATGTGGCTGCCGTTCCAACGGATGCCGTACTGCCGACCGTTGCGATCGAGCGCGAGCGGTGCGATCTGCCCGGGCTTGAGATCGATGGCCTTGCCCTTCACTTCGTCGACGCTGAGATCGGAGCGCAGCTCGGCGAGCGTGTAGTAACGCAGGCGGTTGCCGCTATCGAGCGTCCACAGCACCGCTTCTTCGTGCTTCGGCGGCCCGCTGGTGAGCAGGCCGGTGCGATACGACTGATCGGCGACGATGTACGGGCCCTTGAAGCCGCGCGCACCGTCGATCTCGAACACGCGCGAGTCGTTCACGGTGCTGTGGCGATCGACGAGCAACAGGTGCTTCTTCGCGTCGATCTGCACCGAACGGATCGAGCCGTTCACGCCCGCCTCCGCGACGAGCTCGCCGGTCTTCCAGTCGACCATGCGCACGCCCCCGAGCCCGTCGACGAGGACGAGGTGCACGTCGTCGGCGAAGCGCACGCGGAAGACCTGGTTGAAGGGATCGCTCGGTAGCTCGGCGGTGAGGCCGGCCGGGCCGTCGTCGCCGAGCGGCTCGATCCACACCGGCCCCTGCGGGAACACGGTGGCGAGCTGCTTCGCGTCGGGCGAGATCGCCAGCGACGTCGCTTGCAGCGTGCGATAGCCGAGGAAGCGATGCTCGCCGCGCGACGCATCGGCGACGTACAACCAGTTGCCGTGGCCCGCGACGTGTTGATCCGCAGCGAACGCCTGCACGCGCAGCTGCGTGTTGAAGTCGGCCGGCGGTGCGGTGCGGGGATGCGTGCTCTTGTTCTCGACGTCGAGCAGCCACGACACGCTGCCGTCGTTCGCCGCCGCCATCAAGCGCGTGGGCGCGATGAAGCCGACGCCCGGGATCGTGTGTGCCTGCGCCTGCACGGTGAAGATCGCCGGCGCTTCGTCGCTACGCAGGTCGAGCACCGCGACGTCCCACGCGGTGTTGTTCCACTTCTGCACGACCGCCATGCGCGTGCCGTCGGGCGAGAGCGCGGCGGTGCTGGGCCCGATCTCGATCATCGACGTGACCAGCTTCGGCGAGCCGCTGCGCTTGAGCGCGGGCTTGCCCTCGAGCACGATGTCGAGCGGCTGCACCTCGAGCTTGGTGGCGTTCGACGTGTCGCGGCTCTCGATCAACGCGACGGCTCGTTTGCCATCCGCCGAGATCCGCAGCTCGTTCGGTCGGAACTTGCGCTCCTCGAGCCGCGCGAGCTCGGCACCGGCGAGGTCGAGCAGACGAATCGAGTGATCGCGGTAGAGCGCGAGGATGTGCTTGCCGCCGGGCAGCACGAGGCCTTCGAGCAGCGGCTGGAACGGCGGCAGCTCGCCGCGTGACGTGAGCTCGTCCTTCGCATCGCTCGTGAAGATCTTCGCGCCGCCCGAGGCGTCGACGCAGAAGATCGTCCAGCCCGTGTCGTTCTTCGCGAGTGCGAACGCTTGGGGCGCGCGGATCGGCACCACGACGGGCTCGCGCTGGCCGTCGAGCGTCGGCCACAAGCGCGTGCCACCGACGACGTCGCGGGTGAGCGCGCCCTTGCCGTCGGGCGAGAGCGCCACGCGATCGATCGCACCCGAGTGGGCGACACCCGCATGGCGGCGCGGCCCCTTGGTCAGCGTGCTCTTCGGCTCGCCAGCGTCGGGCTGCTCGTGCTTGCCATGACGGCCGCGACGACCACCATCGGGCCGCTTCGCACGCTCGTCGGTATGACACGAGAAGAGCGCCAGCGAGAACGCCAGCGCTCCGAGCATCGCCCTGCGCACAGACATGCGCCGGTTTTACAGCGTCTCGAGGTACGCGACCAGGTCGTCGATCTGCGCCTCGTCGAGCCGCGACGTACGACCCATCGCGTGCACCGTACCGTTGTTGCGCAGCACGGATTCGAGCGTGGTCGCGCTGCCGTCGTGGTAGTAGGGCGCGCTGTTGGCCAAGCCGATCAGCGACGGGGTGTCGACCGACGCGAGGTCGGCTGCGATGTCGTGACGCTTGCCGTCGGTGCTCTTGTCACCGTCGTGGCAGTTGAGGCAACCGGTCAGGCTGCTCTCGAACAGCTCCTTGCCGCGCGCGACCTGGCTGGCATCGTCGACGGTCGGCGTGCGCGGTGCGGGCAGCGAGGTGAGGAACGCCTGCAGATCGTGGGCTTCGGCCTGCGAGATGCCGGTGCCACCGAGGCGCTTCACGGTGCTGGTGAGCGAGATGTTGAGGTTCGCATCCTGGCCGTCCCACTTGAACGGGTGCGTGCCTTCGAGGCGACCGTTCAAGAACGGAGTCTGCAGCGTGTTGCCCTGCAGCGCCCAGGTGAGACCGTCGGCGCGACCTTCGGGATGGCAGCTCGCGCACGCCATCGCACCGAACGTCGAGATCATCTGGCTGCGACCTTGGCGGAACATCTTCTTGCCGCGCAGCTCGGCGGCGGTCATGCGGCTCTTCGCGATCTCCTTCGAGAAGGTCACCGCCGGTGCGACGGTGCTGTCGGGATTGCCCGAGAGCCGCACGACCTTGCGGGTGAGCGAGCAGAACGCGAGCACGTTGCCGGTGTCTTCGTCGACCGCGAGACCATCGGGCGCGCAGCCGTTGTTGCCGTCGGCGACCGGCGCCTGCCAGCCGAGATGCACCGACGACTGCGAGACATCGGCGATCGCGACCACGTCTTCGGAGCCGTAGCCCGCGACGTACAGTGTGTCGGTGCGACCGTCGTACGCCATCGCGCGGGGCTGGTGCAGCGAGGTCGAAGCCATCGCCATGCGCGTGCCGCCCGACGACTCGCCCTCGAGGAACGCGATGCGATGGTTCACCGGAGCGGTGAAGCCGTTGCCACCTCCGTACCCCGACGACTCCACCTCGAAGCCGTCGCTGGCGAGGTGCGGCGTGCTGAGCTGGTGCGGCACGACCGCGAGGCCGTGGCCGACGTACAGCGCGGAGAAGGTGTTGCGCACGAAGGTGCGGCCGGCGTCCTGGTCGAGCGGCGCGACCTTGCCCTCGGCGCGCTTGTTCACGACGCCGGGCTGCGCGAGCTGCTGCGCTTGGATGAACTGGTTGTTGGCGTTGGCGTTGTTCGCCGTCGGCGGGTCGAGCGACACGAAGGTCATCTTCGGCGCGGTGCCCTGCAGATCGATCTTCGCGATCACGCCGGTGGTGAGGAACGTGACCATCGCCTGACCGCCGTCGGGCGAGATCGCGACGCCGCGCGGCTCGGGGCCGAGCTCGAGCGTCCACTTGGTGTCGCCGCTGCCGGTGTCGATCGCCGCGAGCATCTTGTCGGCCACGTGCGTGACGAGCAGCGTCGCGCCATCGGGGCTGAGCGCGATGCCGAACGGCTCGGCCGCGGTGCGATGCGCATCGACCTTCTCGAGCTTCTTCGCGATCGACACCACCACCACACGGTCGTGCTCGCGATCCACCACGTACGCGCGCTGCTTCTTCGCATCCACCACCAGCTGGCTCGCATCGCGACCGATCGCGAGCTCGTCGATCACCGCGCCATCCTTGTCGGTGCGGATCAGCTTGCCGCTGTCGCCGTCGATCACGAGCGCACCACCGGAGATCGCCGCGATCGTGCTGCCCTGCAGCGACGCGGGCACCGACTTCGCCGCGGGCGGCTTGGTCTCACCGAGCGCGGGATCGATCAGCTGGAAGGGAGTGCCGGCATTGAAGCCACCGAACTCGTCGAAGCGGGCGACCGACTTCGACCGGGCATCGGCTGAAAGAGCGAGAACACAAAGCGCGGTCGCGGAGAGAACGGTGGCGGTTCGGAGCGTGCGCGGCATGGCGTTTCCCAGAGACGCACGAGTCCTCCGATTGTTCCATTGTCTATGTCGCAGGGGCTGCGCCCCTACGCCGCGCGCACGAGTC
>DASZPU010000993.1:0-3555 GCA_035550195.1 Nannocystaceae bacterium
CGCGCAGCTCGTCGAAGCGCGAGCGCCCGCCGCGATACCACGCGGTCGAGACCGCGATCATCACCAGCAGGATCACCAGCACGGCGATGCTCAGCGGATCGAACAGCGCTTCGACCAGCATGACGGTGTCACTCCGCGCGCACGACGACGTCGCGGAAGCCCTGCTCCGCGAGACACTTGCGCAACCCGTCGACCGCGGCGTGCATGCCCAGCGTGCCGTCGACTTCGATGCGTTGCGTCTTGGGCTCGGTCGCGAGCGCGCGGCACAGCGCGGCGCAGTCTGTGGGCGCATCGTCGCCGCGGCGACAACGATCACCATCGACGACGACGCGCAGGCCCGCGGTCGTCGCTTCGCCGGTCGGCGTCTTCGCGGCGGGTTGCGTCGTCGTCGACGACGGTGTGGACGACCCACCTGTGCCGAAGCCCGGGATGCAGTTGCCGAAGTAGGCCATCGCGAGCGCGACGAGCCCGACCAACACTGCGAGGCCCATCAGCCGCGCGCGGATGCCACCACGACGCTCGTTCCGGCCTGTCATCGCGCGACGGACGATCGCTCAACCGTCGCGATCGTGCAACCCATCGCGATCCGCGACGGCCACGGCTCGTCGATCGCCAGTGGCGACGCGCTGCCTTGCAGCAGCAGCGCGAGCGCGTCGCGACGCGAGCCGCCCAAGCGCGTCTGTGCCGAGCGAGCGATCGCGATCATGCGTCGCACGTGCAGCGGATCGAGCTCGCAGCGCAGCTGTAGCTCTTGCACCGCGGCGGCGAGACGCAACGCGAGCCCGAACGACTCGCGGCGCCGGGCATCGTCGTCGTAGGTCAGCGCGGTGACGATGCGCGCGAGCGCGGGCGCGGTGACCGAACGATGGCCGCGCAACCACCCATCGAGCGCGCGCCGCGAGTAACCGGTCGCATCGGCGAGCGCCTTGACGGTCGCGAGCCCGGCGTCGTGCATCTTGCGATGCACCACCAGCTCGAAGACGTCGCCGGGACGATTGCGCAGCCGCGAGCCCGCGGGCTGCGGCGAGACCAGCACGCGCTCGAGCTCGGCGTCGATCGTCGCCGCACCGATGAGCACGCGATAGCCCGCCCAACGCAGACCGGCGTCGCGTGCGATCGTGCGCAGCTGTTCGTCGTCGGCATCGGCGAGCGTCGCCACGAGATCGACGCGGCCGACGTCACCGCCTTTGGCCGCGAGCTCGTCGAGCGGAGCCGCGAGCGGTCGACTCAACCATTGCAGCAGCACGCGTTCGAGCGCTGGGGCAACTTCGAGCGCCGCCGACGGCATCGCTCGCGGCGTAACGCCGGCACCGCGCGGAGCATTCCTGCGCGGCGGCGACGCCCGCCTCGACGCGCGCGGGAATCGAGCGCCGCCGGGGCCAACCGGCGCAACCTCTGCGCACGGGCTCGCTCGTTCGCGCCACTACAATGACCGCATGACCGACGACCTGCTGCAGGTGATCGCCACCGACGCGCGCCCGCTCGAGCGCGGCGAGCTCGTGACGGTCGTCCGCGTCGTCGCGAGCGCCCTCGCCACACGTGGCGGAGCGGCCTCGCATGCAGCCTTGAGCCGCGCGCTCGGCGAGCCGATCGCGATCGCGAAGGCCGGTGATTTCATCGAGCCCGCGCAGCTCTACGACGCGGTCGCTGCGAGCACCTCGTGGCGCCGGCCCGCCGCGCTGCAGCTCGCGCAGTCCGTGCTCGTCGCACTCGCGCGCGCGCTGGGCCCGAGCGGTCGCCGGCGGCTCTCGGGCGAGCTGCCCCCACACTGGGCGCGCTTGCTCGAAGATCCCACGTGATCCCCTATCATCGCGCGCGTGCGCGCTGCTGTGATCCATCGCTACGGCGGACCCGAGGTGCTCGCGGTCGAGGACGTCCCCGCGCCCACGCCGGGACCACGCGACGTGCTCATCGACGTGCGCGCCGCGAGCCTCAATCCGATCGACTACAAGTTCCGCGAACGCAAGGTGTGGCCGGTGCTGCGCCCGTCGCTGCCGATCGTGCTCGGCTGCGACGTCGCCGGCGTCGTGAAGAGCGTCGGCGCCGAGGTGCGCACGCTCGCGGTCGGCGATGAAGTGTTCGCGCGGCTCGAGAAGTCGCGCATGGGCGCGCTCGCCGAGCAGGTCGCGGCGGACGTGTCGGTGGTGGCGAAGAAGCCGAGCAGCGTCGACTTCGCGCATGCGGCAGCGATCCCGCTCGCGGGGCTCACCGCATTGCAAGCGCTGCGCGACACCGCGAAGCTCGAACCGGGACAACGCGTGCTGATCCACGCGGGCGCCGGCGGAGTGGGCACGCTCGCGATTCAGATCGCGAAGATCCTCGGCCTCGTGGTCGTGACCACCACGAGCGGCAAGAACCGCGAGCTCGTCGAACGCCTGGGTGCCGACGAAGTGATCGACTACACGAAGGAAGATGTCGCGGCCAAGGCCCGCGATCTCGACGCGGTGTTCGACACGCTCGGCGACGAGTCCGAGCTGCGCTCGCTCGCGATGGTGAAGCAAGGCGGCATCGTGATCGGCGTGAGCGGCCTGCCCGATCCCGACTTCGCGATGCTGCCGTGGTTCGCGCGCCCGCTGGTCTGGCTGCGCACGCGCGCGCGGCGAGCCGCGGTCGCGCGCACGGGCGCGCGCTTCGCCTACCTCTTCCTGCGCCCCGATGCCGCCGAGCTCGCGGAGCTCGCCGCGTGGGTCGACCTCGGCAAGCTGCGTCCGGTCATCCATCGCAGCTTCGCGTTCGCGGACGTGAAGGCCGCGTTCGCGGAGCTCGAAACCGGGCGCGCGCGTGGCAAGATCGTCGTGACGAGCTGAGCATGCGCTACGAAGGCCGCATCTATCGCCCGCCGTCCGAGGCCGACGCGTACATCGTGCAGGCCACGATCGGTTGCTCGTGGAACCACTGCACGTACTGCGACATGTACAGCGACAAGCAGTTCCGCGTGCGCAGGCTGGACGACACGCTCGCGGATCTCGACGAGGCCGGGCACCGCATCGGTGGCCGCGTGGACAAGCTGTTCGTCGCCGACGGCGATGCGCTGGTGATGCCGCTCGATCACTGGCTGCCGATCCTCGAGCGTGCGCGCGCACGGTTGCCGAAGCTGAAGCGGATCTCGTGCTACGCGATGGCGCGCAACATCCTCGCGAAGACCGACGACGAGCTCGCGACGCTGCGCAGCGCCGGGCTGTCGCGCTTCTACATCGGACCGGAGTCGGGCGACGACGCGACGCTCAAGCGCATCGCGAAGGGTGACGACGCGGCCGCACACGTCGAGGCCGCACGTCGTGCGAAGGCGGCGGGCATCGAGCTCAGCGTGATCGCGTTGCTCGGCATCGGTGGCGAGCGCAGCGAAGCGCACGCGCGGGCCACCGGCGAGCTGATCACCGCGATGGATCCGGAGTTCTTCTCCGCGCTCACGGTGACGATCGTGCCGGGCACGCCGCTCGCGAAGCTCGCCGAGCGCGGCAAGTTCGCGGTGCCGGAGATCCCCGATCTGCTCCGCGAGCTGCGGACGATGGTCGAGCACGCGCGCCCGAGCAACGCGGTGTTCCGCACGAATCA
>DASZPU010000994.1:0-2961 GCA_035550195.1 Nannocystaceae bacterium
TCGTGGTTTCCGTTCCGCGCGCGCGATGCCGACGTCGCTGCGCTCGGCAAAGGCATCGGCTCCGCCGCTGACGAGCTCGCGACCACCATCGGCGTGCTGCAGCGCGAGAAGAAGACGCTCGGCAAGCCGATCGTCACCGGCTTCTCGCAGGGCGGCATGCTGAGCTTCGCGATCGCGGTGCGCCATCCCGATCTCGTCGCCGCTGCGTTGCCGATCGGCGGCTGGTTGCCGCCGCCGCTGCAGCCGACCACGCCCGCACCGAAGGACGCGCCGCCGGTGCGCGCGTTCCATGGCACCGACGACAACGCGGTGAAGTACGAGCCCACGCGCATCGGCGTCGACGCGATGAAGCAGCACGGCTGGGACGTGCAGCTGCACGCGTACGAAGGCGTCGGTCACGTCATCACGCCGGAGATCCATCGCGATCTCGACGACGCGCTGACCGACGCGCTGCGATCGCTGCGCAAGAAGAAGAACTAGCCCGCGACGCCGGCGTTCGCCACCGCCGCGCCGTAGCGCTTCTGGCACGCCTCTTTGATGTCGCCCTGCGAGCCGTTGGCGAACTCGGCGACCGAAGCCTCGCGGAACGCCTTGCCGTAGCACGCACCGATCTCGATCTTGCCGTGGGTCTTGCAGTCCTCGGCGGCCTTGCGCATGTCGGGCTCCTTGGTCGCGTTCCAGCGCGCGAGCTCGTCGCCGACGAGCCGCTTCTGCATGAACGCATCGAGCCCTGCCCCCGCATCGGTGCACGCCGTCTCGAGATCGGCGGGCAGCGGCGGCGAGACGGTGGTGATCTTGGCGAGCTCGTCGTCGTAGGCCTTCTGCGCGTCTTCCTCGGCCTTCGCCTTGAGCTTCTTCATCCTGACGATGTCCTCTTCCTTGCTGCCGCTCGCCGTGCGGTTGTCGAGCGCCTTCGCCATCGCGTTGTCGCGCTCGCCCTTCGAACCGCCGTCGCATCCAATCAGCAGCGCCATGACGATGGTGGTGACAGCCGTGCGCATGGGACCTCCTGCGCGGCAGCATAACGCCGCTTTCGCGCGCGCGGCTCGGATCTCGCGCGCCGGCGCCGCCCCCGTCGTGACCTGACGCGCGTCCGGTCGGCTACGTACCGGTCGAACGCGCCGCATGCCGCTCGGCCCAGCGCTCGACCAGCGTGCGGAGATCGGCCAAGGCGAACGGCTTGGTGAGCAGCTCGCCCGCGAAGCCCTCGAGGAAGCTCTTCGCCTTCGGCGTGAACGCACCACCGGTCATGAACACGAAGCGCGGCGCGAGCTCGGGGCGATGGCGCCGGACGATGTCGTAGACGTCCATGCCCGAGACCTCCGGCATCATGAGATCGCAGAGCACGAGATCGTAGTCATCGCGATCGCAGCACGCGATCGCTTCGCCGCCGGTGTGAGCGACCCGCACGTGATGACCGTCGAGCGTGCGCGCGACGCTCTCGCCGATGAGCGGCTCGTCGTCGATCACCAGGATGCGCAGCCGTGCACGCGGGCCGGTGCGCGCGCGCTCGAGCAAGGCCTGCTCGCGACGCGTCGGCAATTGATCCGGGGCCGCGGGCACGCCGACGCGCGGCATCACGATGCGGAACGTGCTGCCGAGGCCGAGCGTGCTGCTCACCTCGATGCGCCCGCCGAACGACTCGATGATGCCGTGGCAGATCGACAGCCCCAGCCCAGTGCCCTCGCCCTGCGGCTTGGTGGTGAAGAACGGCTCGAAGATCTTGTCGAGCATCACGGGATCGATGCCGCTGCCGGTATCGGTGATCGCGATCGCGACCTGGCCCTCGTCGATCGGCTCGGTGACCACGGTGATGCTCTGCTCGTCGCTCGTGCCGCCCTCGGGCAGCGCTTGCGCGGCGTTGATGAGCAGGTTGACCAACACCTGCGTGAGCCGACCTTCGTGCGCGCGCACGTTGACCGGCGGGCCGTAGGCGCGCACCAGCCGACCGCGGTGGCGGATCTGGTTGTCGGCGAGCCCGATCGCGGTGTCGATGGTGCGATGGAGATCGACGGGCCCGGTTTCTTGCTCGTGTTGCCGCGCGAACGCACCGAGATCGCCGACGATGCGGCGCACCCGATTCGCGCCGTCGCGACAGCCTTCGACGAGCTCCGACAACCGCTCGCGATCGACGCTGCCGAGCTCGCCCTTCACGAGCCCCTCGGCCAACAGCTCGAGGTTCGCGAGCACGTACGCGAGCGGGTTGTTGATCTCGTGCGCGACGCCGGCCGCGAGGCTACCCACCGACGCGAGCCGCTCGGCACGCTGCAGATCGGTGCGCAGGCGCTCGCGCTCGCTGACGTCGCGCGCCGACACCACCACGAAGGTCTCGCCGTCGAATGCGAGCGCGCTCGCGGTGGCTTCGACGGCGACGCTGCGCCCTCGCCGATCGCGGAGTCGCGTGTCGAAGCGCACCGTGCCGTTGGCCTGCAGCATCGCGCGCCACGACGGCCAGTCGTGCGGCCCGTGATCGACGACGACGTCGGCGAAGCGCCGGCCGATGAGCTCGCCGGGGGGATCGCCGAGCAGCTCGCCCGCCGCCGTGTTCGCGTACGTGATCGTGCCGCCCGACTCGATCCACAGGATGATCTCGCCGACGCGATCCACCGCGAACTGCGTCATCCGCAGGCGGCGTTCCGCGGAGGTACGCGCGGTGACGTCCTCGATCATCATGAACGTGACTTCGTGGCCCTCGAAGCTCGCGCGCGTCATCGGGACCACGCGCGCGATGATGCGGCGGCCGTCGCCGCGCAGGAGCTGGGCCTCGATCGGCGGCGGCGGAGCGCCGGTGCGATCGAAGCGCTGGGCACGACGCTCCATCACCTCGCGGAACTCGGGGCCGACCAGATCGAAGAACACGGTGCCGACGAGCTCGTGCCGGGCGATCGCGAGGATGCGCGCCGCGGCTCCGTTCGCGTACGCGACGCGAGTGCCACGACGCGCGATGACGCCGAGCGGACA
>DASZPU010000995.1:0-2008 GCA_035550195.1 Nannocystaceae bacterium
CGCGGACGGTAGAGCACGATCACGCGACCGATCACCTGCACGAGATCCGCAGCGACCGCTTCCGCGAGCTCGCGCGCGGCCTCGCGACGCTTGCCTTCGAACGCTTGCCCGAGCCGCACCTTGATGAGCTCGTGCTGTTCGAGCGCGACGACGACCGCTTCGCGCAACGACTCGCTCAGTCCTTCGGCGCCGACTTGCACGACCGGCTCGAGATGATGGGCGAGCGCGCGCAGATGGGCGCGTGCGCGAGTGGTGACCGAGGGCGCGGCGTTCAAGGCCGCGCGATGCTAGCAGACGACGCGCTCACGCGTCCGGCTCGCGCGCAGGCACGCTGCCGGTCCAGCGCAGCCACAGGAACAGCTCGCGATTGCCGTCGCTGCCGGAGATCGCCGAGTCGCAGCTGCCGAGCCGTCGCAGCCCGCAGGCGTCCGCGACCTCGCCGGCGCGCGCGAGCGCTTCTTCGCGATCGGCGTCGTCCTTCACGATGCCGCCCTTGCCGATGCGCGAGGGATCGAGCTCGAACTGCGGCTTCACGAGCGCGACGACGTCGGCATCGGCGGACAGAAACCGCGGCACGTGGGGCAGCACCTTCGCGAGCGCGATGAACGAGCAATCGATCACCGCGAGCGCGACCGGCTCGCCGATGACGCTCTGCGCGAGCGTGCGGATGTTGCAGCGATCGTGCACGACGACGCGCGGGTCCTGCACGAGCGCCCACGCGAGCTGGCCGTAGCCGACGTCCACGGCGTGCACGCGCGCCACTCCGCGCTGCAGCAGACAGTCGGTGAAGCCACCGGTGGATGCACCGATGTCGATCGCGATCTTCTCCGCGACCACGAGCTCCGCGAAGGTGTCGAGCGCGCCGGCGAGCTTCACTCCGCCGCGCGACACGTACGGATGATCCGCACCGCGCACGACGACCTCGGCATCCTTCGCGACCATCGTGCCGGGCTTGTCGACGCGATGCCCGGCGACGACCACCTTGCCTGCGACCACGAGCGCCTGCGCGCGCGTGCGCGTCGGCGCGAGCCCGCGCTCGACCAGCAGCCGATCGATGCGATCGCGCTCGGGCACGTGCTACTTTCGCATGGCCGCGCGAAGCGCGGGTCGCACGATGTCGGAGCTGCTGCAGCGCCTGGCCGCCCCCGAAGACCGCGTCCTGTTCGCTCTGTTCGCGGTGATCGTCGCCTACGCGCTCGGCGGAGCGCTCGTGCGCACACGCTTGCGCGAGCCCTGAGCTTCGGCTACGTTCCCGCGTCCTTTCGCCCGCCCAGGGGCGTGAAGGCGCAAACGGGGCTGTAGCTCAGCTGGGAGAGCGGTGCGTTCGCAATGCACAGGTCAGGGGTTCGATCCCCCTCAGCTCCACTGACTTCGGGACATGTACAAGCTTTTCAAGCGCACGCATGTTCCGGGGATCTTCGAGGTCCAGATGTCCGGTGCGTGCGACACCGGCATCGCGCGTGACCACAACGAAGACGCGATCGCGCTGCAAGAGGACGACGGCCGCGGCTACCACCTCGCGATCGTGTGCGACGGCATGGGTGGTCACAGCGCGGGCGAGATCGCATCGGCGATCGCGGTCACGGTGATCGGCGAGTACCTCGGCGAGCACTTCGGTCAACGCGAGCCCGGTGAGCTGTTGCGCGACGCGTTCACGCTCGCGAACGAGCGCATCGACGATCACGCGGCGGTGAATCCCAACGCGCAAGGCATGGGCTGTACCTGTGTCGCGGTGCTCGGCATCCGCGATCATTTCTGGGTCGCGCATGCCGGCGACAGCCGTGCGTATCGCGTGCGCGCCGGCAACGTCGAGCAGCTCACCGTCGATCACACGATGGTGCAGGAGCTGGTGAGCCAGGGCCTGCTCAAGCCCGAGCAAGCCGCGGTGCATCCGTATCGCGGCCGCATCAGCCGATGCCTCGGCCACGGCCAGCAGAAGTGCGACGCCGACGTCACCGAGCACACGCTGGAGAAGGGCGACAACCTGTTGCTCTGCAGCGACGGGCTC
>DASZPU010000996.1:0-1779 GCA_035550195.1 Nannocystaceae bacterium
CGAGCGACTGCCGGCGATCCTCGGACGCGCCGACGCAGCGATCCGTCGCGCGGGCGAGCCCGCGGTCATACGGGCCGCGTATTGGAGCGCGCTGGTCGCCTTCCACACCAAGCGTGGTGAGTTCGCCGCGAGCCTCGACACCGCCGAGCGGGCGCATGCCACCTACGCGCAGGCCCTGCCGTCCCACGATGCGCGCGTCGATACGGCCGCGTTCAACGTCGCGCTCGCGTTGCTCAACCTCCGCCGCTTCGACGACGCCGCACACCGGCTCGCAGACGTGGTCGAGCTGCGGCAGCGATCGCGGGGCCGCGATGATCCGTCGACGATCGCTGCGCTCGCCACCCTCGGCGTCGCGCATGCGCATGCCGGCGATCTCGCGCTCGCCGATGCACGCCTACGCGACGCGATCGATCGCGCCGAGACGACGCGCGGCGATCGTCATCCCGAGCTGCCGTTCGCGCTCGGAGCCTTGGCCGACGTCGCGCGCCGTCGTGGAGATCTCGACGATGCGCGCGGGCTGTACCGCCGCGCGCTCGCGATCGCCGAGCAGCGCGAAGGCCCGCTCGGGCCGGAGACCGCCACGCTCGCGGGGCAGCTCGGCGACGTCGAGAAACGCGCGGGCGCGCTCGACGACGCACACGCTCATCTCGCGCAGGCGATCGCGGGCCACGAGCACATGCTCGGGCACGAGCACGCGTTGGTTGCCGATGCGTATCGTGAGCTCGCGGAGGTCGAGCTGCTCGCGAACGCGCCCGCGCGCGCGCGCAGTCACGCGCGCGAAGCCGTCGCGATCCTCGAGGCGCTCCACGCCACGCCCGAGCAGCTCGCGATCGCTCGCGCGCCGCTGGAGCAGGCCGAGCGCGCGCTCGCACATTGAAGTGATCGCTGCCACCTGATTGCGGCGCACGGGAACTGCCGGCCGCGCCCGTCGGACTTTCGGGCATGCACGGCTCGCGCTTTTTCCGGTCCCCTGGTGTGCTCCTCCGACCCACTGCATTCGCGCTCGGCATCGCATCCGCGTGGGCCTGTCGCGCTCCCGGTCCCGACCAGGATTGCCCGCAGGGATCCGACGGCTGCGCGTGCGCGTTCGGCTTCTGCGACGACGGCCTGACCTGTGTCGCCGACGTGTGCACGCCCGACACTGCGACCAGCGACACGACCGCGCTCGTCACGACCGAGTCACCTTCCACGAGCGGCTCGTCGAGCACGAGCGACGCCGAGTCGTCGTCGAGCGACACGAGCGGCGCGGACGAGAGCAGCAGCAGCGGCGAGCCGCCGAGCACCGATCCGATCATCACCGCGATCGTCGATGGCGTGCCGTCGAGCTACGACATCGATCCCCACGCGTACAACAGCCCCGCGGGCACCTTGCTCGTCGTCGGCAGCGAGTCGGGAGGGCAGGGCGCCGATCTGATCATCCGCATTCCGCCGATCGGACCGGGCACGTACGAGTGCGTGCTCGAGGAGATCGACGTCGCGATCTACTGGACGATCCAAGGCCCGATGGGCCCGCTCGAGCTCAGCACGCGCACGTCGGGCGACTGCACGATCACCGTCGAAGAAGCCGGCGAGGTCGGAGGCTTCGTCACCGGGACGTTCGAGGGCGTCGTGCGCTGGCCGGGCGCAGCGGAGATCCCCCCGGTGACGATCACCGAAGGCGTCTTCCACGTGCTGCACACCGAGCCAAAGTGACGGATCACGTGCCCGCGTCGACGAGGTGCTCGTCGCGCAGCAGTGTGTCGAGATCGGCGAGGTCGAAGCGCTTCACGTCGCCGTGCT
>DASZPU010000997.1:0-14949 GCA_035550195.1 Nannocystaceae bacterium
AATCGAGCGACGCGTCGTCGCCGCTCATCGTGAACATGCACGGCTATCTCTCGAACCCGACCATGCAGTCGGACTGGTCGCAGCTCAACGACGCCGCGGAGCCGCGCGGCATCATCACCGCGCATCCCGAGGGGCTCGACAACTCGTGGAACGCGGGCAGCTGCTGCGGCACGTCGCAGATCAACGACGTCGACGACGTGGGCTTCATCCGCGCGGTGGTGGCCGACATCCAGTCCGCGGCGTGCGTCGATCCACAGCGGATCTACGCGACGGGGCTCTCCAACGGCGGGTTCATGTCGCATCGGCTCGCGTGCGAAGCGTCGGATGTGTTCGCTGCGGTCGCACCGGTGGTCGGTGCGTTGCGGATCCCGCTCGAAGAGTGCATGCCCGCGCGTCCGATGCCGGTGTTCGCATTCAACGGCGTGCAGGATCCGCTGGTGCCCTACGCCGACGCAGTCGCGACCACCGAGCGGTGGGTCGCGATCGACGGCTGCGATCCCGAACCCACGGTCGAGATGCTCGACGGTGGCCACTGCGACACCTACTCGGGCTGCGACGGCGACGGCGACGTCCGCATGTGCACGCTCGACCCGATGGGCCACTGCTGGCCGGGCGGCGACCCGGCCTTCTGCTACTCGTTCATCGGCCCGTACAGCGACACCGTGATCGCGACCGAGCGCATGCTCGACTTCTTCGCCCAGCACACGCTGCCCTGAGCTGAAGCCGGATCAATCCCAGGGATTGATCGCCGGCGTACGCAGCAGCTCTTCGACGTCGTCCATCGTCAAGCTCTTGCCCGCGCTCGCGTCGCGGCCGAGCGCGCTCTCGGCCACCGCGCGCTTGCGCGAGCCGAGCTCGACCATCTTCTGCTCGACGGTGTCTTCCATCACCATGCGATAGACCATCACCGGCTTGTCCTGGCCGATGCGGTGCGCACGATCGGTGGCCTGATCTTCGACCGCCGGGTTCCACCACGGATCGTAGTGGATCACGGTGTCGGCCTCGGTGAGCGTGAGACCGCTGCCGCCGGCCTTCAACGAGATGAGGAACACCGGCGGGCCGCTGGGATGCTGGAACTTGCCGACCAGCTCTTCGCGGTTCTTCGTGCCGCCGTGCAGCCACAGATACTCGATGCCGAGCTTGTCGAGCGATGCGCCGAGGATCTTCTGCATCTCGACGAACTGCGAGAACACCAGGCATTTGCGGCCCGAGCCCACCGCATCCGCGATGAGCTCCTCGAACGCCTCGAGCTTCGCCGACGGCGGAATCGGCGTGCCCTCGGGCAGACCCAGCAGGTGCGGATCGCAGCACACCTGCCGCAGTCGCGTGAGCGCAGCGAGGATCGTCATCTGCGCCTTCTCGACGCCGACCTCGTCGATGCGCCCGGTGATCTCGTCCTTCGCCGCCTTCAGGATGCGGTTGTAGAGCCCGAGCTGCGAGCGCCCGAAGTTGCAGAAGATCACCTGCTCGGTCTTCGGCGGCAGCTCGGACGCGACGTCTTCCTTCTTGCGCCGCATCACGAACGGACGCACGCGCGTGCGCAGCTGATCGAGCTGCTTGGTGTCGCCGTCTTCGATGGGCTTCACGTAGTTCTTCTGGAAGTCGGTGAGCTTGCCGAGGAAGCCGGGCGCGAGGAAATCGAAGATCGCCCACAGATCGATGAGGTGGTTCTCGACCGGCGTACCCGTCATCGCGAGCCGGTGATCGCTCTTCAGGATCTTCGCGCTCTTCGCCGTGCTCGTGGTCCAGTTCTTGATGTACTGCGCCTCGTCGAGGATGACGTAGCGGAAGCGGATCTTCGCGAGGTCGTCGATGTCGCGACGCAAGAGCGCATAGCTGGTGACCACGATGTCGGTCTTCTTCAGCAGGCGCGCGTTCTCCATGCGATCGGGGCCGTGCCACACCAGCAGCGACAGCGACGGGGCCCACTTCGCGACCTCTTGCTTCCACACCAAGAGCACCGACGTGGGGCACACGATCAGCGTGGGCGCGTTGCCTTCGTCTTCCTTCGCCTTGGTGAGCAGCGCGAGCGCCTGCACCGTCTTGCCGAGACCCATGTCGTCGGCGAGCACGCCGGTCATGCGGTTCTCGTGCAGCTGCCACAGCCACGCGAAGCCCGACTTCTGGTACTCGCGCAGCTTGGCGTTGAGCGCCTTGGCCTTGCGCGGGGCCTTGCCGCTGCGATCGCCGGTCATGCCCTGCAACAGCGCGCGCACTTCCTTCGCGACCTCGGCGGTGGGCACTTCGGTGAGCAAGCGCGACAGCGTGCCGAGCTCGAGCGTCGACACCTCGGCCTTGCCGTCCTTGTCGAACTGGATGTCACCGGTGGCTTCGGCGACCGGCTGCAGGATCTTCGGATCGAGCTTGACGACGCTGCCGTCGGCGAGCGTCACCCAACGTCGACCTTCGTGCAGCCAACGCAACAAGTCGCGGAAGCTGAGCAGGTTCTCTTCGCCTTCGATGTCGACGATGGCCTCGACGTCGAGCACCGAGCCGTCGCCGGTGGACACCGACACGCGCGGCGTGGGCGACTTGCTGCGGATCTTCGGCAGCTTGGGGATCCGCTTCTCCCACGTCTCGGGCAACAGCGGCACGCCGGCGATGAGGAACTCGATCGCGGCATCGCCGGTCGCGACGAACGACTCGTCGTTGGTCTGCCACTCGAGCTTGAGATCGACCAGCACCTTGCGGGCGGCGGCCTCGGCATCGAGATCGCGATAGAACGACACCGTCTGCCCGCCGGAGCTCATCGAGTAGCGCGCGGACTCGGGCTCTTCGCCGCCGACGCCGAGCGTGACGAAATCGTAGCGGGCGGCGAGCTGCACCTTCACGCGCTGCGGATCGCCTTCGATGGTGACGATGATGCGATCGACGCTCTTCGCGTCGGAGGCGAGCGCGTGCAGGTCGGCGTGCGAGACACCGACGGTGTGCATCTTGCCGACGATCGAGTCCATCGCGTCGGCGTCGACGCTCGCGTCCATCACGATGCGCGGCGCCTTGCTGATCGCGTCGAGCACCCACGGTGGCGTGTCGAGCACCATGAACAGCTCGCAGGTCTCGGGCACGAGGAACCACGTGGGCGCGCCACCGATGACGCGACCCTTGTCGACCTCGAAGCTGCGCGAGCTGTCGGCGTGCTCGAGGAACGCGTGGAGATCGATGTTGCCGTCGTTGCGCGGCTCGGCGCGCACGCGCAGCGTCAGTGCGCCCGGCACGAAGCGCAGCTTGCCCACGCCTTTGAGGCTCACCTGCGCGTAGCGAGCGAAGTACAACAGGCCCGCGAGCGCGGCGTCGTCGAGCTCGTGCGCGCCGTCGTCGTTGCGATCGATCTCCTGCGCGAGGAAGTGGCGAATCAGGCGATCGGCGGGCGCGAGCGCTTCTTTGCCAGTGCGGCTGCGCTTGCTCTCCATCGCCGCACCCGACTGGAACACCTGCACGAGCCACGTGCCACCGCGTTGCGCGATGGTGTAGCGATTCGCGGCCGCGGCCGCTTCGGGGCCGATGTCGGCGACCCACGGATTCTGCGTCGTCGTGATCTCGCCGCCGCTGCGATACTGCTGACGCAACGCGAAGCCGAGCGCGACCGCGTGGTGGCAGAAGCGCTCCCACCCATCGGTGAACGTCGGACACGAGCACTGCGCACCGAGTCGGCCCGGGCCTTCGAGCTTGATCGCGGTGTTGTGCGGCAACGGCTGACTGCCGCGCACGCGCCCCGAGACGGCATCGCCCGAGAACACGAGATCGCTGACGCCTTTGGCGTCGAACAGCTCGCGCCCGGCCTTGAAGGCCTTCACGCTGGTGATCTTGGCGAGCGCGTCGGGTTCGACGAGCGGGAGGAAATTCTCGATCTGCGTCACTTCATGGACCGCCTAGCGCGGGTCATCGCAAAGACCGCGGGGACATCCGAACGTGCGGATCCCGGCGGGACCGCCGTTGCGCGGCCGCGGTCGATGCGAAGCGAGCATCGTCGCGGCGGCCGTCGAACAACCGTCCGAGCGGATGTCTAGCACGGCCCGAAGGGCCGTGTGGACAAAAATCGCGGAAGGCGAGCAGCGACTGGCGCTCTCGCAATCTGGGTGCCGCCACCCCGCCGCGGCGCGTTTTCGAGGTGTCGACACGCCAGTGCCGATCGCGGTGGCGCAGTGCTCGGCGATGGCCCCGCGTTTGCGATTCCACGCGGCATGGATGCCCCGCTCGCGCTTCAATCCGTGGGTCTGTCGATCGTCGGCCGTCGGGCCAACAACGAGGATGCGTTGCTCGTCCGCCCGAGCCTCGGTCTGTTCGTCGTCGCCGATGGCATGGGAGGTTACGAAGGTGGCGAGGTCGCGAGCGCGACCGTGGTCGATGCGCTCGCGGGGTTCGTCACGAAGAACGACGTCGATCCCGAGGGCACGTGGCCGGTGCGCGAGCGCAGCGATCTCGGTCCGCTCGAGATGTTGGTCGAAGCCAGCTTGCGCGTGGCCGATCGCGAGGTGAAGGCGAAGAAGCACGGCGTGCTCGCACGCATGGGGTCGACCGCGGTGCTCGCGTTGTTCCGCGGCACGCGCGTCGTCATCGGTCACGTCGGTGACTCGCGCGTGTATCGCTTGCGCGCGGGCGAGCTCGCGCAGCTCACCGAGGACCACTCGGTGGCGGCCGAGCTCGCGAAGAACGGCATGGGCGATCGCGAGGTTTCACCGGCGTTCCTCGCTTGCCTCACGCGCGCGATCGGCATGGAGGGCGACACCGTGCCGGATGTGCGCGGCGAAGCGCTCTTCGCTGGCGACACCTATCTGCTGTGCTCCGACGGATTGTGGGGCGCGTTGCCGGAGGCGACGATCGCCGAGCTGATGCGGACGTCTGCGCTCGCCGACGGGTGCCGTGCGCTGGTCGAAGCCGCGCTCTTCGCCGGCAGCAGCGACAACATCACCGCGGTGCTCGTGCGCGCTCAGTCCGGGATCAGCCCGTGACGCACGAGCAGCGTGCGCAGGTGCTTGCGATCGATGCCGGCCTCGCGCGCGGCGGCGGAGATGTTGCCGTCGCAGCGCTCGAGCACGTCGCGCAGATAGCCGCGCTCGAACGCGTCGATGACCTGCTGCTTCGCTTCGGCGAAGGGCAGATCGGTGCGGATCGCGGGCGGGTCGCTGGTCGTAGTGGCGTCGATGCCGAGCCGCAGCGCGGCGAAGGTGGTCGCGCCCGGCGAGAGCGCGAGCGCGCGATCGATCGCGTTGCGGAGCTCGCGGACGTTGCCGGGCCAGTCGTGCACGACGAGGCGATCGAGGTTGCTGCCGTCGAGCGCACCCGGCTCGTTCATGCCGCGCAAACGCAGCATCTCGCGCACGATCGGCGCGAGGTCTTCTCTGCGCTCGCGCAACGGCGGCAACACGACGCGCACCACCGAGAGGCGATAGTAGAGATCGGGACGGAAGCCGCCCTCGGCCACCAGCTCGCGGAGGTCGCGACGCGACGCACCAATCACACGGATGTCGATCGCGTGCTCGCTGTCCGAGCCGACCGCACGCACGCGTCGCTCTTCGATCACGCGCAGGAATCGCGCCTGCACGGGCAGCGGCATCGAGTCGAGCTCGTCGAGGAAGATCGTGCCGCCATCGGCCCGTACGAACGCGCCTTGGCGTGGGCTGGCCGCGCCGGTGAACGCACCGCGCACGTGACCGAAGAGCTCGCTCTCGAGCAAGCTCTCCGGCAGTGCGCCGCAATCGATCGCGACGAACGGCTTGCCTCTGCGATCGCCGCGATCGTGGATCGCTCGCGCCGCGAGCTCCTTGCCGACGCCGGTCTCGCCTTCGAGCAACACCGACACGTTGGTGCCGGCGGCGAGATCGAGCACCGCGAACACCTCGCGCATCGCGAGGCTCTCCGCGACGAGCTCGCCGAAGCGCCGCGATTGCGACGGTGGGAGATCGACGGGCTGCGGGCGCGGCTGCAGACGCACGAAGGTGCGCCCGAGCTTGAGCGTCGCGCCCGCGGGCAGCGTGGCCTCGCCGAGGTGCGAGCCTTGGTAGAGCGTGTGATTGCGGCTGTCGAGGTCGCGCACCGCGAAGCGACCATCGTCGGACTCGCGCACGAGCAGATGACGTCGCGACACCGCTTCGTCGGTGAGCACGAGCGTGCACGACGGATCGGTGCCCACGATCACCTCGGCGTCGCCGATGTCGACCGCGCGCCCCATGTCGGGCCCTTCGACGACCACGAGCTGACACGCGATGCCGCTGCCCACGGGCCCGCCGAGCGCCTCGGTGTGCACGGTGTGCGACGGCGACACGCCGACGAGCTTAGCAGGGCACGTCGTCGAGGTTGCCGCAGACGATCACGAGGTCGCCGCCTTCGATTCCGGCGAGCAGCGCGTGCACGTCCGCGGCGGGCAGCATCGGGTTGTTGCGGATGCCGCCGCCTTCGACGATCTCCTCGAGCCCCGCGAGCGCGCCGATGTCGCTCAGCACCGCGTTGCCGTCGAGATCCAAGGCAGCGACGTGGCGCAGGCCTTCGAAGCCCGCGAGCGTGGTGAGCGTGGCGTCGTTGACGATGTCGAGCGAGCTCGTCCACATGAGCGATGCGGCCGCGCTCAGATCCGTCAGCGACGCATTGTCGGCTTGCACGTAGCCGATGCACGTGATGCCCGCGAGCGCCGCGACGTCCGCTTGGCTCTCGAGTATCGCGGCGCCGCCCAAGCCGTGGCAGTTCGGCACGGGCAAGCAATACGCGGTGGAGTGCGCCTCGAAGATGCACGACGCTTCCTCGCCGCAGTGCGCATCCTCGGTGCATTCCGAGCTCTCGCACGTGCAGCACTTCGGATCGTAGTCGCACGTGCAGACGCATACCGAGAACTCGCCGCAGATGTCGGTGTCGTAGCTGCAGTGATCGACGCCATCGTCGGTGGTCGACGACGACTCGGGCGATGCGCTCGACGACGAGCTCTCGGGTGCGCCGCCGCTGCCGGCCTCGCTCGACTCGCCCGGCATGGCGGTGCTGCTCAGCGACAAGCCACTGCTGCCGCTCTCGCCTTCGGCGGAGCCCGTGCCGCCGCTCGTGCCGCCGACCGACGGCCCGCACGCGCAGGCACCCGCGCACGCGACCACACCCCAACGCAACGGCAATCCCGCCATCTCGATGATGATGCCGCGAAGCGCGGCGAATGGCTCACGAGCTCAGCGGAACGGTGGCCCGACCGCCCAGCCGGTCAACGCGTAGCGCACGCCCGCGGACACCGCCGTCACTTCGTGCGGCAGATACGACGGGAACGCGATCGCAGTCCCGCGCGATCGCGGGGCCGACGCGTGCGCGGGCGGATCGAAGAAGCGCAGGTCGCCGCCGGCATACGCGGCGTCGTCGGCGAGCTGCACGGTGATCCCCAGCTTGCGCTTGCGACCCTGCGCGCTGCCGAGATCGGCGTGCCAACCATGGAAGTCACCGGGCTCGTAGCGCTGCACCTTGAGCGGTGACGCGAGCTCGCTCAGCTCGAACCCGTAGGTGGCGTGCACGCGCAAGAACTCCGCGATGAGCTCGAAGATCCACGCGCTCGTGGGCCCGAGCTCGAGCAGCTTCCACGCCGCCCGTTTCTCCCCCGACGTCGTCGGGCCCGCGCCGCTCGCATCGCTGACCTGCGCGGGGATCCACGGCAACGGCGCTGCGATCAGTCGCTCGCACTCGTCGGCGGTGAGCAGGCCGGCTTGCCACACCACCGAGTAGAGCGTCGCCACCACGAGTGCGAGACTATCACCATGAGCGCGCCGGAGAAGCTCGGGCCCTATCGCATCCTCGCGCGCGTCGGCGCGGGCGGGATGGCGGAGGTGTTCGCCGCGATGCGCTTCGGTGCGAGTGGCTTCAGCAAGCGCGTGGCGATCAAGGTGCTCGCGGAAGAGCACGCCGACGACGCCGAGCTGCAGAAGCTGCTCATCGCGGAGGCGAAGCTCGGCGCTGCGATGTCGCATCCGAATCTGGTGGGCGTGTCGGATCTCGGCGTGGATGCCGGGCGCTACTACGTCGTGATGGATCTGATCGAAGGCGCGGACGTCGGGCGCTTGCTCGCGGCGCGACGACCCGGGGAAGCGCTCGCGCTGTACGTCGTCGATCGCGTCGCGGCGGCCTTGGGATATCTGCATGCATTCCGCGACGAGAGCGGTCGTTCGCTGGGGCTCGTGCATCGCGACGTGAGCCCCGCCAACGTGCTGGTGTCGAACACCGGCGAGGTGAAGCTCGCCGACTACGGCATCGCGAAGGCCACGCATGCCGCGAGTCAGACGCAGGGTCGCGTGGTGCGGGGCAAGTACGCGTATCTCTCGCCCGAGCAGATCGCCGGCGATCCGGTCAGTGCGAAGAGCGATCAGTTCGCGCTCGGTGTGATGATGATCGAGCTCGTCACCGGGCGGCGACCGTTCGACGGCGCGAGCGCGGTGGAGACGATGGATCGGATCCGCGAAGGCGTCGCGTCGCGGCTCGACGCGCTGCCCGGCGATCTCCTGGAGCTGGCGACGCGCTGCCTCGCCGTCGATCCGCGCCTGCGCTGGCCCGACATGGCTGCGGTGCGCGAGCGCCTGCAAGAAGCTCGACGCGCGCGCGCAGCCGTGGGCTCCGCCGAGCTCGCGCGCTGGGTGCTCGCGAGCGCGTAGTAGTATCTGCGCCGTGTTCGATCGGGATCCTTGGCGCGAGATCATCGCGGGTGCGCGCGGGAAGCCGCCGCGCTTCGTGGTGCTGCTGTTGGCTGCGCTCGGCCTCGGAATGATCGCCGAGTCGTTCTACGAGCTGCGTCCGTTGCTCGCGTGGCTGCGACTCGACGCGAGCGTGTGGGAAGCGGGCCAGCTCTGGCGCGTCGTCACGTACGGCTTCGTGGGGCAGGGCGCGCTCGGACTGTGGAGCGTGATCCAGCTGGTCGCGATCTGGTGGTTCATCGTCGAGCTGTGCGTCGCGATGGGGGTCGCACGCGTGCGCGTGCTCGTGCTCGGTGGCGTCGTGATCGCGGGGCTCACCGCGGTGGTCGCCCAGCTCGCGTGGGAGGCCGCGACCGGCACGCGCAACGACTTCTCGTTCGCGATGATGCAGGGCCAGCGCATCATCGTCGCGATCGTCGTGCCCGCGTTCGCGACGCGACATCGCCACACGATGGTGAGCTCGCCGCTGCTCTTCGGTCTACCGCTGCCGTCGCGCTGGCTCATCGGGCTGCACCTGTTCTTCGCGCTCACCACCTTCGCCGCGATCCGCGACGTCGGCGGGCTCGCGGGTGTGCTCGCGGCGACGCTGTGGGGCGCACGCGCGCTGCGTGGGCCCGCGAAGAAGCGCTGAGCGCTACATGCAGGTGAAGCCGCCGATCACTCCGTTGAAGTGGCCGGCCAACAGCGGCAAGCGTGTGGAGTTGTCGGCCGCGCCGGGCAGTGCGAGCGCGCTCGCGAAGCAGCTCGCGCCTTCGCGGGTGACGGCGAGCTCGACGGTGTCGCCGTCGACGTTGATGAAGCCACCGATGCCGCTCGCGGTGGTCGCGTGCAGCGCGGTGGTGGGCAGGCCGTCGTCGCCGACGTAGGCCTGCACGCCCGACGCGGGATCGATCGTCCACGACACGCCGGCGATCGGGCTCGACCCGTCGTTCGCACCGATCGCGATCTGGGCCTTGCTGCTGTCGAACGGCGTGCCGATCGCGGTCGCGAACGCATCGGCCGCAGCGGTCGAGAGCATGCCGACGTCGACGCCCATCTCGCCGTCGGTGGTGAGCCCCCACGCGACCGCGGACACGTAGCCGTCGGCTTCCGCGGTGACGCCGACTTGGATCTCCGGATCGAGCTCGGGTAGCGCATAGCGACCATCGCCACCGCTCTCGACACAGGGCATGTCCTCGGGGCCGAGCACGCACACGCGCGCGCCGGCGATCGGATTGCCTTCGACGAACGCGTACACGGTGCCGACGATCATCGTGGGCTCGAGCTCTTCGTCGCCTTCGTCGTCCTTCGGGTCGTCGCCCTTTTCGTCGCCGCCGTCGTCGGCGGCGGGACGCATTGCGTCGTCTCCGTCGAGATCACAACCGAGGAGGCACGCGACGATGATGGAAATGACCCGGCAGCGCATCGTGCCCGCAGTGTTCGACGAGCGCCGCGCCCAGCAACGAGCGCCGCGACCGCCTTCGTGCGGGCCGATCGCGACGCGCTGCGTCGTGGTGAGCTCGCATGGTGCGGATCCGCCTCACTGTCGCGAGCGCGCTCGCAGCCCGACACGCGCAGGCGTTGTCGCGATTGCGATCGCTCGCGGGGCGAAGCGCTTGCATGGCAACGCGCTCGCGAGGAGCGATCGAATCATGCAGCGCGCCCTGGTCGGTGTTCTCGTCGCGGCGTTCACTGCCCCCGCTTGCGGCGGTCGGGGTTCCCCGGGGAAATCGAGCGGGCCGCTCGCGCCGGACGCCGCGCCGCTGGTCGTCACGTCGTCGGCCTTCGCGACCAACGGCGACATCCCGACCGAGTACACCTGTGACGGGGAGGGCAGCTCGCCGCCGTTGCAGTGGGGTGACGCGCCGGCGGGCACGCAGAGCTTCGCGGTGATCGTCGACGATCCCGATGCGCCCGATCCCGCGAAGCCCGAGCGCGTGTATCTGCACTGGCTCGTCTACGACATCCCGGCCGGCGTGCATGCGCTCGACGCCGGTGCGCTGCCCGAAGGCGCCCGCGTCGGAAAGAACGAAGAGGGCGACGACGAGTGGACGCCGCCGTGCCCACCGACCGGACGTCATCGCTACTTCCATCGCGTGTACGCGCTCGACACGATGCTCGGCGATCTCGACGAGCCCGATCGCGCGACCCTCGAGGCCGCGATGAAGCCCCACGTGCTCGCGACGGGTCACATCGTCGGCACGTACGCGAAGAGTTAGTTGCACGCGCCGAGCTGTGTCGAGCCTTCGGTGCCGCACGCGATCTGCGAGACGTCGCAGGAGCCCGTCGGTTCGTAGCCCTCGGGACACGCGGTGAGGTCTTCCCAGCACGTGCAGTCGCTGCCTTCGAGATCGCGGCAGCACACGCCGGCTTCGAGCGGAGTGCACACGTCGACGGCCATGTCGCCGTCGCTCGTGTCGACGCTGCCGATGCCGCAGTAGCACGTGTCGCCGAACGTCAGCAGTCGACACGAGAGCGTCCAGCAGCTGCAGCCGCCGAAGCTCGGCCAGCCGTCGGTGCCGCAACACAAGCCCGGCGAGCCGACCGTCGACGTCGAGCATGCGGCACCGAGCGGGCCGTAGTCGGCCGTGTGCCCGCAGATGCAACCATCGCTGTCGCCGGTGCAGTAGATCTCCGCGCCACCGCCGTCGCCCATGCCGTCGCCCGCGGAGATCGAGTCGTCGCTCGGCATGCCTTCGCCGGCATCACTGCCGCCGACCTCACCGCCTTCGCCCTCGCCTTCGCCGACGCTGAGGCTGCTCGATGCGCTGCTGACGTGACCGGTGTCGCCGAGCTGATCGGGGTGCACGCAGATCCCGTTCGTGCACTGCAGCGGGCTCTCGCAGAACTGGCCTTGCACGCACGGGCCGAGCTCCTTGCCCGGCGCCTCGGTCTCGTCGTCACCGCAGGCGAGCATCGAGGCGAAGAGGAGGACGGCGGAGGTGCGGCGCGGGCTCACGGAAGCGACGACGGAGGGCGCGCGCGCAGGTTGCAGCCCGACCGCGCTGGCTCACACGACCGGCAGATCTTCGAGCGTCGGTGTGCGCGGCTCCGCGATCGACGGTTGCGTGCGGGCGCGTGCGCGTGCGCGCAGCGTGAGCGCGACGAGGTAGAGCACGAGGCCTGCGACCACCGCGGCGTCGAACGCCTCCTGCTGCTCGGGCAAGAGCGCCGAAAGCGGATGCACCGCGACGAAGAACCCGAGCAACGCGAGCACCGGCGTGCGCGAGGGATGCCGCCGCCACAACCACCACGACAACGCGAGGCACGGCGCGGCACCGATCGCGAATGCACCCCACAGCCCGATCGCGTCCGCGGCCGCGGCCATCACCACGAACATCAGCGAGTAGCTCGCGCAAGTGAGCGCGACGTCGAGCAGCGCGACCGCATCGCGATCGGTGCGCCCCATCGAGTCGACGAGCAGCGTGAGACACACGGCACCGACGAGCAGCATCAGGGCGTATGGGCTGCGCGAGAGCACCGCGCCGACCTCTGCACCGGGTTGCTCGGGCCGCGGCAGCGCGACGCCCATGCCCGCGGTGGTGAGCGAGCGATCGAGCTGCCAACGCAGCAGGAGATCGTCGCCGTCCTCGTCGATGGTCGAAGGCGTGAGACAGCCTTCGGGATAGTTCACGTCGGCGCGCGGCAGACCGACGACGCGCATCGCGAGCACGAAGTCGCGGATCTCTCGCGGCTCGGGGATCTGGTAGTAGAAGTGCTCGACGCCGCGGGTCGCGTAGCCGATCGCGATCGTGATGCGCTCGCCCGGCGCCATCGTTCGCTCCCAACGCAGCGCATCGCCGTCGACGCGCAGCTCGGGCCCGAGCTCCGCACCATCGACGGTGACGCGCAGCTCGTCGTAGAGCACCTGCCCCGACAGCGGTAGCTCGAGCTCGGTGCGCGTCGCGTGCTGCGAAGGATTCGCGACCTCGTACTCGACCGCGAACGTGGCCTCGAATCCACTATAGATGCCGCTGCCCTTCTTGCGTTGGTTCGGCACGATGACGACCTCACCGTGGGCACGCGCGATCGAGTCCTGATCGACGAGCTCTTCGCGCTCGACGTCGCGGAAGACCGGCGGCAACGTGGGATCGTCGCGGAACTGCTCCTCGCGCGCGACCACCTTGCGGTAGTGACGAACGACGAGCTCGCGCTGCACGTGTGGCGCGCCCCAGATCGTCTGCAGGCTGTGGAAGTTGGCCTCGGACACGCGCCCGTGCTCGGCGTGGAACGAGAACGCGTTGTCGCCGAGCACCGCACGAAATGCCCACAGCAATCCCATGAGCAGCGTCGCGAGCGTGCCCGCTTCGACGATGCGGCGCAGCCACGCCCACGGGCCCGGTGCGGGCCCGCCTTCGCGACGATAGATCCCCGCGAAGGTGACCACCGCCGCGACCATCATCATGAGCCCGACGACCGGCTCCGAGTCCATCCACGCCATCACGCGCCCGATCACGTAGTCGATCATGGTGTGAGCCCGCCCGCCGACGCGTGAGCGCGGGAGGCTATTCCGCGGGATCGATCACGCGTCGCGTTCGCGCTCGCGCAACCGTTCCCACTCGATCGGACAGGCGTCCTCGACGTCTTTCATGCCGAGCTCGCGCAGCACCGCGACCAGCGTCATGCGGCGATGCGCCGCGAAGGTGAGGATGTGCGCGAGCACGCCACCGAACGTGAAGCTCTGCGGTGGGGTGCACAGCGCGTCGATGAACGCGTCGTCCCACTCGCCCTTGTCGCGGATGCGGCGCGCGAGCGCGAGGAACTGCTCGCCGACCGCGTCGTAGCGGCGACGCAGTCCGTTCATCGAGCGATCGCGCGCGTCGGGATAGTCGCGACCACCGATCGCGGCGGTCCACACCTCTTTGGTCCACACCAGCTTGTCGAGCATCTTGCGGACGCTCGGCTCGGGGCCGTCGAAGCCGAAGACGACGTGGCCCGGTCGCATCTCGCGATCGAGCTGCTCGTCGGTCAGGTTGCTCGCGCGTTCGAGCAAGCGTTGCGTCTGCCAGTGATCGTGTTGGAAGAGTCGGTCGTCGAGATCCATGGCGCTCCTCGTGGTGCTGCCGGGCACACGCAGCCCGGCGGGTGGATGGAAGTGCAGGCCGTTGGGTGCGTCGAGTCGATGCGCGGCGTCGCTGTCGGCGAAGCGACTCGGCGGCATGCCGAACGCCGCGCTGAATGCTCGCGAGAAGGCTTCGGTGGATCCGTAGCCGGCTTCGAAGCCGACCTCGGTCACGCTCGCTCCGCCGCGCAGTCGCCATGCCGCGCGCTCGAGCAAGAGGCGTCGGCGCAGCGTCGCGGGCGGCTCGGCGATCTTCGCGGAGACGAGTCGATCGAAGTACCAACGGCTGAGCCCGACCCGCTCGGCGCGGGCGCGCGCATCGGCGGCGTCGTCGAGCGATTCGACGATCGTGTCGAGCAAGTCGCGGAGCAGATCGGGGCTGGCGTCGACCACGTCGGCAGCCTACTGCGACTCCGCGCGGCCGCGCTTGATGGGCTTTGCGCATCCGGCATCGGGCACGCGCATCGGGCACGCGCATCGGGCACGCGCACGGGCACGGAGGCGCGCGGCCCTTCGGGCTCGCGCCTAGCGCTCGATCGGCAGCCCCGCGTGGGCCCACGCGATCGTGCCGCCGTCCAGCGAGAACACTTCGCGGATGCCGACCGACTCGGCGAGCTGCGCCGCGGTCATGCTGCGCATGCCCTTCGCGCAGATGAACAGCATGCGATCGCCGGAGAGCTGCTGCGGATTCGTCTTGAGCAGCGACAGCGGCAACGAGCGCGCGCCCGGTACGTGACCCGCGCTGTACTCGTTGGCCTCGCGCACGTCGATCACGTCGACGTCGCCACCTTCGATCAGAGTCTGCGCTTCTTGGACGGACAGCACGCGCGGCATCGGCCGCAGCATAGCTCACTCGTCGGGATCGGCGGCCGGCTCGTCGGTCGGCGGCTGCTCGACCTGCGGCCGCTCCGCATCCGACTCCGCCGAGACGCGCGCGAGGCCGAAGCCGCAGATGCTGAGCGAGAGCGCGAGGATCATGCGCATGCCCCTCCTACGGGGGCGGCGCGCGCGACCTGACGCCCACCGCGAGAATTGGGCTAGCGTGCGCGGCCGTGAGCGAAGGGCTGCGCGAAGACGATGAGGGCGTGTTGCTGCTCGGGCACGCGCTCGCGAAGGTGGATCCGCAGGCGCTGCTGTTGGTGCACTGCGGTGATCTTCCGGGCGTGCCGCCCGGTGCTGCGCGGTTGATCCTCGACGTGCGCGAGCGCGTCGATGCACGCGGTCGCGCGATCGACTGCACCGACGAGCAGGCGATCGCCGCGT
>DASZPU010000998.1:0-6736 GCA_035550195.1 Nannocystaceae bacterium
CGGTTCTCCCACGGATCCTCGACGCCGGCGTCGCGCAACAACACACCGAGCAACGCACCGCGCGTCGGTGCCTTCGTGCCCGCGAGCACGGCGGCGACGTGATACTTCGCGGTGCGCTCGCTGCAGCCGAGTAGCTGAGCGATGCGCTTGTTGGAGTCGCCCCAGAGCAGACGCCACGCGACCAACGTCTCGATGTGCGAGAGATTGGCGAGATGCGCCATGCGAGCCATCGCCGCGCGCATGTCGAGCCCGACCGGTTGCGGCACGGTGTTCGCCGCGGGACCCAGGTCGTTGGTGTTGGCGGCCGCGGCTTGCCCGAGCGCGCGTCGCCAATCGAGTGTGGACGTGACGGTGTTCGCCAACGCGGCGAGCAAGTTCGGGAACGTCTCGGGCTTGCGCACGTAGGTGTGCGCGCCGCAGCGAGCGCTCTCGAGCGCCGTCTCGTCGTCGACCGCACCGGTGACGACCGCGGAGCGACAGAGCGGATTGCGATCGAGCAGCTCCTTCACGAGCACCGCCGCGGTGCCGTCGGGCAGCCGGTAGTCGAGCACGGCGGCGTGAAAGTCGATCTCCGGATCGGCGAACGCTGCACGCGCTGTCGCGATCGAATCGGCGGCGGCGACTTGATAGCCCGACTCCGTGAACGTGCGCTCGTACGTTCGTCGGAGTGGCTCGTAATCTTCGACGAGCAGGATGCGGTAACGGCTGGACGCTTCCACGAGCCGCGATCCTAGCAACCGCGGCGACGAAGCGAACCTGTCCAAACGGCCACGGGCGCCGGCGCGTTGCCGAACGCCCGGTGGCCCGTGTTCACGGCAGCGACGCCGGATCGCGCGGCGGCGGCACCTCGCCGATGTTGTTGCAGCCCTGCTTCTGCCAGCACCCGTAGGCGTACGGAACCGTCCCAGGCTCCTTCAGGAATTTCCCGAAGGTGTGGAACATGAACCAGCCGACGTCGTAGGTCTTGCCCACGAAGTTGTCGGCGTCGCATTGCGGGTCGCTGCTGCCGAACGTCTCGCGACAGATCGAGATCGCCCAGTCGGTCATCTGGCCGGGCAACGCGAAGCCGTGCTGGCCTTGCGGGATCGCGTACGGGAACGCCGCGGCGGAGAGCCCACCGAGATCGTTGCCCCACATGTCGTGCGTGTTCGTGATCCGCAGCGGCGGATCGAGGCGCGGGATGTTGGTGCCCCAGATGTCCTGACCGTCGGAGAAGTTCTCGACGTCGACGATCGCACCGAAGCTGCCGTCGAGCCCGAGCAGGTCGCGGATGTTCTGGTTGCTCGGGACGCTCATGTAGCGGTTGCGCATCAACGTGTTCACAGCCTCCGCGGTGTGCGTGTCGATGAGCACTTGGTTGAGCGGCTTGCCGTAGCGCGGATCGGGGTTGAGGAAGTCGACGAGACCGGCCGCGCGGCTCACCGTGACGCCACCCGACGCGGGCACGTTCATGTCGCCCGCGGTGGTGACGATGAGGAACGTCGCGCCGGTCGTGCCGCCGGTGGGGTACTCGAGCGGCTCGGCCGCGAGGTAGCGCGCGAGCACGCCCGGGTCGGTCGGGTCGAGCACCATCTGCGCGAGGCTCATGAAGCGACGCAGCGACGGACGGTTGCGCGCGAGCCCGAAGCCTTCCGCGAACGCGACGAGCTTGCCGCCCGGGATCGGATCGCCGTTGAACTTCATCGGCATGCCCATCGCGTCGAGCGGCGGGCCGTCGAGCTCGTTGATCTTCTTCACCGGCTTGACGTCGTCGACGATCTCGCACTCCTCGGTGCCGGGCACGAGCACGTCGCCGCGGTAGATGCGGATCTCGGTCGCGTCGCCGACATCCGATGCGAGCGAGATCCTCGCGCGCGCGGCCACGCCGTCGCCGGGATTCTCGTCGGGCAACAGATACGCGCAACCGATCTCGCCGTTGACGAGGTTCTCCGCGATCATCGTGTCGCCGGGCAGGAGGCCCTGCACGGTGGTGATCGGGATGTCGGCCTTGTTGTTGAGCTCGGTGACCTGGCTGTGGATGCGCGTGGTGCCGTCGTCCTGCATCGTCGCGAGGTAGAGCGGGCCCATCACGCGCAACAGCACGGCCTCGGGCACGCCGCCTTGCAGCGAGCGATTGCCGACGTCCATGAGCCGGCCCGCGCCCGCGATCGGGATGATCGACTCGATCTCGGGCTCGAGGCCGCCGAGCGTGGTCGCCATGATGCCGCCGAGCGAGCCGCCCATCACGTAGATCGGCGAGTCCTTGCCGATGTCGACGATGCCGTCGCCGTCGAAGTCACCGGCGAGATCGATGACGCCGTCGTTGTTGACGTCGATCTTGTCGAACTTGCCGTCGCCATCCAGATCCATCTCCCACTGCTTCTTGCCGTCCCAGCTGCGGATGATGCGGATGAGGTGCATGTAGTCGAGCGCGGACTGGCGAACCATGTCGCGCATGTGGAAGAGGTACGCCGTCCAGAAGTCGACGCCGCTGTCGATCGTTCCATCTTTGTTGAGGTCTTGATCGTGCCAGCCGTCCTTGTCGACGTCGCCGCCGCGCGCGAAGAGCACGGCATCCATCGCAGGGCCGAGGCCCGCGGATTCCATGAGCGGGCGGAACTGGCCCACTTGATCGGGCGTGACCGGCACACCGTGCGAGACGTTGTCGGTGGAGATCGCCGCGACGCCGAACTGCGCGAGGAAACCGGCGAAGCCGAGCAGCTCGGTCGCGCGGTTGCTGCCGTAGCCGTGGCCGAGCAGGACGAGCGGCGCCATCTTGCCCTGGCCGCGCACCGAGGTCTCCTTGCGCGGCATCACGATCCAGAACGGGATCTCTTCGGCGCGCGTCGCTGCGGGCGTGCGCTCGAGATCGATGGGCCACGACTGCTCGTCGAGCGGCAGTCGCTCGTTGTTCTCGTCGAAGCGGTTGAAGAGCTGCGGCGAGAAGTAGGTGCCCTGCGCGTGGAAGTCGATGTAGTCGTGGCCGTCGACGATCGCTTGGAACTGCTGGCTCGTGGTGTCGCCGCCTTCGAAGAAGGCCATCAGCAACACGTTGAGCACCGGCTTCCAGTCCTCTTGATTGAGGACGAAGGGATTGTGGCCTTCGAACTTGCCGCCCGGGCCGGTGTCCTTGAGCGGGAACAGCCGCGCGATGCGAGCCGGGAAGTCCTTCGCGATGTGGGCCTGCGGGCCCTCGCCGTACAGACCTTCGCGCACCGCGAACCAATCCTTGGTGATCGACTCGGTGGTGTAGACCCACGAGAACGCGATGTCCTCGGCGGCGAGGCCGTCGGGCAACACGTCGAGCAGCGGCTCGAGGTCGTCGGTCTGCGCGGCGTGGTTCACGAACGGGAACGGTGAGCCGACCGGATTGCCGTCGAGATCCTTCACGCGACGCGTGACCACGACTGCGTAGGTGGTCTCTTCGCGCAGCGGCACCATCGGCGCGACGATGAGCGTGTTGGTCTCGCGCTCGTAGAAGCTCATCAGTGCGTCGGCACGGCCCGCGAGATCGCTGCGCGCCGGTGCGCGACCGGGGAAGTAGTTGGGCTTGTCGAGGTTGCCGTCGGCGTCGCTGTCCTCGGAGAGATCGAGCACGCCGTTGTTGTTGCGATCCTCGCCGGGGTCGAGGTAGCCGTTGCGATTCTCGTCCTCGCTGGGATCGATCTCGCCGTTGCCGTTCTTGTCCTCGTCTTCCTCGTCGAAGACGAGGTTGATGTTCCACCCGCGGGGATCGTTGTCACCGTAGGCGGTGAGCTTCTCGAGGATGATGGGATAGTTGCCGTTGCCGATGTCGAGGTGATGGACGCGGCCGTATTCGTCGGAGTCGTGATCGACGTTGACGAGATAGATCGCGTCGTCCGAGAGATCGTAGTCGACGTCGTCGTGGCGCTCGCGCAGCCCGAGCACGTCGATGGGGCCGGTGAACGGGATCGTGATCGGTTGGTAGACGCCCCAGCCGTCGAGGCCGTCGATCTTCGCGCGCGTGCGCTGCTCGTACGAGGTGCTCGCGATCACCGAGGCGTTGATGCGCAGGCCGGTGGGCGAGCTCGGATCGTGGCGCGTCGCGATGTCGTTCGGCAGCGGAATGTCGGGCAGTGGACGGTGATCGAAGTCGAATTTCACCGTGACGTCCGCCGGCGCGATGCTCATGAGGCCCTCCGGCTCACCACAGGCAGCGGACACGCCCACGAGAACGACGAGCAGGTTGGAGTGCCTCATCGCGACCTTTATACCGAAAAGGCCACCAGCTCCGTCGTGATCGCCACGCGGCATGCATCACGCTGCAGCGGCTCGCGAAGCGGCCGGCGGCGCCACGCTCCTGCGCCTCGCGGACCGCCTTTTCGTGCTCGGCCCGTCGGCTCGTTTGGACACGCCCGGTCGGTTTGCTTTCGAACGGCGTTCGCCAAAACGAGTTTCACTCACGGGTTTCCGCTTGCGATGGCCTGGTACTTTCACCGCGCATGACCACCGGCGGCGACGCGGAGGCATTCCGCGAAGCGATTATCGGAGCGAGCCTCGAGCTCGGCCAAGCGTACGGCGAAGACGGCGTCACCATGCGCGCGATCGCAGGAAAGCTCGGCACCAGCGCGACGACGCTCTACACCTGCTTCGACAGCAAAGCCGCGATCATGCGCGAGCTACGGGTGCGCGGGCTCCTGTCGGTCGGGCGTGCAGTGCTCGATGCGCTGTCGATCGCCGATGCGCGCGAGTGCTTGCTCGAAGTGTCGCGTCGCTACGTCGCATTCGCGCGCGACAATCCGTGGCTGTACACCGTGCTCTTCATCGGAGACACGCCGAACGCCGAGGTGCTCTCGGGCACGCACGCGCAGGTCGTGGCGGAGCTCGAGGCGCAGGTGCGGCAGAACTTCCTCGAGAAGTTCGCGACGCTCGCAGGTGGGATGCCGAAGGATCCGCGGCGGTTGTTCGCGCGCTGGTGGGCGGCGATGCACGGCATCGCGTCGCTCATGATCACGCGGCGCATCCGAGCGGATCACCCGTTCTTGCCGGTCGGGGATCTCGATGCGCTGATCGAGGACTACATCGACGGCGTGATGCTGTCGATCACCGCTTCGCGGTGAGCGCTTGCCGCTGACCGCTCGCCGCGGTCGAGCTAGTCGCGCGGTTGCTCATCCGTCTCGAGGCCGAGACGGACGAGCTCCTTCAGCGTCTCGTTGCACTCGAGATTGCCGAAGAGCTTCACGACGTCGTCGTGGACCTTCGGGTCGTTGAGGAGTGGGCCGAGCGTGTCGTCGTGCTCGTGTACGCGGCAAGGGCCGCGTTGCGCGAGCTCTTGCTTCGCCCAGGCGCGTAGCTCCGGGGCTTCGTGGTCTTCGTCGGCCAGGAAGTGGAGGGCGGAGGCTCGCGCGGCGCAGGACGAGGTCGGATCGCGGGCTTCGGTGAGGAAGCGTTGCGTGCGAGCTTCGCGGAGGGACCGGTCGAGCGCGCGCTCGTCGTCGGCGTGTGCGTCCGATTGCGCGAGGCGGATGCCTTCGGTCGTCGCGCGGTCGTGCATCCACGTCCCGAGCGGCAGGCCGATCGCGAAGAGCACGAGCGCGAGGGTGTGCGAGCGGCTCATCCGCCGTGCTGCCGGCGGTGGCAGGGAGAGTGGCGCGGCTGCGGCTCGGTCGAGGTCTCGCCGTGCATGCGACGCAGCTCCTTGCGGGCCCATGCGCGGACCTGGCTGGTCTCGCCGAGCTGCTCGGAGAGGAAGCGCAGCGCCGACTCGCGATCTTCACGCGAGCGATCGTCGTCGAGCGCCGCGTCGACGAAGCGCATCGTTCGCTCCCAACGCAGCTGTGCGCGCTGCAGCTTGCGCTCGTGCTTCTGCTCGCGCTTCTGCGCGACGCGTGCGGCCTCTTCGCGCGCGCCCATGTGCAGCCACGTGGCGACCGGCAAGCTGGTCGCGAACAACGACAACGCCAGCACGGTCGTCCACGTACGACGTCGCGGCGAGCTCGGCAACGGATGCGGGCGCTCGGCCCGAGGGCGAGCGGCGCGGAGCTCTGCGAGCTCCTGCTCGAGCTGTGCGATGCGAACGTCGTTGTCAGGAGATTCCATCGCGCCCAGCGTAGCACTTCATTCGAAAGGTCGAGTAGCGGCGAAGCTCGGGCGCGCGTCGAAATGCTCGAAGCAGCGCACGAGCCCGGGGTGCTGGTCGATCGGGTAGGTCCGACGGAAGCGAACCCAGCCGATGGTCGTCACCAGCGCGATCTCGACCAGGCCGAGCCCCGCGCCCAACGCGTCGCTCCGCGACTCCAGCCACGCAAACGCCGCCGCGGCGCGCTCGCGCTGCTTCACGAGATAGCTCGACTGCTCCGCCGCGACGCCGTCGCGCGACAAGTACATGACGTTGATGAGCGACTCGAGCGCACCGTCGATCACCGCGATCGCGTTGCGCGCGTCGACGTCGCGTGGATCGAACGGCACGAGCGGGCCCGGCCCGTGCTCCGCCATCAGCAGCTCGGTGATCGCGTGCGAGTCGTACACCAGCCGCCCGCCGATCTCCGCCGTCGGCACCTTCCAGATCGGCGAGCGCGTGCGCAGCTCCGCCTGCCCCTCGGGCTTCGCGGTGTCGACGAGCTCGCACGTCACACCGAGCTCCGCCGCGACGACGCGCACGCGACGAACGAACGGCGACGTAGTGGTACCGAAGAGTCGAATCATCGCGCGCAGGTTTGCCGCACGCGTGCGCGCGACGCAAGCACTGCGCTTGCACGGCGCGCGCCGACGGTGCAACGTCGGGCCGACCGTGGCC
>DASZPU010000999.1:0-2221 GCA_035550195.1 Nannocystaceae bacterium
TGTACATCGCGCAGAACGGCACGAGCATCCACTGGACGTTCTTCGGCGTGCAGGGTGAGGCCGAGCCCGCCTCGCCGCAGGCGGGCAACTATGCGTCGTACATCATGAGCTCGTTGCCACGCGACGGCGTGAACACCTACAGCTTCGTCGACGGGCTCGACACCGGCGGCGCGTACCAAGACTGTTGGGCGCAGGGCATGACCGAGATGCCGACCAACGAGTGGGCCTGCATCGCGTTCGAGATCGACGGCCTCGGTCGGCACCTGCGGATGTACAAGGACGATGGGAGCGATCCGATCGTGTCGGTCGACGAGACCGGGCAGGGCTGTGTGGCGCCGACGCCGGGCGACTCGACGTGGTGGGGGCCGCTCATCGACACGCTGTTCGTCGGTGGCTGGAGCTTCCACGAGATGGATGCGCCGCTCGAGCTGTGGATCGACGACGTCATCGTCGACACCGCACCGGTCGCGTGTCCGTGACGCTATGATCGCAACGTGGGGTCGTCGCAGCCTTCCGCGGACGACGAGGTCACCGAGGCCGTCGACCTCGGGCGGCCCGACCGCGAGGAGCTGCAGCCCGGTGCGATCGTCGGTCGCTACGTCGTCGTTGCGCGCGTGGGAGCGGGCGGCATGGGCGTCGTGTATCTCGCGCGCGATCCGGATCTCGATCGCAACGTCGCGCTGAAGCTGCTCGCGCCCACGCACGAGCGCGGCCGGGCACTGCGCGAAGCACAGGCGCTCGCGAAGCTCTCGCATCCCAACGTGGTCGCCGTGTTCGACGTAGGTGTGCTCGGCGAGCGCGTGTGGCTCGCGATGGAGTTCGTCGAAGGCACCACGCTCGCGCAGTGGCTGCGCGCGCGCGATCGCGGCTGGACGGAGGTGCTGCCGGTGTTGCTCGCGGCCGGCGATGGGCTCGCGGCTGCGCACGACGTCAAGCTCGTGCACCGCGACGTGAAGCCCGACAACATCATGGTCGCGAAGGGCGACGGCGACGCGTTGCGCGTGCTGGTCACCGACTTCGGGCTCGCACGCGAGATCGTGGAGGACCCGGCCGCGACCCCCGTGCGCGGCACGCCGGCCTACATGGCACCGGAGCGCCATCGGGCGGGCAGCGTCGATGCGAAGGTCGATCAGTTCGGCTGGTGCGTGACCGCGTGGGAGGCGTTGTACGGCGAGCGCCCGTTCGAAGGCTTGCATCCCGGCGCGCTGCTGCTCGCGGTGACGCGTCGCGAGATCCGAGCGCCGCAGCGACCCGACGCGGCGCCGCGGTGGCTGCGACGCGCGCTCGAGCGCGGCCTCGATCCCGATCCTGCGCAGCGGTGGCCCTCGCTCGGCGAGCTGCTGCTGCACGTGCGCCGCACCTCGACGCGCCGACGTCGTCGCGTGATCGCGGCGATCGGTCTGCTCGCGATCGCGACCATCGTGGCGATTCCGGTCGCGCGCCAGGTGCAAGCGTCACGCGCACACGCGGAGTGTGTCGCGGACGTCGCGGCGATCGATCGGCTGTGGCCGGGGCAGACGCGCGCGGCGATCGATGCGGCGCTACGCGACACCCGGCTCACGTTCGCCGACGACACTGCGGAGCGCGTCGCCATCCGCGTCGACGACTGGGTGCAGGAGTGGCGCGCGGTCGCCCGTGCAGCGTGCGACGCCGATGAACCTGCGCTGCGCGACGCCGTGCGGGCCTGCCTCGCGGAGCGTCGCGCGAGCCTGGCGACGCTGCTCGATCGGTTCGCGAAGCCCGATGTCGCCGTCGTACGCGGCGCGGTGTCGTGGACCGCCGGGTTGGCGCGCGCGACCGACTGCGCCGACGGTGCCGCGCTCTCGCGACGTCCTCGACCTGCGCCCGCGGATGTGCAGCGCGTCGCCGAGGTCAGCGCGATGATCGATCGCGTGCGTGCGGAAGCATCGGGCACGTCGGCGGCCGACGAGGCCGTCGCGACCGCGCGCGCGATCGGGTGGCCGCCGCTGCTCGCCGATGCACTCACCGCGCGCGCTCGGCTCGCGGATGGCGAGGGCGATGCGACCGCGGCAGTGCGGATGCTGGAGGAGGCCTATGCGATCGCGACGGCGGCGAATGCCGACGATCAGGCCTTCGCGGCCGCGCTCGCGCTGATGAACGTGATCGGGATGAGCGAGGCGCGGCCCGCCGACGGCATGACCTGGGCGATGCACGCCGAGGCGCTGCTCGCTCGCCGCGTGCCGCCCGATCGTCTGGCGGC
>DASZPU010001000.1:0-8419 GCA_035550195.1 Nannocystaceae bacterium
AGACGGAAGACGACTCCGCGCGCGCCGTCGCGGTCGACGGCGGCGGGCTGATCTTCGTCGCCGGTGCGCTCGAGACCGAGAGCAACGACGACGCGTGGTTGCGCGTGCTCGACCACGACGCCGGCATCGTGGCCGAGTCCGCGGTCGATCTCGGCGACGA
Organism: Nannocystaceae bacterium; assembly: GCA_035550195.1. GTDB lineage: Bacteria > Myxococcota_A > Polyangia > Nannocystales > Nannocystaceae > Xiheibacterium. The sequence continues at coordinate 161 of DASZPU010001000.1, forward strand.
CGAGGTCGCGACCTCGATCGTGATCACGAGCGGTGGCGCGTTCGTTGCCGGCGTGCAGCCCGATCAAGATCGTGCGCTGCTCATGCATGTCGAGGTCAGCGAGCTCGTGCCGATCGACGGCGCGCCCGAAGACATCGCCACCTTCACCTCGCTGGTGAGCCCCACCGCCGAAGGCTTCGCGTTCATCACGAACTCGGGCGGCTTCGACTCGCTCGCCGCAACCGTGCGGCGCTTCAGTCCCGACGGCCAGATCATGGGCGACGTCGGACAACCGCCCGGCGTCTTCGTCGGCACTGCGATCGGCTCGCCCGATGGCGGCACGATCCTCGCCGGCGGATCGTTCGGCGGCATGGGCATGGGTGGCACCACGTGGATCTCGGGCATCGGCGTCGATGCGAGCCCGCTGTGGGAGAGCTCGACGCTGGTCGATCCCGGCATCCAGCTGCGCATCCGCAGCATCGCGATCGCATCCGACGGCAGCATCGTCGGTGTCGGCACGCGTGGCGAAGGTGGCGGTCCGATGAACGACAACGAGACCGGCTGGGTGTGGTGGTGGACCGCCGATGGCGTGGCGCTCTCCGAAGGTCCGCTCGAGATCGGCGGCGCATCGGCGCGACCGAATGCCGTGGTCGTCGGCACGCACGGCCTCGTCGTCGGCGGCACGCTCGTCACGTATGACGACGGCTTCGTCGCTGGGCTCGCACTCGATGGCGAGCTGCAGTGGGGCTACGAGGTCGTCGGCGATGCAGGTCTCGAGGACCGCGTCGCCGCGCTCGCGCTCGCACCCGGTGTGGGCGTGGTCGCGGCCGGTACGATCACGCAGTACGAGACCGGCGAAGACGCCTGGGTCGCGCTCTTCACCGAATGAGTCGCGCGCGCGCCCGCCGAAGCGCTACCCGCCCGGCGTGCGCGGTGGTGGCTTGCTGCTGCGCTTGCCCGAGCCCGCGCTGCCCGATGCGCGCACGCTCGCCTTGCCGTCGCCCGACGATGCGCTCGAGTCGGTGTCGCTGCCCGGCGAGCGTGCAGTGCGACGCTTCGTGCGACCACGACGCTTCGGCTGATCTTCTTCTTCGCTCGGGAGCGGATCGACGCGCTCGAGGCTGAACTTCGGCTCGCGGTTCGGATCGCACTGCGGCGGCGGACCGAAGCCGTTCGCGTTGAAGTCGTAGGCCGTGGACCCGCGCCCGTCGACCTTGCCCTTCTGGTTGCGCGTGACCGCTTCGACGCGCACGGAGTGGTCGCCTTTGCGCGCGGGCGTGCAGTACGAGAGCAGGTAGAAGCGCTTCGTGTGCGCCTCGATCTTCTGCGCGACCTTCTCGAACGCTTCGCGCACCTTGCCGGGGTCGCTGGCCATCTCGGTGCCATCGCGCCCGATGTCCTTCAGCTGCTTCTCTTCGAGCTCGGCACCGACGCCGATCGCATAGACCTCGTAGCGACCGTGGTCTTCGCTGTTGAGCGACTCGAGCATCTCGTCGCGACTGACCCGGCCCGCACGATCGGTGCCGTCGGTGAACACGACGAGCGTGCCCATCTTGATCGGACGCTTGTCCTTGTCGAGCGCCTCTTGCAGCTCGTCGAGCGCCAGCGGGATCGCGCCGTGCAAGTTGGTCGACGGATCCTTGGGCTGATACCCGCGCAGGCCTTCGATGCCGCCTTCGACCGAGCCCGCGGCCTCGGTGAACGGCGTGACCGAGTGCAGCTTCTCGCTGCCGTCGAACGCGTACACGCCGACCTTCTGGGTCTTGCCGACGCGCTCGCTGAACACGACCGCCGCGTCGGCGAGCAGATCCGACTGCCCCGACTCGGTGACGCTGCCGCTCATGTCGAGCAGCAGCATCGTGTACATCACGGCCGCGACCTCGGGATTCTGGATGACCTGCTGGCTCTCGTACTTCGAGACCAGCCCCTCGTCCTCGTAGATCTCGAAGTCCTCGGCTTGCAGGCCGGCGACCGGCTCACCGTCGTTCTCCACGGTGAAGAAGACCCAGACGTTGTTGGGCTTCTGTTGATCCGAGTTGATGCGGGTGACCTCGAGGTTGGCGACGCAACCTGCGAGCGACCACGCCGCGAGCAGCGACGCGGCACGAGTGAAGATCGATGCGGCCACGCAGTGCCTCCGACGCGGGATTAGAAATAGTAGCGAATCTTCACGCTGAAGTCGCCGTGCGCGAGGTCGGGATACACCACGTACGGTGACCATCCGCCTTCCACGACTGTGTCGATCGGAACCTTCATCCAGTGAAAGTAGAGACCGACGGGTGCGCGCAAGATCATCGCCGCGCCACCATGACCGCGACCGTAGCCGTAGCCGTAGCAACGATACGGATCAGGACCCGGTGGGTCGTAGCAGTCGCGCCCGTTCCCGTAGTAGCCGTAGTTGTGATAGCCGTAGTAGCCGTAGCCACCGGCCCAGAACGCCACACCGAGGCCGACGCCGAGATAGAGACCGAAGTCCATCACGCTGTTCGAGACGAACGGCGGGAAGTGGAAGAGATAGTTGAGATGCAGGATGCCGTTGCCGTGGTGCATCGGCGCCCAACCGAAGTCCAGCTGCAACGCGTGTTGCGGCGCGAGGAAGAACTTCAGCGAGGGACCGAGAGGATCGCCGAGGCCACCTCCGATGCCGACTCGCTTGTCGCCGCGCATCCGCTTCGCGGCGTCCGCTGGCGTCGCAGCCAACGACGTGGCTGCGAGCGTGAAAAGGGTTAGCGCACCGACGAGGATTCGACGCTTGGCTGGGGAGCGTTGAAGCACGGGCCTTGGACCGAGCCATTGTCGCCGCTTTCCAAGCTGCGCCACAAGGGTCTGCGTATCGCTCCAGCGTCGTTCGACGTCGTTGCGCGATTGGTGGTCGAGATCACACGTTCGCACGCGCGCAGGGTGCAACACGCGATGGGGTGGCGCAACCGAACCGCCATGCACTGCACACGCACGCAGATGCGTAGGTGGTTGTCGGTATCACTCGAGTACGATCTTCTCGATCTGTGCGGCCGAGAGGACGTAACTCGCCAACAGGGCGCGGCGATCGGTCGCTTCGGCGACATCGAGCGAGCGCAGGAGATCTTCGGTGTCACTGTCCTTCTCGGACTGGTTGTCGATCAGCTTGCGAGCGATCGCGACCAGCATGCGACCCTTGACCGGGTTGTCTGTAGGCACGCGTGTGAAGAGGCCGAAGTCCTCGCCGAACACGCCCGCGATCTGCACGCCCTTCGGCTTGGGCAAAAGCGCCTGCAGGAACGTGCGGGCCGCGGGTTTCAGCGAGCCCATGCCCAGATCCGTGGTGGCGTCGGAGGTGAGCACGACGAAGAAGCCGGTGTCGCGCGGCACCTTGTAGACGAGCTGCTCGAGCGCGCGATCGGCCTTGCGCTTGCGATCGCGGCGAGCTGCGATGATCTCGTCGATGATGTTCGCGGGTGCGATGAGCAGCTCTTCGTGATCCAGGTGTGCGATCTCGACGGGCTGGCCCTCGTAGACCAGCTCCGGCACCGCCCAGTGATTCGCTGCGATCTCGACGAGCCGTGCGTCGGCGACGGCCTGCGCGAGTAGGCCCTCGAGCCCGGGAATCTCGGCGAGCGTCACCGAGCGCGCGAACTTCTCGTGCGCGAACACGCCGGTCATGCGTCGCCAGCCTCCGAGCTCGGTCTGTCCGAGCGCGAGCGCGACCTCGCAGTTGGCCTCGAAGAAGATCGGTGACGGCTGCGCGTACGGACCCTTTCCGCTCGCCTTCTGTTGCTCGCGCTTGGCCTCGCGCGCCTGCTCGCGATCGTACTCTTCGTACAACACGGTGCCGAAGTCGCGACCGCTCTTCGCGGCCTTGCGCTTCGCACGATTCCAGCGGCGCTTGTCCTCGAGATCGTGACGACGGGCTTCGTCGCATGCGAACAAGGTGTCGCGCGCGTCGACGCCGAGTCGCTGGGTGATCGGTGCGTCGACGATGCGCGCGACGTCGACGTTGATGAGCACGTCGAAGTCGGCGGGCAGGAAGCGCGTGGAGTAGGGCACGTGGCCCCGCGAGTCGCGGCGCATGCCCGCGTCCCAGAAGCGACGCAACAGTGGCTTGCTCGACTCGGGTCGGCCTTCGGCGCGGTAGAGCTTGAGCAGCCGGAGCATGCCGTCGGTGACGAGCTCGCGCTTCGTGGTGCTCGTCTGCATGAGCGCTTCGAAGTTCTCGATCGCGCAGTCGTTGCGCTCGATCTCTTCCTGACAGAACACGCCCTTGCGATGCAGACGCTCGGCCTCGGTCTCGGCGGGAGCCGCAGCGAGGACGGCGAGCAAGAGCGTGGACAACATCGGCATGAAGCGCCTGTATGCGCGAGGTCGAGCGTTGGGTTGCCCGACCCGGCAAGCGTACTCTCATACCCAGCATATGGCGAAGACGACCACGAAGAAGGCCGTGAAGGCGCGGGCAGCGGCGACGAAGAGCGCGGGCTTCACTGGTTTCCCCACGGATGCGCTCGCGTTCCTGCGCGAGCTCGACCGTAACAACGAGCGCGCGTGGTTCGAGCAACAACGCGAGCGCTACGACAGCTCGGTGCGTGCGCCGGCGCTCGCGTTCATCGCTGCGATGGCGCCGGAGCTCGCGAAGATCAGCAAGCACTTCGTCGCCGATCCGCGCTCGCTCATGCGGATCCATCGCGACGTGCGCTTCTCGGCGGACAAGAGTCCGTACAAGACCAACATCGGCATCCAGTTCCGCCACACCGCCGGCAAGGACGTGCACGCGCCCGGCATCTACTTCCACATCGAGCCGGGGCGCTCGTTCATCGGTGCGGGGCTGTGGCATCCCGAGCCCGACGCGCTCGCCGGCATTCGCAAGCGCATCGTCGCGCGCGCGAAGGACTGGCAGCGCGTGCGTCACGATGCGAAGTTCACGAAGATCTGGAAGCCGTCGGGCGAGTCGTTGTCGCGCCCACCGCGGGGCTTCGATCCCGAGCACGCGCACATCGACGATCTCAAGCGCAAGGACCACATCGCGGTGGCCGACCTCGCGGTGAAGGAGCTCGGGCGCGCGGACTTGCCGAAGCAGCTCGCGCAGCGGCTCGCGAGCGCGCGCGACTACCTCGCGTTCCTCTGCGCCGCCACGGGCCAACCATTCTAGTTTGGTCGCGCCCTCCGGCGCTCTTCCTGGTGCGAGCAGTCGTGCTCGCCGTCCGCCGTGGCGAAGCCACGTCGGGCTCGAGATTCGGCCGATCCGCGGAACCCCGAACAGCTGCAGCGCCACTCTCGATCTCGTGGGCGTCGTGTCCGCCTCTTGTTTTCCCGGGGCGGGCCGTGCGACGAAGGTGGCAGACCGATGCGCAACCGATCCTCTCTATGTGCGCTCGCATTCATGGTGGCGTGTGCGAACGAAGGTGGTTCGGGTGATGGCACCGAGGGCGGTGCGAGCAGCAGCTCGGCGGGTGAGTCGTCGAGCACGACTGCGCCCGCGAGCACGTCGGAGTCGAGCGGCGAGTCGAGCGACGGCGCGCTCGACAGCAGCTCCACCGGCGAGCCGTTCGTGCCGATCGATTGCACCGAAGCGTGCGCCGACACGGCCAGCGATGCCGGCGTGATGCTGTGCTACTCGTGTCGCTGCAAAGGCGCGTTCGACAACTGGCTGCCCACGCGCGAAGAAGTGCAGTGCAGCACGGCGACGGACATCGTCACCTACCACGCCGACATCTCCGGTGCGGAGACGGTGCTCGAGCCCGCGGCCGAGGGCGCGACTACGTGCGCGAACCCGTCGCTGCTCACCGGCTCGTGCCAGCAGGGCAGCAAGCTCGGACAGCTGCAGCACGGCGACGTGTTGCTGCGCTGGATCTGCCGCGACCCGTACGTCGATGCCGATGGCGAGCTGATCTACGAGGACATGGGGCTCATCGGGCAGAACACGCGCACCGGCGTCGCGTGCTTCTGGGACGACGTCGACAACGTCACGCACGACGACGACATGCCGCCCCTCGATCTCATGGAGGCCACCGACGAAGAGCGCGAGCACTTCATGGAAGTGTTCTATTTCGTCGACGGCAGCGGCACGTGCCGCACGTGCCACGATCACGATCCGTTCGTCTACACACCGTACCTGCAGTCGACCGACTGGATCACGATGGCGGTCAACAAGGGGCCGTACTCGTTCGCGAAGCTCGATGGCTACGCGAAGACCACCGGCAACTTCCACTTGGTGTCGCCCGAAGCCAGCGCGTGCACGACCTGCCATCGCATCGGCAGCGAGGGCACGTGCGAGACGTTCGTGCGCGACTCGCTGGGCAGCAAGGGCTCGACCTACGAGCAAGCCGTGCACGACGCGGCGATGCCCGGCAACGCGCACTGGAAGCTCGCGTACTGGATGCCGAGCTCGCAGCTGGTCGTGCCGGACTGGGAGACGTGGCTGAGCACGTTCGGTCCGGCGCGCGATCACATCCTCGAGTGTTGCGCGTCGCCCGGCTCGAACATCGGCGATTGCGTGTGGGAGCCGGTGCCGGCCGAACCACCGTGACGCGTCACTTCAAGTTGGCGAGCCACGCGTCGTAGCGGCGCTCGATCGCGGCGACGTCGGGCACCTTCTTGCGCGGCGTGACCTCCCAGTGGCCGAGCGTGACCTTCACGTTCGGCGCGAACGCTTCGACGTAGCCCGGCGGCGGCGAGCGACCGTGGGCCATCTTCTGCTCGACGTTCTCGGAGTTGCGCGCGATGTAGTAGTCGCTGAGCCCGAACGCGTCGATGATCGCGACGTTGGGCAGCACCCACGACACGTAGCCGGCTTCGCCAGCGGAGTGCACCGGCACGTCTTCCGGACCGATGAGCTCGCCGTCTTCGCGCGCTGGGAGCTGCGCGACCTTGAACTCGTAGAAGATCTTGTGCTCCTGGTGGCGCACACAGATCATCTTCTCGATCAGCCAGATCTGCAGGTCGTCGAACGGCTCGGCGTACCACGACAGTGGCGCGGGTAGATCGGCGGCGACGCGATAGCGGAGGTTGCCCGAGGTCGCGCGCGTGTCGAGGTGTCGGGTGCCGAGCCAGTGCGTCCAGGGCAGGATCCACGAGCTCACGACGAAGGCGACGAGGATCGCGATCGCGCGACGCGGTCGCCACTGCAGCTGCGCGAACGCCCACGGCATCGTGATGAAGACGAGTGGGACGAGCGGCGCGTAGACGCGGTACTCGAAGTGATCGCCGCCGACGACGAACGTGTAGTAGCCGGCGTGCGCGAGGATCGTGAGCGCAGGGATCGCGGCGGCGAGCGTGCGGCGCGAGGGTAGGGTGCGACGGCGTGCGCACGCGATGGCGACCAAGGCCATCGTCGCGATCCACCATGCCAGCGCGTACTCGAGCACGAAGGACGCGAAGTAGCGGATGCCGGCGCGCCACCAGTAGCGCGCCACCTTTGCGTAGAACGTGTTGGGAAACCACTCGCCGTAGGTGTGCAGGTGCCAGCCCAGATAGGTCGCGATCGCGACGATGCCGGCGATGCAGGCCGTGAGCGCGCGACGTTTGTCGCGCGTGTCGGGCAGCTCGAGCACCACGAGCACGAGCGTGGCCGCGACGAACAGCAGGCCGTCGGGGCGCGTCAGCGCGGCGAGCACGGCGGTCGCGACCAGCTCGAACGGCCGCATCGCCGTGCGCCGGAATGCTGCGACGTGGATCCACAGCAGGATCACGAAGTCGAACATCGAGGTCTCGAGGCCCGAGCTCGTCCACGCGAGGAAGGTGCGGTTGGACAGGATGCCGGCGATCGCGATCACCACCAGCACCGGGCGCACGCGTTCGAGCATCGGCGTCAGCCGGATACGCCACAGCATGCGCAGGCACAGCGCGAGCTGACCGAACGCGAAGACCAGCGCGACCACGTTCGCGGCGCGCGGAGGATCGATGCCGGTCGTGCGCCAGATGCCTTCGAGCAATACGATCCACGCGAGGCTCGTGTAGCCGTCGACGGGGCGGAAAGGTGGTGCGTTCCACACCCAGCCGTGGCCCGCGAGGCTGTTCGAGATGTAGCGGAACGCGATGAACGCGTCGTCGGTCATGAACCAGAAGGTCGACCAGCCGAGCAGCAGCGCGAGCCCGGCGACGACCGCGATCGCGAGCTCGGTGGAGTTTCGACGCTCAGCCATCGACGAGCCTCACCCAGTCGATGTGGAGCGAGCACGGCTCGCCATCGCTACGATCGACGAGCTGCAGCTGCGCGTCGCGACCTTCGAGCGCGATCACGTCGACGATGTGCGTCTCCATCATCCACGTCGCGACCGTCGGTATCTTGCGCTGGCGCTTGTTCGTGCTCTG
>DASZPU010001001.1:0-5353 GCA_035550195.1 Nannocystaceae bacterium
TCCGCTGCTCGACTGCAACTTCCGCAACATCCCGAAGCCGCGAACGTGGGAGGACGAGCTGTCCGACCAACCCTACTACGCGGTCGCCGATGCCGACGTGTTCCCCGAGGAGTGGGCCGCCTTCATCGCGCCGCGGGAACCCGCGCGATTGCGCGAAACCTTCATGGCGCACCACGGCGACCTCTTCGACCCGGAGCTATGGCGCCGCAAGCAGGCCGAAGTGGTCGCGGGCGAGTTCCACATCGGCCTTCCGTATGCCCAGAGGGCGCACGAGGGTTAGACTCTCTGCGTGGCGCCGCGCCGCCAGCTCCGTGCGATCGAAGGTCCGCTTGCGGGCGCGGTGTACGTCGTCCGCGGCCGCACGCGGCTCGGTCGCGCCGGCGACTCGGACATCCAGATCCTCCACGATGGCGTCTCGCGGCAACACGCGCAGGTGATCGAGGACAACGCCGGCAATGCCGTGCTGATGGACCTCGCCAGCAACAACGGCACCTTCATCAAGGACAAGCGCATCGTCCGTCATCGCCTCGCGCCCGGCGACGAGATCCGCATCATGCGGGCGCGCTTCCTCTACGAGGAGATCGAAGACGATCCGGAGCTCGAGTCGAGCTCGTCGGTGTTCGCGTTGAAGGTGAACTCCGCGGAAACGCATCGGCGCACGGTCGATCACTGGCAGCTCGATCTCCCGGCTCCGCGCGCGGCCGACAGCCGCGATCGCGACTCGTCGCCGTCCATCGCCGAGCCGGGCTCCGAGCGCCATCGCGTCGTCGCGTGCTACGCCGACGGCAGCAACTACGAAGGCGACATCCTCGGTGACATCCTCGAGTACCGCGCGCTGCGACTACGATCGCTGCGTGGCGATGCGTTGACCGAAACCGAGGTGCGCCGCTACGGCATCCTGCAAGGCGCGCTGCACCAACCGCCCGACGATCGCGATCCCGACGCCGCGCGCCGTCGCTTCTATCGCTTCAAGTGCTCGTTCCCCGCGCGGCTGCGGCACGGTGCCCACTTCGGTGATCGAACGGCCCGCGTCAGCGTCGTCGACATCGGGGCCGGCGGTGCAGCGGTCTCGGCGCCTGCCGGCATGCTGACCGTCGGCGAGCTCGCCTGGCTGGTGATCGATCTCGTCGTGGGCACACGACCTCGCACCATCGTGCTCACCGGGCGCGTCGTGAGCGTGGATGCCGAGCGCTACGGACTCTTGTTCGCGGGTGCTCCGGAATGGGAGCAATGGCATCCACCCTGAGGGATCCTCCACGCGCGGTTCCGCTCCGCGCACGCCGCCTCGCTCGTGCCGCAGGTTGCGTTTGCGGCGCGTGGTATGATGAAAACCCCCCGGGGTTGAACGCCGTTTCATGCCGCGAATCCTGCGAGCCTTGGAAGGCCTGCCGCCGGGCACCGTCGTCGTCGTCGAGCGACGTGTGACGCTCGGGCGCGCACCCGATGTCGATCTGCAGCTGCTCGATCCATCGGTCTCGCGACGTCACGCGAAGATCGAAGTCGATGCGCAAGGCGTCGTTCGTCTCGTCGATCTCGCGAGCAAGTCGGGCACGTTCGTCGATGGTGCACGCGTCGAGCGTTGTCGCATCGAAGACGGCCAGACGATCGAGATCGGTCGCTTCCATCTGCGCTTCGAAGAGGTCGCGGACGCGGCCACCGAACGCAAGCCGCAGCGGCACGCGGGCATGGACGCGATGCGACAGACTGCGCTCTTCGGTCCGGGTAGCGAGCGGCCACCGACGATCGTGCCCGTGCGCGACGAAGGTACTGCGCGGCTGATCGTCTCCGAGGTCGCGCCGTCGGCGATGCCCGCACCGGCATCGATGCGTCCCGGCACCTCTCCCCGTGCGCCGCTCGAGCCCGTCGAAGGGTTCGAGTCGAACGCGGTCAGCGAGATCGATCCCACACCGTTGCCGCCGCGTCGCCCTCCACCGCAGACGCAACAGACGCGCGCACGCAACTCGCGACGTTGGACGCCCACGGGTGTGCCCGCGAACGAGCCGGTGAATCCCGAAGCGCGCACCTCGACGAGCCACCATGCGGTGCTCGACGAGGTCGAGGTCGAGGTCGGTGTGCCGGTGATGTTGCGCGAGCGCGACGTGCCCGAGCCGCTCGCGAGCATGAGCCCGATCTCCGACGAAGCGCCGGAGGACGATGGCCCGCGCGACGTCGTACGCAGCGTGTTCGAGTATCGCGGGCTGCGATTGCGAGGCCTGCGCGGCGAGCCGCTCGACGAAGATTCCAACACGCGATTGCAGCGGCTCGAGAACCGTCTGCAGCAGCAGCTCGGTGGGGGCGGAGCCGCGAGCGTGCGTCGCTTCAAGCGCTTCGATTGCCCGCTGCCGGCGTGGATCGGCGCACGCGAAGGCCGTCACGTGTCGACGTGGGCGGTCGAGCTCGAGGACATCAGCGCCGGCGGAGCCCAAGTGAAGGTCGCAGGGCAGGGCACCACGTTCGCGCCCGGTGATGCGTGCTGGCTCGTGGTCGATCTCGACGACGACGCCGAGCAACCGGTGGTGGTGTTCCGTGCGCGCGTGGTGTGGTCGTTGCCGGAAGACGGGCGGATGGGGCTCGTGTTCTCCGGTGCTGCGAGCGCGGGCATCGACGCGGTCGAGCTCATCCGCGCCGACCTCGGCATGTAGCCGCTACCGCTTGCGCGCGCTCTGCTGCGCGAGCCCGGGTGCGCTCGCGAAACGCACGGCTCGCAGCGGCACCAGCCCGGCGTCGCGTTGCCACGCGGCGATCTCGGCCGCATTCCACGTCGCCGATGCGCTGAGCGTCGCGAAGTACAGCGACGCCAGCGCGCCGGCTTGATCGTCGCGCCCACTGCCGCGCATCAGCTCTTGGATGATCAGCACGCCGCCGGGTTTCAGCGCCGCCGCGATGCGCTGCACGAGCGCGCGGTTGGTCGCGACGTCGAAGTGATGCACGAGGTTCGACACCAGCACGACGTCGTACTCGGCGGTGCCGAGATCGGTGTGCCGCGCATCGCCTTCGCGTTGCTGCAGGCGTGCACCGAGGTCCTGCTCGGCGACGAGCGGCGCGGAGTGACGCGTGGCTTCGGGCAGATCGAGCACGGTCGCATGCAGCTCGGGGTGCTTGCGGCACAACGCCGCCGCGTAGGCACCGTGCGCACCACCGACGTCGAGCAATCGCGTGGGGCGCCGCGGCACCGGGCTGCGCAGCACGAACTCGTCGAGCACGAGCCCCGCGAGCGATCGCATGCCGCGCTGGTAATCGGCCCAACCTTGCGCGTCGAGACCTTCGTGCACGTCGAGCGCGACGCCGGTCTTCAGGTACGTCTCGTAGTGCTCGAGCCAGCGCCACACCAGCTGCATCAGCACCATGTGGTCGTGCAGCGAGCGCTTGGCGTCGCGGAGCAGCCACGTGCGCGCGACCGCAGCGAGCTGCCAGCGGTCGTCGCGTACGCGCTCGACGTAGCCGCTGCCCGCGAGCGCGACGAGCAGCTGTGCGGTGGGGCCCGTCACGGTGCCGCAACGCTCCGCGACCTCGGCGGCGGTGCGCGGCGCATCGGCGAGCGCTTCGAAGACGCCGAGCTTGCTCGCGGTCATCAGCGTGCGCGCGAGCCCAGCCGCGAGTAACGTATCGAACACCGGTCGCGGCACCAAACCGGCTGCCCACGCGACCGCTTCGATGACACCCTGTGGGATCGTCGCGATGCGCATCGCTCTCGTCGAGCTTGCCACGCGACGACAGTGGTAGGCTGGGTAATGGTGGCGAGCCGCACGATCCACGGGCGCTACCGCATCGACGAGGAGATCGGCCGCGGTGCGATGGGCGCGGTGTACCGGGTGTGGGACGCGTCGACGCGTCGCCAGCTCGCGCTCAAGACCTTGCGGCCGATCGAGGAGAGCGAGGCGCGTCGCCATCGCGCCGAGCTGTGGTTCCGCCGCGAGTTCCACGTGGTCGCGGGGCTGCGCCATCCCTGCATCGTGCTCGTGCACGACTACGGCGTCGACCACGAGACGCCCTACTACACGATGGAGCTGCTCGACGGGCAGGACCTCCGCGATCATCCGCAGTTCGACGTCGAAGCCGGCTGTCGCGTGCTACGCGATGTCGCATCGGGGCTCGCGTTCCTGCACGCGCGTCGGCTCGTGCACCGCGATCTCAAGCCCCGCAACGTGCGGTGCACGGCGCGTGGACGCGCGAAGCTGATCGACTTCGGCATCCTCGCGTCGATGGGCAGCGTCGGCGACATCGCCGGCACGCCGCCTTCGATGGCGCCCGAGTCGGTGCGCGGATTGCCGCTCGACGGGCGCGCCGATCTCTTCGGGCTCGGCACGCTCGCATACTGGATGTTCACCGGTCGGCATGCCTTCCCGGTGCGTGCGGTCGACGAGCTCGAGCAGGCGTGGCGCACCGAGCCCACGCCGCTGCGACGGCTGCGCGACGACGTGCCCGCCGCGCTCGAAGAGCTGGTGCGCTCGCTCATCGCCCGCGATGCGGGTGCGCGCCCGAGCTCCGCAGCGGAGGTGATCGATCGCATCGATGCGATCTGCGGCTTCATCCCGGATCAGGAGATCGAGGTCGCGCGCGGGTGGTTGCTCTCGGGCGCGATCGTCGGTCGCGACGCCGAGCTCGCGCAGCTGCGCGCCGACATCGACGCGGCCACGCGCGGCTCGGGTGGTGCGGTGCTCATCGAAGCGCCGTCGGGCGTCGGCAAGTCGCGCTTGTTGAAGGAAGCCGGTTGGTGCGGGCAGATCGCGGGCGCGCTGGTGTTGCGTGCGCGCGCCGAGACGGCGGCGGCCGAGCCCTACGCGGTGGTGCGTCAGCTCGTGCGCCAGCTCTTCGCGCAGGATCCGTTGCTCGCGGAGCGCACCGCCCACGAGCACATGGCGTTGGTCGGGCGCATCTTGCCGCACGCCGGCGGCTCGTCCGATTCGTGGCCGTGGTCGCCGGGCACGCAGGCGCACGACCCCGCCGAGGAACGACTGCGCCTGCAGATCGAAGTGCTGCGCTACTTCGAAGACGTCGCGCGCGAGCGGCCGTTGGTGTTGCTCGTCGACGAGCTGCAGCAGTGCGACGAGGCCTCGGCCGCGTTCGCGGCCGCGCTCGCGCACGAAGGCGAGCACACGCCGGTCGTCTTGGTCGCTGCGCTGCGCACCGACGCACCCGCGCTCGCGCCCGCAGCGATCGCCGCGCTGCGCGAGGTCGCGGCGCGGCTGGTGTTGGAAGGCCTCGATCTCGTCGGCGTGCGTGCGCTCGTCGATGCGCTCTTCGGCGAGCTGGTCGGTGGCGATCGGCTCGCGGTCTGGCTGCATCAGGTCGCGCGCGGCAATCCGATGCACACGATGGAGCTCGTGCGCGGCCTCGTCGATCGCGGCGTGCT
>DASZPU010001002.1:0-6297 GCA_035550195.1 Nannocystaceae bacterium
GGTGGTCCACTCTTCGCGCGGGCGCAGGTGCACGAGGATGTCCGTGCTCTCCATGCCGACCGGATCCGTCGCGACCTCGGCACGGCCGGTCATCGCGAGTGTGGTGAGCACCTCGGGGAACTCGCGCAGCTTTGCCTGCGCGAGCGCGTCGAGCGATTGCGCGGCGTGGAGATCGATCGAAGGCGCGCGCCGGATCGCCACGACCGCATCGCCTTCGTCGATGCGCGGCACGAAGTCCGCACCGTTTCCGGCCATGAGCGCCAACGCACCGAGCACGACGAGCCCGCATACCGCGAGCAGACGCCCGCCCAAGCGCAGCGCGACCGGAAGCGCGCGCACGTACGGCCGCGCGACGCGATCGAGCCAGCGCGCACCGTCGCGGGCCGGCGGCGGCACGAACAGCACGAGCAGCGCGGGCAAGAACACGATCGAGTAGACGAGCGCACCGAAGAGCGCGCACGCCATCGTGATCGCCATCGGACGGAACATCTTGCCCTCGACGCCCTCGAGCCCGAGCAGCGGAAGGTAGACCAGTAGGATGATCGCGACCGCGAACACCACCGGACGCATGACGCCCGCGAGCGATTCGCCGTAGTCGCGGCGACGGATCTCCGGCGCGAGTCGCCGGCCGGTGTGGGCGGCGAGCACCGCCTCCAGCATCACGATCGGCCCGTCGACGAGGAAGCCGAAGTCGATCGCGCCGAGGCTCATGAGATCGCCACTGACGCCGAACAGGTGCATGCCGAAGATCGCGAACGCCATCGCGCTGGGGATGCCGAGCACGATCACCACCGCACCGCGCACCGATCCGAGCATCACGACGAGCACGAGCGTCACCACTGCGGCGCCTTCGACGAGGTTCGACATCACGGTGCCGAGCGTGCGTTCGACGAACGCAGCGCGATCGTAGACCGCCTCGATCTCGACGCCGCCGGGCAACGCGGCCTCGATCTCTTCGATGCGATCCTTGACCGCATAGATGACGTCGCGCGTGTTGCTGCCGACCAACATCATCACGATGCCGGTGACGGCACCGTCGTCGCCTTGCGTGACGACGCCGAGTGGAAGCGCGGCGCCGAGCCGCACCTCGGCGAGGTGCTCCACGAGGATCGGCGCGCCGTTGCTGGGCGAGCGCACCACCACCTTCTCGATGTCGGGGATGCCCTCGAACTGGCCGATGACGCGCAGCGTGTACGCCTCGGATCCGCGGCTCACGTAGCCGCCGCTCGCCGTACCGGCCGCGGCACGCAGCACATCGACGAGCTCACCGATCGGGATCCCCTGGGCACGCAGCGCGGCCGGATCCGCGACCACTTGATACTGCTTGAGCTGCCCGCCCATCGTGTTGACCTCGATGACGCCGGGCACACGTCGCAGGCGCGGCACGACCTCCCAGTCGAGCAACGTGCGGAGCTGACGTGGGCTGTGCTGCTTCGAGCGCACCACGAACTGGTAGATCTCGCCGAGCCCGTTGGACAGCGGCGCGAGCTCGGGCGGACCCGTGCCGTCGGGCAGCTCGGGCGCCACCTGCCACAGCCGCTCGAGCACGAGCTGACGCGCGAACCATGGATCGACGTCATCGCGGAAGATGATCGTGATCGCCGACAGATCGCCGCGCGAGACGGAGCGCAGCTCTTCCATGCCGGGCACGCCGTTGAGCGCGTTCTCCAGCGGTATCGTGACGACGCGTTCGACATCGCGCGATGCGTAGCCCGGTGCACGCGTCAGCACCGCGACCTGCACCGGGGAGATGTCGGGGATCGCGTCGATCGGCAGCCGCATCGCCGCCCACGCGCCCGCGGCCAGCGTCACCACGAGCGCGACCAAGCACAGCCAGCGCCGCTGGATCGCGAACTGGACGAGGCGCGCCAACATCTACCTGAACAGCTCCGACTTGAGCTCGAACATCCCCGCGACGACGACGCGCTCGCCCGGTGCGACGCCCGATGCGATCGCGATGTCCTGGTCGCCCTCGACCGCGACCTCGACTGCGCGCGGCTCGACGACGCGATCGCCGACCTCGACGAAGACGGTGGGCGAGCCGTCGAGCAGCACCACCGCATCGCGGGGAAGCGCGGGCGCCGTGAGTGCACCGCGCCCGGCGTGGACGCGTGCACGAACTGCCTGGCCGATCGCGACGCGATGCGACGAGTTGTCGACCTCGACGCGCACCGCCGCCGTGCGCGTGCTGGGATCGAGCACGCGCGCGACGTGGGCGACGACGCCCTCGAGCGGCGGCGTGGGCTCGCCGTACGGCTCGATCGCGACGACATCGCCGACCTCGACGCGCCACAGATCGCGCTCGAACAGCGCGAGCTCGACCCACACCGTCGCGAGATCCGCGACGTGGAACGCCGTGTGG
This sequence comes from Nannocystaceae bacterium, assembly GCA_035550195.1. Lineage (GTDB taxonomy): Bacteria > Myxococcota_A > Polyangia > Nannocystales > Nannocystaceae > Xiheibacterium. Next base: position 2,363 of record DASZPU010001002.1, read on the forward strand.
CTGGAGTCGATGCTCTGCCCGCGCTGCACGTGCACGCCCACCACTTCACCCGCGATCGGCGAGCGCAGCTCGAAGCGACCGAGCCGGCGCCGCGTCGGACGACCACCGAGCGCGCGTACGCGCTGCTGTGCCGCGTCGAGCTGGGCCTGCAGCGACGCGTGCTCGGCCTCGATCTGCTGCGCGCTGCGGCGCGACGCGATGCCCTCCTCCACCAGCAGCTCCTTGCGATCGCGATCGCGAGCCGCCGCCTCGGCGCGCGCCTGCAGGCTCATCACGTCGGCCTGCGCGTCGCCGAGCTCCGCGCTCTCCATTCGCGCGAGCATCGCTCCTGCGTCGACGCGATCGCCTTCGACCACTTCGACGTCGGTGACGCGCCCCTGTATGCGCGCGCCGATCGCAGCGGTGCGCCGCGGATCGACCGCGACGGTACCCGCGACGTGGATCGCAGGTCGAACCTCGCGCAGCTCGACCGCCGCAACGCGCATGCCGATGCGCCGCGCGTACGCTTCGCTGAATTGGATCCGGCCGTCGACGATGCGCGGTACGTCGGGCATCGGCGATGCCGGCGGTGCTTCGTCACCGTTCGCGCTGCGATCGAGCGCGAACGAGGCCACACCGAGGACGATCGCGAGCCCGGCGAAGAGCCAGGGCCAACGGCGTCGGTTCGGCGTGGACGACGTGCGCTCGGGGGTCACGCGGGCGTCGGTCATCGGCCCCGCGCACGAAGCAGCAGTCGTGCCAGCGGTCGCGACGTTGATATGCCGCGACTCCGGCCGTACTCGTTCGCTCGGGTCTCGCATTCTGCGAGAGCGCGTCGGCGAAGAGACGATGCCGCACGGCGTTTCGCCTGGCACGACGCGTGCTCTCCGAGTCATCGCATGACCTCCCACGACGACCGCGAGCACCGCTCTCGTACACGCGGCGGGCTGCTGCTCGTCGGCGACGAGTCGCAAGCGACCTACGACCTGCTGCACGTCGCACGCTGCGCCGGATACGACTGCGAGCACTGCACCGAGGCTCGGGACGTGCGCCAGGTGCTGCTGTGCCGCGCCTACACCGCGGTGATCGCCGATCTCGACCGCGGTGGCGGCGACGGCGTCCCGCTGCTCGCGATGCTGCGCCGCTTCGCTCCCGAGGCGTGGATCGTCGCGCTGTTGCCCGCTCGCATCACGCCGACGCCCACGATGGGCTACGACGTCGCGCTCGCGAAGCCCGCGGCGCCGGAGCTCGTGCTCGCCGCGCTCGGCCGAATGCCGAGCTGAACGGTCGGTCGGACGCGGTGCGTGTTGCATAATGCGGTACTCGACGATGGAGCGTTCCGCGAGGTGGCAACCGCTCGCCATGGTGGGTGCGGTCCTCATGGTGTTCGCGCTTGCCTACTGCGATCTCGATCGCGAGCAAGCGCGCGCGCTCGCGGACTTCTCCGCCGAGCAGCACGCGCTCGCTGCGGCGAAGGCAGCGTCGCTGGAGAATCGCATCGACGGACTCGTTCGCGTGCTCGGGCTCGCCGTCGCCGCATCGCAGAGCGAAGCGATCGCTGCGACGCTCGAGCGTGCAGTCGGTGACGGAGCGCTCGTTCGCGGTGCCGCAGCGTATGCCCGTGACGGCAGCCCGCTCGTGGCGCGCGGCGTTGCCGTCGACTCGATCGCGCTCGCGCCCGTGCGCCGCGACATCGTGCGCGCGCTCGTCCCCGGCTCCGTCTCCGTTTCTGCGCCGCTCTTTCCCGACGGCGACGACACGCAGGCCGTTCGCATCTTCGCGATGGCCACCGGCGATCGCGTGGTGGTGCTCGTCGTCGACACCGATGCGTTGCTCGCGGGACTCGTCGAGCCGCAGCGCGATCCCGCGGCGTCTCGCGTGATCCTCCGCGACGGCTCGGGGCGCTGGGCCGACATCGCGCGCCGCGACGAAGACACGGCGTTCCCCGACTGGCGCGACGAACGAACGGCGCGACACGAGGTCGCCGATCTACTGGCGTCGATGAGCGAGGACGAGCCGGGCACCGTGCGACTCGGTCCCGAAGCGGCGGTATCGCTCGGGCTCGAGCCGCGCCTGGCCATCGCCGGGTTCGCACCGGTGCGCGCGGGTGACGGTCCACCGTGGTCGCTCGCGGTGGTGGCATCAGCGATGCGATTGCGCGACCGCGCGAAGGTGGCGTCGTGGCGACTCGCGGCCACGACGACGCTGGCCACGCTGATCGTCGCGGGGTTCGGCTTCGTGTTCCGTCGCCAGCAGCACCGGCAGATGGCGCTCACCCAGGCGCTGCGCCTCGCCGAGACGACGGCTGCACTCCGCGAACGCAGCGAGAAGATCGTCGAGACGATCCCGGTGGGCATCATGGCGCTCGATCACGGCTCGCGGGTGACGTCGGTCAACAAATGGTTGGCGGAGCACGGCGTGCACGCGGGCGCGTCATTGTCCGAAACGCTCGCGTTCGCGACGCCCGAGGAGCGCACTTCGTTCGTGGCGGTCGTCGACACCGCCCGACGCACGCGCACGCCCGCGATGCGCAGCGACGTCTCGCTGCACCTCGAGCACGACGATGCGCGCGCGATGGACATGTATGTCGTGCCGCTCGAGCGTCCGTTGCCGGACGCCGAGTGTCTCGTGGTCGTCCACGATCGCACCGAGATTCGCCGGCTCGAGAACGATCTCGTGCGCGCGGAGAAGCTGGCCACCATCGGCACGCTCGCCGCCGGTGTGGCGCACGAGATCGGCACGCCGCTCGGGATCATCTCGGGACGCACGGAGCAGCTGCTCACGAAGGCGACGCACGACGGCGACGGCGAGCCCACCCGCAAGGCGCTCGCGTCGATCCTCGGACAGGTCGACAAGGTCTCGAAGACGATCCGCCAGCTCCTCGACTTCGCGCGCACACGCCCCATCGTGCCCAGCGAGGTCGGCGTGGATCAGCTGCTGCACTCGATTGCGAGCCTGCTCGAGCACCGGCTCGGTCAAGCCAAGGTCACGCTCGAGGTGTCGGTCGCCGTCGACACGCCGCCGATCGCCGGCGATGCCGGGCAGCTCGAACAAGTGATGGTGAATCTCGTGCTCAACGCGATCGATGCTTGCTCACCGGGTGGGCACGTTCGCGCCACCGCGCGCACGCGCTCGGACGTCGTGCTGCTCGAGGTCGTCGACGACGGTTACGGCATCGCCCCGGAGCATCTCGGCGCGGTGCTCGATCCTTTCTTCACCACGAAGAAGCGCGGACAAGGCACCGGCCTCGGCCTCAGTGTCGCCGCCGACATCGTGAAGAACCACGGTGGCACCATCCGGATCGACAGCACGCTGGGCGTCGGCACGAGCGTGGTGGTGTCATTGCCGGCCGCGAGGTGACCGCGATGCAACCGAAGGTACTCGTCATCGACGACGACGCAGAGATGGCCGACACGGTGGCGGAGTATCTCGTGGGACGCGGCTTCCAGGTCGACTGCGCCGTCGGTGGCGAAGCCGCGATCGACGTCATCAAGACGAAGGACTTCGACGCAGTGCTCACCGACCTCCGCATGGACGACCTCGACGGACTCGATGTGCTGGCGGCCGCGCACGTCGTGGATCCCGATCTACCGGTGTTGGTGATGACCGCCTACGGGAGCGTCGACGGAGCGCTCGAAGCGATCCGTCGCGGCGCGTTCCACTACCTCACCAAGCCGTTCAAGCTCGAGGAGTCTGCGCTGTGGCTCGAGCGCGCACTGGCCGACCGCGGCATCCGTCGTGAAAACCGCAGGCTGCGTCGATTCGTCGACGAGCGCGCCAGCTTCCACGGGCTCGTCGGAAAGAGCGCGGTGATGCGCGACCTCTACGATCTGCTCGAGCGGCTCGCGGCGAGCAGCTCACCCGTGCTGGTGACCGGGGAATCCGGCACCGGCAAAGAGCTGGTCGCCGCGGCGCTGCACGCCGGGAGCGCGCGCGCGTCCGGACCGTTCGTCGCG
>DASZPU010001003.1:0-22242 GCA_035550195.1 Nannocystaceae bacterium
TGCGGACGGCGACGACGTCGGCGACGCATGCGACACGTGCCCCAACGATCCGCAGGACGACGACGACGGCGACGGCCTCTGTGCCGACGCGGACAACTGCCCCGACGACGCCAACGTCGATCAAGCCGACGAAGACGGTGATGGCATCGGCGATGCCTGCGACGACATGAATGGCACGTCGGGTTCGTCGAGCGACGATGGCGGCAGCTCCGACGAAGGCACGACGACCGACGCCGACACGAGCGGTGGCAGCGTCGACACCAGCGGGACCTCGCCGCAGAGCGACGGCAGCGTGACGCTCGACAGCACCGACGCGCTCACCTCGGCGGGCAGCGGTGAAGACGGTGGTGAGAGCAGCGGCAGCGCGGGCGGCACGACCGACAACGGTGGTTGTGCGTGCACCACCGACGGGCGCACGAGCCCGGCGTGGTGGGCGGGCTTCGTGTTGTTCGCTGCGCGCCGGCGTCGACGCTGATCACGGCAGCTCGCCCGCGAGGATCTTCGCGAGCTTGCTCGGGTCGAGGTTTCCGCCCGACACGATGCAGGCGACCTTGCCTGCGCCGGCCTTGCCGGCGAGCGCGGCTGCGACTGCACACGCGCCTGCACCCTCGGCGACGACATGCGCGCGCTCGACCAGCGTGCGGATCGCCGCGGCGATCTCCGCGAGCGAGACCGCGACGGCACCGTCGACCAGCGATCGCACGAGCGGCCACATCTCGTCGAGCACCGCGCGCGATCCGATGCCGTCGACGAAGCTCGCGATGTACTCCACCGGCGTCGGCGCACCCGCTGCGAGCGCAGCGCACAATGGTGCCGCCGTCTCGGCTTCGCACGCGATCACGCGCACGCGCGGTGCGATCGCCTTCACCGCGCTCGCGATGCCGCTCACCAATCCGCCGCCGCCGTAGGGCACGACGATCGTGTCGACGTCGGGCAGGTCCTCGAGGATCTCCAGCGCGATCGTGCCGTTGCCGGCCATCACCGCGCGGTCGGCCACCGGATGGATGAAGTGTCCCGCGAGCCCGGAATGGCGGTGCTCGACGATCACCTTCCACCACGCGTCGAACGGCAGCTTCACGATCTCGCCGCCGAGTCGCTCGATCGCGGCGAGCTTCGTCTGCGGCGCGTGATCGGGCACCACGGCGCTCCACTGCGATCCGCGCGCGCGCGCGACCCAGCCCACGCCCTGCGCCATGTTGCCGGCGCTCGCGGTGTAGACCGCACCGCCGCCGTCCGGGAAGGCATTCGCCGCGCCGCGCAGCTTGAACGATCCGATCGGCTGCAGGCACTCGAGCTTCACCCAGACTTCGCCGTCGACCGGCAGGCGCACGAGCGGGGTGCGGACCGCGATGCCGGCGATGCGCTCGCGCGCCGCACGAATCTCCTCGATCGCGATCATGCTCGTTCACCTCCCAGCGCCAGCGCGAGACCGACTCCGCGCGCGCAGGCCTGCGCGTGGATGTGGTGCGCGACCGCGACGTCCTCGATGCCGAGCCCGAGCGACTCGAACAGCGTGATCTCCGACTCATCGCGTCGACCGGGCACCGTGCCGATCAGCACCTCGCCGAGCTCGCCGACGACGTGCGCGTCCGTGACGAGGCCCTCCGCGCGCGCGAGCAGGAAGTCACCGGCCTCGGCGAAGAGCGACTCGCGACGATCGCAGTAGAGGCGTGCGCGTGCGACCGCCTCGCCATCGAGCTCGCGCGCCGCCGGTGTGCACGCACCGACCGCATTCACGTGCGTGCCAGCGCGGAGCCACGCGCCGAGCAACACCGGTGCCTTCGCCGACGTCGCGAGACACACGATGTCTGCGCTCCCGACCGCGTCGCGCAGATCTTCGACGGCCTCGACGTGCAGGCCGAGTCGCGCAGACTCGCGTGTGGCGAAGTCACGCGCGCGCGCCAGGTCGCGTCCATGCACGCGCACCCGTCGTAGCGCGCGCACGCACGCGATCGCTTCGATGTGCGTGCGCGCCTGGATACCCGTGCCGACGACCAGCAGCTCGCTCGCGTCTTGGCGCGCGAGCACCCGGGTCGCGACCGCCGATGCGGCCGCCGTGCGAATCGCGGTGACCTCGCTCGCATCGATGATCGCGAGCAGTCGCCCCTGCGTCCCCTCGAACAACAAGACGACGCCTTGATGCGCATCGAGCTCGCTGCCGTGGTTCCCGGGAAACACGCTCACCACCTTCACGCCCGACGCATTCACGTCGCCGCCGAGCCACGCCGGCATCACGCCGAGCAGACCCGCGCGATCGGGCTGCCACACCGCCATGCGCAGCGGCTGCACGGCATCGCCGCGCGCGAGCGAGGCGAGCGCGTCGGCGACCTTCTCGATGCACGTCGCCATCGGCAAGAGCTCGCGTACTCCTCGGCCGTCGACGACACGCACGGTCATGCTCCGAAGGCTAACATCGTGACGCGCGGACGCCCGCGTGGCATGCTGCCCACGCACCATGCGAACGCTCGCGCTCGTGCTCTGTGTCCTCCTCGGCTGCGCTGCGACCGACGACGACGACGACATGCCGGCCGGCGAGCGCCGCATCGAGTTCCTCGTGCCCGGCACGCTCGATCCGCTGGCGGAGCACGCCGCGGTCGAGACCTACCTGCGCACGCAGGGCGACTACGGCACCGAGATCGACATGCGTGTGTATGGGGTCGCGCTCGCGGACCAGGCGATGTTCACGATCGCGTGCATCGGCCCCGACGACCACGAGCTCGCCGCGCAGATGTTCCTGCCCACCTCCACCGCGCGCGAGCTCGAGGATGGCTCGTTCACGATCTCGAAGATGCCGGTCGTCTTCTTCGAGGACGTCGCCACCGAAGAGGTCAGCGACGCGCCCGCGATCCTGCACGCGACGATGATGACCGCGCCGCCCACCATCGGCGAGCTCGCGGTCACGCTGGATCTGAAACCGACCGGTTAGGGCGCCATGCCGTCCATGCACGGCTCGATCGCGATCGGCAGCATGTCGGAGTTGCCGTCGGGATCTTCGACCGTGACGGTCGCGTTGTAGGTCGCCACCTGCGGGCAGAGCAGCGTGACCATCGGCGCATTGATGTCGCCGGTGCAACCGATCGCGATGCCGGAGATCGTCAGCTCCGAGACGTCGTTGTCCGGGTCGGTGACGTCGACGACGACGTTCACGTCGCTCGCGGTGTTCATCACGCAGCCATCGACCTGCGTCCAGCTGATGCCGTTGATCTCCGGCGGCCCCGGCTCCGCGCTGCTGTCGCTGCTGCCTTCGCTGCTGTCCGACGGCGTCGTGGTGCTCGCCGATGCGCCGGTGGAGCTCTCGCTGCCCGCAGTGGTCGTCGTCATCGTCGTCGTCATGCCGGTGTCGCCACCGGTGTCGCCGTCGTCGTCGGCCGGACACGCAGCGAGCAGGACGAGCGCGAAGCTGGAAGCCAGGGGAGTCTTCATTGCGGGCGACGCTACACCCGGGCGACATCCGCGGCAAACTCCACGTGCGATCCGTGTCTGTGTCGCGATCGATCCGTGGTCCGTGCGACCATCGTGACGATGGCGTACGCCGATCGCAGATCGTTCACGACCGTGCTCGCGATGCTCGCGTGCACGTCGTACGCCGGACCGATCGCGGAGATCGACGCGCCGGACGACGATGCACCACCGGCCGCGCGCCAGCCCGTCGCTGCCGTCGCACACGACCGACCGCCGTGCGTCGATCCACCTCCCGACGCGCGCGCACCCGACGAGCCGATGACGCCTACGACTCCGGGCAAGCCGGTGCGCTTCGGCGACGTGACCTGTCGAGGCGATCGCGAGGTGTGGCGCGACGCGAGCGACCGCATCCGCGTGTGCACGATCGCGACGCCGGTGACGCTCTTCGGCGTTCCGCTCGCGGGCGACAACTACACGCACTTCCACGCCGACGGGCGGCCGTACCAGACGACGCTCGCGAAGCCGCAGACGATCGCGACCGGCAACGGCACGAAGGTCGACTGCAAGGCCGAGCATCTCGTGCTCGACGACAAAGGCGTGCTCGAGTCGTGCACGCTCGCGCGCTCGACCGACTTCGATCGCGCGCGCTGTCGCGGCGGCGAGTCGGTCGGCTTCGCACCGAGCGGCGTGCTCGTGGGATGTGTCGCCGACAAAGGCGCGCACGGCCTCGACATCGTGTTTCCCGCGGGCACGCGCGTGTCGTGGCACGAGTCCGGTGCGTTCGAGAGCGCGTGGATCGGCGAGCCGCTCGAGGTCGCGGGCTGGCGCGTGCGCTACGACGTGCGCGCGTACGCGACCGGCAAGCTGGCGCACTTCGAGCTCGCCGAGCCGCGCACGATCGCCGGCATCGCCGTGCCCGAGCGCGGCAAGGTGTGGCTGCGCGAAGACGGCTCGCCGTGGCAGATCCAGTACGTCGCCGACGAGGGCTTCATGGTCCACGGCGAGCCGTGGTCCGACACGCGCACCGTTCGTTTCGACTGTGCCGGCCAGATCGTCTCCGACGCCACGGATCACTACCAGGCCCAGGACTCGCCCGCGTCGTTCCGCGAGCGCATGAAGAAGTAGCTCAGTCTTTGATCTGCTGCGCGAGGTAGTGCTTCGCGCCGATCTGTTCGATGAGCTGCAGCTGGGTCTCGAGCCAGTCGACGTGGCCCTCTTCCGACTCGAGCATGCGCTCGAGCAAGTCGGCGCTGGTGATGTCGCCCTCGTCGCGGCAGAGGCGAATACCTTTGCGGAAGCGCTCGACCGCGTCGTACTCCATCTTGAGATCGAGCTCGAACTGCTCCTGCACGTGCTCGCCGACGGTGATCTTGTTGTAGCGCTGCACGTTGGGCACGCCCTCGAGGAAGAGGATGCGCTCGATGAGCTCGTCGGCGTGCTTCATCTCGTCGATCGACTCTTTGCGAACATGCTCCGCGATGCGCACGAAGCCCCAGTTCTTGCACATCTTCGCGTGGATGAAGTACTGGTTCACCGCGGTGAGCTCGGCGGTGAGGATGTCGTTGAGCGTGTCGATGACGTTGGCGGAGCCCTTCATGACGACGCCAACCTAGCACGCCCGATCGGCGCCGCAGCGACAACGTTTCACCGCGATCGTTGCGGCGATACTGAATGTCGATGTCAGCGACTAGCGCGTGACGGGACCATCGCCCTGCGAGCGCGCCGCAGCGTTACCGGTCGCGATGAGCTCGCGGATCTGCTGCACGCACGCGCCGCAACCAGTGCCGGCCTGACAGCTCTGCGCGATGCCTTTGAGCGTGCAGTTACCGCGACGGATCTCGGCGAGAATCGTACGGCTCGAGACACCCTTGCAGAGGCAGACGATCATGGCGGTGGGCAGCGGGCGGAGGGGTCGTGCGGCTCGGTTTTGAAAGTGACTTTCAAAACCGTATGGATCTGTAGCGCGACCGCGGGGCGGCTGCAAGCGCTCTGGACCCTATTGGACCGGCCCGCAGAGCCCGTGCGCTCGCCGCGGTCCGCCGGACACGACGAAAGGGCGGCACCGCATCCGGCGCCGCCCCTCCCTCGGGGACCTCGGTTTCGGGCTCAGCGATCGAGCCGGCCGATGCGACGGCCGAGCGCGAACGCGACGACCGCGTTCGCGAAGAGCCACATGCGATCGACGAGCTCACCACCCGGCAGACCATCGAGGATCGTCGGCAACACGATCGCACCGTGCACGAGCAGCGCCGCGTAGCCGAACGACAGCCCGACCAGCAGCGGCCGCAACGACTTCACGCGCAACAGCACGAGCGCGAAGAGCAGCGGCAGCGCAGCCGACATCACGAGCGGCGAGCCGAACGCGCCGACCGTGCCCGCGATGCCGTACGCGAGCGGCGTCGTGCCGAGCGCACCGCTCGCCCACGCGAGCGCACCACCGAAGCCGAGCATCGCGAGCGCGCGCGTGCCTCGACGCGCGACGCCGGCGAGCCCGAGACCGCCGAAGCCAGCGAGCAACACGAGCCCGAGGAACGACGCACGCTCGGGTGCATAGTGTTGCTGCGCCTTCGTCACCGCCGCCTTCGCGTCGATGATGCCGGCCCCGTACTTCTCGTCCCACTTCACCTTGTTGGGATGGTTCGCGGTCGCCTTCATCACCTTCTCGACCTCGTCGGGATTGGTGACGCCCGACGCGACGATGAGCGCAGCGACACCCGCACCGTGCGGCGATGCCATCGACGTCCCCTGGAACCAGAGGTAGTCGTTCTCGAGCGGCTGCCCGATGCGGATCGTGTTCTGCAAGACGCCGTCGGGATGACCGTCGCCGTTCTTGTCGGAGCGCGTGTCGCCACCGGGCGCAGCGACGTCGATGTCCTTGCCCCAATTCGAGTAGAAGGTGAGCTGGCGGTTGTAGTCGGTGGCCGAGACCGCGACCGAGAACTTGTTCGCGGCGGGATAACCCACGCGCGAGCGATGCTCGTTGCCGGCGGCGCAGACCGTGGTGACGCCCTTCTTGTGCGCGTACTCGATGGCCTTCGCGAGCACCTTGCTGGGCAGCGGACCGCCGAGGCTCATGTTGATGACGTGCGCGCCGTGATCGGCGGCGTAGCGGATCGCGTTGGCGATGCCGGGCACGCTGCCGCGGCCGTCCTTCGACAGCACCTTGAGCGGCATGATCTTCGCGCGGTGGGCCACGCCCGTGACGCCGATGCCGTTGTCGGTGCTCTGCGCGATCGTGCCGGCGACGTGGCTGCCGTGCGCGTGATCGTCGAGGCCTTCGGGCAAGCCGGCGATGAAGCTCTCGCCGGCGACGAAGTCGGTGCTCGCGAGATCGGGCAAGCGACGCACTCCGTTGGCGTCCTTCCACGCGACGCCGGTGTCGACCACCGCGACGACGACACCTTCACCGCGCGTGTCCACCCAGGCTTCGGCGGCACGGATCTGTTCCATGTGCCACTGCAGCTTGAACATCGGATCGTTCACCTCGAGGCGCCCGCCCTTGTTCGGATCGAGCTCGTCGTCGAGCGGACCTTCCATCGCCGAGACGGCCTCGTCGGGCAGCGCGTAGATCAGCTCGGGCTCGATGCCTTCGACGCGCGGATCGTCGCGCAGCGCATCGAGCTCGCCCGCGTCGCCGCGCACGAGATAGAGGTGCTCGCCTTCGCTGTAGAAGCCCGCGGGCTCCACCTCGACATCGGGCAACGCGTCGATGCTCGCGACCAGATCGGCGAGCTCGTCCTCGCTGCTGCCTTCACCGTCGTCGGGCTCGACGAGGTCGAGCACGAGGTTGCCGGTCTTCCACTCGGCGCTGTCGTCGAGCTCTGCAGCGATCGCCGCGACGCGTTCCGGCGTGATGTCTTCGGCAGCGATGCCGGGATCGCGCGGTGCGTGCAGCGTCGCGAGCGTTCCGGCCAGCGTGAAGAGCCCGGCAGCGGCGATCGGCGCGCGTGCGCGCGAGAGGGCGGGGAGCAACTTCGGCATGGCATCAGTCTAGCGGTCCGGCATTTGCGCGCACACCCGAGCGGACGCGCAGTGCATTGCACGCGCGCTTCGCTGTGAACGCGCAGCCAGATGCCGTCAGGAGCTCGTGTGTGCCAGTGTTGCGTGCGACCGCTCGCGTGGGCGCAGCGCGCGGCGGACCGTTTTGGGTGCGGCGAAGCGTCCCAGGCGGCGAAGGTGCCCGGGGTGAACGGCCATGCACATGTCGTTCGGGCATGGCTCGTAGGGGCTGCATCTTGCGCCGCATTCGTGCGGTGGTGGTGCTCGGCGCGATCGGTTGCGAGTCCACCGGAAGCGTCGGCGCCGCATTCGTCGACGACGACGCGACGTCGAGCACGACTGACGACGCCACGTCGAGCTCGAGCGAGGACACGAGCTCGTCGAGCGCGAGCGACGATGCGAATCGCGATCCGGTCGACGAGCACAGCGGTGGTGCAACGACGAGCGAGTCGAGCGACGGCAGCGAGTCGAGCGACGGCAGCGAGTCGAGCGAAGACGCGACCACGTCGACGAGCGCGAGCACCGAGGAAGTGACGACGAGCTCGGGCGGATACGATGCGAGCTGCTGCGCCGCATCGGCGGGCCCCGGGTGCGACGACGCCGAGGTCGTGGCCTGCGTATGCGCGGGCGACTCGTACTGCTGCGAGGTCGCGTGGGACGAGGCGTGCGTGGCCCAAGCGAGCGCGGAAGCGTGCGGCAGTGCCTGCGGCGATCCGCAGTCGCTCGTGCCGATGGACTGCTGCCTCGCGCAAGAGAACGGCAACGCCGGGTGTGCGGACGCCGCCACACAGGACTGCGTGTGTGCCTACGACCCGTACTGCTGCCTGCAGACCTGGGACGACGTCTGCGTGGGCTACGTCGACGACTACGCCTGCGGCACGTGCAGCTGAGCGCGAGGGCTTGGTTCGGGCGGCGCTTCGTGCGATCGTGACAGTGAAGGATTCGCGCCGACGCTGACGGCCGAATTGGACCACCCATGCACCTGCGTTCGCTTTCGCCTCGATCGACCATCGTATTCATGACCGCCCTGCTCGCTGGCTGCCCCGACGACGGCGCGCCCGTGACGACGGATGGTGAATCCTCTTCTTCTTCGTCGTCCGACGGACCGACGACCAACGCCACCGTCACGCAGACGACGACGCTGGATACGACCGTGGACACGACCGACAGCGAGTCGTCGTCGACGACCGACGAGCCGACGAGCGACGAATCGAGCAGCTCGAGCGACGGTGGCCCGACCTGCGGCGACGATGTCGCCGATCGCGGCGAGGACTGCGACGGCACCGATCTCGGCGGCGCAGACTGTGCGTCGCAAGGCTTCGAGGACGGCACCCTCGCGTGCGCGGCCGATTGCACCTTCGACACCTCGGGTTGCACGAAGACGTCGTGTGGCAACGGCGAGGTCGATCTCGGTGAGCAGTGCGACGGCGACGATCTCGACGGCGCCGATTGCATCGCGCTCGGCTTCGACAGCGGCACGCTGGGCTGCAACGCCGACTGCACCGTCGACACCACCGCCTGCAACTCCGCGGTGTGTGGTGACGGCAGCATCAAGGGCATCGAGGTGTGCGACGGCGCCAACCTCGACGGCGAAGACTGCGTGTCGCTCGGCTTCGACGTCGGCACGCTCGCTTGCAGCGGTGACTGCGAGACGTTCGACACCTCGGGCTGCATCAACATCAACTGCTGCCAGGACAACGGCGGGCTCGGCTGCAACGACGACACCTGCGAGGCAGCCGTGTGCGCCGCCGATTCGTCGTGCTGCGACACCGCGTGGACCGAAGCCTGTGCAGATGCGGCCTTCGATCTCTGCCCCGTGCTGTGCCCGGTCGCGTGCGGCGACGACTATGCCTACGGCACGGAGGCGTGCGACGGCCTCGACCTCGAGGGTGAAGACTGCACCACCTTCGGCTTCGACGGCGGCACGCTCACCTGCGCCGACGACTGCAGCGGGTTCGATAGCAGCGGCTGCATCGACTACAACTGCTGCTTCGTCAACGGCGGCGCCGGTTGCAACGACCCCGGCTGCGAAGCGACGGTGTGCGGGCTCGACTCGTTCTGCTGCGACAACTCGTGGGACAACCTCTGTGTCGACGAGGCGTTCGACTTCTGCCCGGCGATCTGCATCCCGGTGTGCGGCGACGGTGCGATCGACGGCACGGAGCAGTGCGACGGTCTCGACCTCGACTTCCAGGACTGCGTGTCGCAGGGCTTCGACGGCGGCACGCTCGCGTGCGATCCGGTGAGCTGTCAGCTCGATCTGTCGGGCTGCGCCGACGCGGTCTGTGGCGACGGTGTGATCAACTCGCCCGAGGTCTGCGACGGTGCGAACCTCGGCGGCGCGACCTGTGCGTCGCTCGGTTGGAGCGACACGCCGGACAGCGACTGCTGCGAGGCCAACGGCGGCCTGGGTTGTGACAACGACGAGTGCGCCGACGCGGTGTGTGCGATCGACTCGGCGTGCTGCGACACCGCGTGGGACGACAGCTGCGCGGCCACGGCGGCCACCGAGTGCGAGCTGCTGTGCGACGGGCTCGATCTCGCGTGCATCGGCGGCTGCGGCAGCTTCGACACCTCGGCGTGCTACGGCCTGCCGGGCTGCGTCGAGGAGGACATCGACGGCAACACCGGATCGCCGGTCGTCACCGGTGACACGACGGGCGAGGACTCGGACTTCACGCAGACCTGCGGCTTCACCGATTCGGTCGACCACGTCGTCTACTTCACCGCGCCCGCGGCGGACACGTACCTCATCAGCACCGATGGGTCCGCGTTCGACACCGTGCTCGAGGTGTACAGCGACTGCTTCGGTGCGCCGCTCATCTGCAACGACGACGGCGACGGCCCGACCACCTGCGGCGGCTACAACTGCTCGGAGATCATCATCGACCTCGCCGCCGGCCAGAGCATCATGATCTCCGTGTCCGGCTTCGGAGCCGGCTTCGGGGCTTGGAGCCTGAACATCAACGCGATCTGACGCGCAATCCGCAACCGCCTCGCTTCCCGCGGGAACATACTCGGATCGGGAAGCGAGCAACGGCTCAGCCATGGTCGACCAGCGCGAAACCCCGGACCTCGACACCGTCGAGCAACCCCGGGGCGTGGAGTCGCAGTGGCTGCTGGCACGTGCACAGGCACGGCTGCTCGCGCAACACGTCGAGCAGCCGATCATGGTCGGCCGCTACCGCATCACGCGCAAGCTCGGTGCGGGCGGCATGGCGATCGTCTATGCAGCGCAGGACGAAGAGCTCGATCGCGAGATCGCGATCAAGCTGCTGCAGTCGAGCTTCGCACGCAGCGACGACTGGCGGCTGCGACTGCGCCGCGAGGCGCAAGCGATGGCGAAGCTCGACCACCCCAACGTCGCGCACGTGTACGAGGTCGGGCAGCACGCGGACCAGCTCTACATCGCGATGGAGCTGATCAAAGGCGTCACGCTGCGACGCTGGGCCGAGGACGCACCACGCGGCGTCGCGCAGATCATCGCGATGCACCTGCAGGCCGCGCGCGGGCTCGCGGCCGCACACGCAGTCGGGCTGGTGCATCGCGACTACAAGCCCGACAACGTCATCGTCGATCTCAGCGGACGCGCGCGCGTGTTGGATTTCGGACTCGCACGCCGCCACGACGAGCAGCTGCCGATCGAGCACGACCGCATCACCGCGAGCCCGGTCGTCGTCGCGTCGACGCAGACCGGCACCGTGATGGGCACGCCTGCATACATGGCTCCCGAGCAGCTGGCCGGGCGCGCGGTCGATCATCGCGCCGATCAGTTCGCGTTCTGCGTCGCGCTGTTCGAAGCGCTCTACGGACAGCGCCCGTTCTCGGGCGGGAGCCTCACGGAGCTCGCGGCCTCGATCAGCCGCCACGAGCTGAAGGTCGAGCGCCGCGGACGTCGCGTTCCGCCCGCGGTCGATGCCGCCGTGCGTCGCGGGCTCGAGGAACGTCCCGAGCGACGCTTCGCCGACATGGAAGCGTTGATCGAGGTGCTCGCGCCCTACTCGGCCACGCGCACGGGTCGACGCGCTTCGATCTGGATCGCGGCGGCGCTCGCCGGCGCAGCCGCGACGACCGCGGGCCTCGTGATGATGGATCGCCCGCGCGCGACGATCGGCGAACCGACGGCTGCGGAGACGACGACCGATCCGTGGGCCGAGATCGTCGCGGGCTCGCGGCTGCCGGCCACGATCGAGACCGCGCTCGCGGACGATCCGGCCAAGGTCACGATCCATCGTCTACGCAACGGCCTCACCATCTACATCGCACCGAAGCCACGTGCGCCACAGGTCGAAGCCGCGGTGATCGTGCGCGCCGACTCGACACACGAGGCTGCCGATCAAGTCGGCGTGGCGGCGCTGATGCGCGAGCTGATCGGCGACAGCGATCGCCTCGGCAGCCTCGATCCGCAGGCCGAAGCACCACTGCTCGCACGTCAGCACGCGGCCCTCGACGCGCTGTCCCGCACGGTCGACGCGACGCGCCGCGCCGCGCTCGTGCACGAGGCGGTGTCTGCCGAGGCCGAGGCGCGCCCATACTTCGTCTACGGCGAGTGGCTGTGGTTGTCGTCCGAGCTCGGCTTCGGCACGCCGTGGCACGAGCACGGCGCGGGCACGGTGCTCGCGTGCACGGTCCCGCGCAACCGCCTCGACGCGTGGGCGACGATCACCGCCGAAGGCTTGCGTCGTCCGAGCTTCCGCATGTTCTTGTCGCGACTGCGCGGCGAGATCGAGTCGCGGCGCAAAGCGGCCGACGACGCCGCACGCGGCGAGCTCGAGCGCGGCATCTCGGCGTGGACCGGCATGGTGCTCGACGACGCAAGCGCAGTCGGAGCGCTGCGCACGATCCCGTTCGCCGCGATGCGACGGTTCTGGGCCAGCTACTACCGGCCCAACAACACCGCGATCGTGCTGGTCGGCGACGTGTCGGCCGCCGAGGTGGTGCCGCTGCTCGAGCAAGCGTTCGGCGACTGGACGCCCGCGCCACTGCCCGCGCCGCCCCACGCGGCGCTCGCGGGGACCGCACCGAGCACAGCACGCGTGATCGTGGACGACGGTCCTGCGCGCGTGTTGATCGCGTGGCCGCGCACGGCCGAGGCCGCGGGACTGCAAGCGCTGTTGCGGCGCTCCGAGCTCGCGCGCCGCTGGCTCGCCACCGATGGTCGCGCGACCTGGCTGGCGCCGGGCCCCCAGCAAGAGCATCACGTGCACCCGCACTATCTCGAGCTCGCGGCTGCGCCCGCGCCGGGTCGCACGCACGCCGACGCCGAAGCGGCGCTGCGATCGCTCCTGCATGCGATCGCCGACGACGAGATCTCCGCGGCCGAGTGGGAGACCGCCGAAGCCGAAGCGCAGCTCGAGTCGCTGTCGTGGGGAACGTCGACGTACTTGCTCGCGCTCGAGATCGGGCGCTCGTTCGCACGCGGCATCGAGTGGCGCGATCACTTGCCGACACTGCGGGGTGATGCGCTCGATCGCGCGACGATCCGCAGCGCCGCGCAGGGGTTGATCGACAAGGGCGGTGTCGTCGTCCACCACGTCTCGGGTGCACCTGCGGCGATCGAGCTCGCGTCGCTCGAGCTGCCGAAGCCGAACGCGGGCACGCCTGCGACCGGACACTCGAGCTTCGCGCGCGCGCTGCTCGACGCTCCCACCACGCCGATCGAGCCGCAGCTGCTGCGGCCCGGCATCGATCTGCACGCGCGTGCGTGGGGCAACGGGCGCGTGATCACCGTCCCCGACGATGGCCCGATCTTCGAGGTCCGCATCGTGTGGCCGTTCGGTGTCGCCGACGATCCGTTCGTCTGCGACGCTTGGCGTGCACGGATCGCCGCGCTCGCGCGCGCTCCCGCTGCGCGTGGGCTCGGGTTCGTCGCGAACTGTCGCGCGCAGGAGACCGCGATCGACGTGCGCGGCGTGTCGGCGCGCCTCGATGCGACGTGGCCGACCGTGCGCTCGCTGTTCGACGCCGTGCTCGACGACGACGATGCCCGTCGACACGTGGCCGAGCAGCTCGCCGAGCGTGCGCACGTGCGTGCCGACGACTGGGCGCGGCTCTACGCGTTCCACTCGGTCGCGCTACGCGGTGAGCAAGGCATCGACGCGCGCTTGCCCGACGACGCGACGCTTCGACGTGCGGAGCCCGAGCTGCTGCGACGAGCGCTGCAGCGCTCGCTGCAGACGGCGCCCGACTTCATGTACGCCGGACCGCACGCGGACGACATCGTCGATCGACTCGGGCCCCCGCCCGAAGGTCCCGCGCACGCGCCTCGGCTCGTGCAACCGCGCGCGTTGGCCAGCACCACCGTGTTCGTGCTCGACGATCCGACCCGCACGCGCGCCGATGTCCGCGTCACGGTCGCGACCGGAACCAGTGATCTCGACGCGATGTTGCTCGGCGATCTGATGCGCGCGATTCGGCCGGACTCGCTGCCGCTCGCGACGCACGAGCCGGTGCTGCACACCGCGATGCCGATCGGCGACGGTCCGAACGCGGATGGGATCCTCCGACAAGACGGCATCGAATGCGCACCGCGTGATGTGGCCGCGGCGATCGAGATGCTGCTGGGCAGCGCTCGGCAGACGCCGACACCCGAGACGCTCGCGCGCGCGCGCACGTTCGTCGAGTCCGAGCTCCGCAGTCGCCGTCGCTCGGGTCTACGCGCGGCGATCTGGATGTCGACGTGGGCGGCGCTCGATCAGCGCACCGATCCCACGTTGCCGGTGTGGCTTGGGCTCGGCGACATCAGCGACGACGCCATCGTCGCCTACCATCGCGAGGTCGACGCGATGCCGGCGGTGATCACCGTGGTCGCCGATCTCGAGCGGATCCCGGCCGGCGCGCTCGAGCGCTTCGGACCGGTCGTGCGCATGAGCGCGGACGCGATTCGCGATCCGAAGCTCACCGAGCTCTCGGTCTTCGGCTTCTACCCACCCGGCGTGCCGTGAAACGACGCGTAGCCGCGCGCGCGCGTTCATGCTATCTCTCGCAGGCACGCGTCCGTAGCTCAGTCGGATAGAGCATCAGGCTTCGAACCTGAGGGTCGTACGTTCGAGTCGTACCGGGCGCGCAGCGGTGGAGTGGTGATCGTCGTGGCTCGCGTTCGCGTCTATCTCGGCTGCTCGCTCGACGGGTGCATCGCGGGGCCCGAGCACGACATCTCGTTTCTCACCGCGTACACGCCACCGCCGGATGCGATCTCGGGAGGTGGCGTCGGCTTCGAAGAATTCATCGGACAGATCGGCGCGTTGCTCATGGGCCGGCGCACGTACCAAGTGCTGCTCGACCACGACGCTTGGTACTACGGGGATCGGCCGGTGCTGGTCGCGACGCATCACGAGCTACCGCCCGCGCCGAAAGGTGGAACCGCGTGGGCCGTGCACGGACCGATCGCGCAGCTGATCGCCGATGCGAAGACCGCGGCCGGCGACAAGGACGTCTATCTCGACGGCGGTGATCTCGTGCGCCAGGGCCTCGACGCCGGGCTCGTCGACGAGCTCTGCCTCACCTTCCTGCCCATCATCCTCGGTCGAGGCATCCGCCTGTGGGACGGCCTGCAACATCGCACCGATCTGCGCTTCGATTCGCCGACCACACACGGCGAAGGCATGGTGCAGGTGATCGCGCGCGTGCGCGATCGTTAGCCGACGTTCCAGCAGTCGGGTTGCTCGGCTTCGAGCGCGGCGGCGTCTTCGGGATCGAGGCAGGTGCCATCGCCGTCGGCGACGCAGATGTCGAGCACACACACCGTGCCGCCGGGACACGGCATGCCGATGAAGCCACCGCACTTCGGTACGTCGGGTGCGGCGCAGAAGCCCACGCCTTCGCAGCACATCGATAGCCGACAGCTCTGACCGTCGGGGCACATCAGATCGGCGTCGCACGTGGCGAGCTCACCGGTCGTGCCCGAGCTCGACTCGCTCGACGCGGCAGTCGACGAGGTGTCGTTGGTGCTGGTCGTGCTGCCGTCGACGGTGCCGCTCTCGGTGGTCTCCGCGCTCGTCGATGTCGACACCGTCGTGCTCGCGCTGCTCGTCTCGCTCTCGCTCGTGCTCCCGCTCGAAGTGCCGACGGTCGTACCCACCGTGGTCGTCGGACTCGTTGCGCCGGTGGTCGCGTCGTCGTCGTCACCACACGCCGCCAGCACGATCACGTACGCGAGCGCACGCGGGATTCGTTGCAATCGAGTCATCGTCATGCGCTCAGTATCGATCGCTAAGCACGATTGCGTAAAGTCGGATGCTCGACCGTTCGCGCGAAGCGGGCGTGATAAGGAAGTGTGATGGGGCGGCATCGGAGCGGGGCTGGGTGGCTCGGGCTGGCGATCGGGCTCGCTGCGTGTGCGGGCGACAGCAGCGAGCCAAACGCGATGGGTACGTCGAGCACCGCTGCGCCCGGGTCCTCGGACGATTCCAACGGCGTCGAGTCGACGAGCGACAGCCCACCCGCGGAGACCACCGCTGCGGTGGACGAGACGAGCGGCGGACCGCACGTACCCGAGCACGAGTGGTGTCTGTACGAGGTCTACCCGAGCGCGGACGGATCGCCGCTGAATGTCTACGCGGAGCCCGATGCGAGCGCGACGATCCAGTACACGCTCGCCGACGGCGAACGCGTGTGGGGTCGGACATCGATCGTCGATGGGTTTCGCGACTTGAATCGCGATCTCGATCTGTCGGCATGGGCCGAGGTCGGTCGGCTCAGCAACACGGGTCAGTGCGAAGACGACGAAGACATCCCCGATCCACCGCCCGATCTGCCGCCGCCGGACGAGCCCGCGCTACCGCAGGGATTCCAGCTGCCCTTCGTCTGCGGCGACGCGTGGCGGCTCGATTCGTGGGGGCATGCGCCCGCGCTCGACATGGTGCGCGAGCCCGATCAAGTCGGCACCGAAGGCGCACCGTTGCGCGCGCCTGCACCGGGCACCGTGAACATGTCCTTCTATCACGACAACGCCGGCAACGTCGTGCAGATCGATCACGGCGAAGGTTGGTTCACCACGTACTTGCACATGGAGTCGCGCGCAGTCGAAGTCGGAGCCGTCGTCGCACGCGGCGACACGATCGGTGCGGTCGGTCGCACCGGCCCCACGTCCAACGATCATCCACATCTGCACTTCGAGCTCGGCGTCGATGCCGACGGCGACGGTGAAGCGAGCTGGGGCTTCGAGGGTGCGGAGCGCGTCAACCCGTGGTTCGACGGGATCGAGTACGGGCAGGAGAACGCGCTCACGTGGCGTGACGTGGTGAGCAACAACTGTCCGTGACCACCCGCTTGACCGGCAGCGCAGCTCCGGTCACGATCATCACGGCCCGATGTTGGGGGCCGTGGGTAGGTGGATGATGCCGAGGTTGACGTCGTGTCCGAGCTGCGAGCAATGGATCGCTACGCACGAGCGCAGCTGTCCGCACTGCGGTGCTTCACTGACAGCGGGAGGATCGCGTGCTGCACCCGTGCTGATCGGGCTCGCGCTCGCGGGTTGTCCGGGCAACGGCGGCGAGGATGGTGTGGCCGACGAATCGCCGTCCGACGTGAGCGCCGCTGCGTATGGCGTGGAGGACAGCTTCGACACCAACGACAACGAGACCGGGCCGCAGCCGACCACGACGAGCACTTCGGTGAGCGATTCGAGCGACTCGTCCACCAGCTCGGGCCCCGATTCGAGCGGCAGCGATTCGAGCGGCAGCAGCGATTCGAGCGGCAGCAGCGGCTCGAGCGGCAGCAGCGACTCCAGCGGCAGCAGCGACTCGAGCGGCTCGAGCAGCAGCAGTGGCTCCTGACAGGATCTGTCGCGGCGATGTCCTAGACCGGGGGCATGGCAGCAGCGCAGCCCCAACTCGTCTTCCACCACTCCCCCTACTCGCGCGCCGTCGGCGTCCGCTGGTTGCTCGAAGAGCTCGGCGTGCCCTACACCGTCCACTTCGTCGGCATCCACGCGAAGAACGTCGACGAGAGCTACCGCGCGATCCAGCCGCACAAGAAAGTGCCGGCGATCCAGCTCGGTGACATCACGGTCACCGAGCGCGCCGCGATCACGATCTTCCTCGCGGACCGCTTCTCACGCGCAGGGCTCGCGCCCGGCCTCGATGATCCGCGGCGCGCGGCGTACCTCACGATGCTCGTGTACTGCGACGCGGTGTTCGACCCGTGTGTCACCGCGCGTGCACGCGGCATCGAGCACGCGCCCTCCGACTTCTCGTTCGGATCGTTCGAGGACGTGATGCGCAACCTCGAAGCCAAACTGACCGAGCACCCGTTCGCGGTCGGCACCAGCTTCACCGCCGCCGACACGCAGCTCGCGAGCTCGCTCGGCTTCACGATGAACGTGCTGAAGGTCGTGCCGCACAAGCCGGCGTTCGAGGCGTATCTCGAGCGCGTCACGCAACGTCCGGCCTACAAGCGATCGCAGGAGCTCGACGCGCAGCTCGTGCAGAAGCACCCCGAGATCATGCAGGCGTTCGCGCATCACTGAGGTGCGCGTTGTTGATGGCATCGCGTTCTGCCAGGATGGCGTGCGCGACGGCATGGACAAGACCGAACGACTCTTCGCACTGCTCGACGCACTTCGTCGGCGGCGCAGCCCGGTGACGGCCGAGACCTTGGCGGAACAACAAGAGGTCTCGGTCCGCACGATCTATCGCGACATCCAGACGCTCATCGGTCTGGGTGCACCGATCGCCGGCGAGGCCGGCCTCGGCTACGTCCTGCGCTCCGGATTCTTCATGCCGCCGCTCATGTTCACCCCCAGCGAGCTCGAAGCACTCGTGCTCGGTGCACGCTGGGTGCAGACGTTGCCCGACGGTGAGCTCGGCGATGCGGCTCGCGCTGCGCTCGCGAAGATCGCGACGGCCTCGCCCGACGATCTGCGTGCGCGCATCGAGGACACCGGGCTGTGGCCGATGAACGTGGGCAACGATCGCCCGCGTATCCCGGTGCTACCGCAAGCGCGCGATGCGATGCGCCGCGAGCGTGCGGTGTCGATCGCGTACGAAGACGCGGAAGGTCGCGCGACCGAGCGCACGATCTGGCCATTGCAGCTCGCGTACTACGACGGCAAGGAGATCGTCGCGGCCTGGTGTTGTCTGCGCAACGACTTCCGCATGTTCCGCGTCGACCGCATCGCGCGGTTCGAGGTGACCGAAGTGCCCTACGGTCGCACGCGCCGGGAGCTGTCCCGCGAGCTGTTCGCGATGTGGGAGCGCGAGCGCGCGGCCGCACGCGCCGGCGCCGAGCCGACGGGGTGATACTGTGGGGCGGTCGTGCGGCGCTTCGCGTTCCTGTTGCTGACGGCCTGCGCCGATCCGGTCGCGACGGCGGCGGACAGCTCGAGCTCGACCGCAGCTGTGACGACGAGCGGGACGAGCTCGTCGTCGTCGACGACAGGTGCAGACAGCAGCAGCAGCTCCGACACGAGCAGCGAGTCGAGCTCCACCGCAGCCGATCCGTGCGCCGCGTGCCCCGAGCACGCGCAGTGCCTCGACGATGCGTGCGTCTGCGACGAGGGCTTCTTCGCGAACGCCGGCAAGTGTGTCGACCGCGTGCTGTTCGCGTTGCCGATGGAGAACACCGATGCGTCGCTCATCGGCGAAGTGCTCGGCTTCGACAACGATCTGCGGCCTGGTACGAGCCTCATCGACTGCGTCTCGCACGACGGTCAGCCGTATCCGGCGTGCTACGACGATCACAGCGGCACCGACTTCCTGCTGCGCGGTGGCTTCACCACGATGGACAACGGCAGCGCGGACGTGTTCGCGGCCGCCGATGGCGAGGTCGTGTTCGTGCACGACGGCGAGTACGACCGCTGCGCACTGAACCTGCAGGCGCAGATGGTGCAGTGCGAGGATGGTGGTCCGGTGACGCCGCCGAACGAGATCACCGTGCGGCACGACGACGGCATCTCGACGCGCTATCTGCACTTGAAGAAGGACAGCATCCTCGTCGCCGAAGGCGATCGCGTCGCGTGTGGACAAGCGATGGCGCTCGTTGGCAGCTCCGGCAATTCGTCGGCGCCGCATCTGCACTTCGAAGTGCACGACCAGGACGACAATCCGGTCGACGCGTACTCCGGACGCTTTTCGCATCCCGAGACCTACTGGGTCGAGCAGGTCGGCGCGAACGATCTGCCCGGCGCCGCGTGCCAGTGAGCGCGACTGCACTAGCGCGTCGCGTCCGCGGCCGGTGGTAGGCTGCGCCTGCCGTGCGTGCGCTGCTGCTCGTGTGTTCGATCTCCGCGAGTGGCTGCGCGACGAACGTGTGCATCGTGCACGAGCGGGTGCGCGGCCCCGACGTTCCGTTCGGAATGGACATCGAGCGCCGCTTCGCCGCCGATGGCCGACCACTCGCGGTCGACGAGCGCAACTCGGTCTTCCACGCGCGCTCGCGCTACCGCTACGACGCGCGGCGTCGGCTCGTGGAGCTGCACCGCGACGGCGATGAGCGCGAGTGGTCGGTGGACTATCGCTACGACGATGCGGGCCGGCTCGTGCAGGCCAGCCGACGCGAGCGCGGCCGAGACGTGCGCTCCGTCGAGTACCGTTACGACGATGCGCACTTGATCGGCGTCGTACACCAAGCGGATCGCTGGGAGCTGTCGTGGCAAGGCGAGTGCCTCGCACGCGCGGCCCACTTCGCACGCGACGCCGATCGCCCGTCGATGCTGCACGAGTACGTCTGCGATCGCGACCGCATCGCCGAGGATGCCTTCACCGCCGATTTCCTCGCGCATCGCTGGCGGTACCTGTTCACGTTCGACGATGCGGGCCGCATCAGCGCGCGTCACCTCGTGCAAGAACGCGACGACATCGCAGCGACGCCCGCGCTCGCGCAAGTGTTCCACTACGACGGCGATCGACTGCGCGCGATCGAAGTCGGTCCGGCGACCGACGGGATCCTCGCCAGCGAATTCCGCTACGACGCCGAAGGCCGCGTCGTCGCGCGCACCCGCCACGGCACCGAGTCGCTGCTCGGCTACGGCGAGCGCTGCACGCCCACCGCCGTGCGCTCGCTGCAGCCCACGGTACCCCCACGGCTCACCGCGCCGTGGTGGTCGGGCGGCGACGAGTGGGAAGTGCTGCCCTTCACTTCTCCGCGATCCCACGCGGACGCATCGTGCACTTCGGATCGAGCTGCATGCAGATCGTCCACGGCAGCACGCGCGACCACGTGCGCCAGCTGTGGCCGCCGCCGAATGCGATGAAGCGATGCGGCACCTTCGCCTGATCGAGCCGGCGGTCGAAGGCTTTGTTCGATCGCCGCATGCCCGGGTGATCGAGCCGCGCCGCGCCGAACATCAGCCGCCCGCCGTGTAGCGCTTCGCGGCTGTCGAGCACGACGTAGGGATCGATGCCGGTGCTGTCGTTCGGGGGACCGAACGCGCGCGTGAGCACGCCCTTGGGCACGAAGCGATCGAGGAACGCACGCGTGTCGGCTTCGTCGAGGATCGGTGCGGAGAGCACGGTCATCGATGCGAAGCGCGCGGGATCGGTGAGCCACATCTGCAGCCCACCGCCGCCGCCCATCGACACGCCGGCGAGGTGCAGACCCTCCTGCCCACCGATCGTCGGGAAGCGACGACGCACGTCGGGGATCACTTCGTCGATCACCCAGCTGCGCCAACGATGGCTGCCGTCGTGCCAGTCGACCCAGAAGCCGAAGTCGCCCTCGGGCGTGACGAGGATGAACGGACGCAGCTCGCCGCGCTCGATCGCGCGATCGATGCGACGCACGAGCGCGCGTCGATCCGCCGAGGTCTCGTCGTTGCCGGCGCCGTGCAACAGCACCACCATCGGCAGCGGCGTGCGCTCGTCCCACCGCGGCGGCAGATGCACGCCGTAGCTCAACGGTCGACCTTCGGCAACGCTGTCGATCGTCGTGTACTCGAACTTCCCGGTATGCCCGCACGCACACGCGAGCGTGAGCAGCACACACAGTTTGGCGAATCGGGTGATCAACGTCTTCGCGGGACGGTCTACTCTATTCGAGGAGCCGCGCCAGTGGACGTCGTCATTCCGATCCTGGTCTCGATCGCCGTCGCGGGCTGGTTCAGCGCATTCGTCCACGGCTTCTATCTGTGGTTGCACCCCGCGCCCGGGGTGACCTCGACGCAGCTGCTCTTCGCGGGCTACCGCTTCTACAACCGCGACAGCTTCGAGCCCAAGGTCTGGCCGACGCATCGCCGCTTCATGATCTCCGTCGGCGTGTTCGTGCTCGGCCTCGTCGCGACCGCAGCGACGGCCGCCCTCTCGACGGAGCTCGGATCGCAGTAGCTTCACGATTTCCGGGAACCTGCGGGCCGCGGGATCGAACGGCGCTCCGACGGCCACTCGTTTGCGCGCGATTCATTGGGCGAATTGCACAAGCGTGTGGCGTCGGAGCCACGATGTCGAACCGACTTCTCCCGATCGCGATCGTGTGCATCACCGCGTGCGCGAGCGAGCCCACGCCTTCGGCGGGCGACGACGACAGCAGCACCGGTGCGGGCACGACGACTTCGGCTGCGACCACCGCGGCGGTCGAAGACGGATCGAGCAGCAGCACCGGTGCGCACTACGGCCCCGACGACGGCGAGGTCACGTTCTATCGCGACGTGCTGCCGATCTTCGGACAGCGCTGTCTCATGTGTCACTCCGACGACAACATCGCGCCGATGTCGCTCTTCGAGTACGAGACCGCGTGGACGTGGAAGGAGTCGGTCGCAGTCGCAGTCGAGCAGCGCAGCATGCCGCCGTGGCTGCCCGGGCCCGACTGCGCCAGCTATGCCAACGATCGCTCGATCACGCAGGACGAGATCGACACGATCGTGTCGTGGGTCGATCTCGACGGCCCGCGCGGCAACCCCGACGACGC
>DASZPU010001004.1:0-10297 GCA_035550195.1 Nannocystaceae bacterium
CGAGGAAAATCGAGTGATGACGAGACGCGATCATGCGCTGCGCTTCGCGGTGGGCTCGATGTTGCTCGCGCTCGGATGCACGCCGAAGTCCGGCGAGACGAAGCCGCCGACCGGTGGCGACGGCGTGTGCGAGCCGCCCGACTGCCACATCAATCCCGGGCCCAACGACGTGCCCCCGTCGCCGCAGCCCGAGCCGCCGCAGCCCGAGCCCGCGACGCCGGGCTGAGCCATGGCCGACGCGCCCGGCACGAAGCGCATGCTCGCGAGCGTCGGATCGAAGCTCGCGTCGATCCATCGCGCGCAGGTGCATCGCGATCCGTGGCCGGACTTCGCGGCGTTCGATCGCGACGCGTACGACGAGCCGATGCGGCGCGCGGCGGCGGTGCAGTGGGCCGGACGTGCGCGCGCCGAGCACGGCAGCGTGCATCAGTTCACGCAGATCGGTCATGCGCTCGCGAATGTGCGCGCGCCGTTGCACGTGCTCGGTGCGATCGCGCGGTTGATCACGGATGAAGTGCGCCACGCGGAGCTGTGCGCCGAGATGGCGCACGCGTGCTGGCCCGAGGGCATGGCGGGCGACGACGGCGGCGTGTTCGGCTGGCCGGCCCCGGAGGCGCCGTGGCACGCACCGCGGCAGGACGCGCTCGAGCAGTGGATCGCCGAGGCGATCGCGGTGGCGTGCTGCCTGGGCGAGACGCTGTCGCGTCCGATGCTCGAAGCGATCGCGGTGGTGACGACGTGCCCGATCGCAGAAGGCTGCGCGCGCCAGATCCTCCGCGACGAGCATCTGCACGCGACCTTCGGCTGGGAGACGCTCGCGTGGCTGGTGCCGCGGTTGAGCGAGCAAGGTCGCGTCGCGCTGCAGCGCCGCATCGGCCACGGATTCGCAGGCCTGCAGCGCACGACGGCCTGCGGCATCGGCGTGGAAGAGGTCACGGGCCAAGAGCTGTCGATCGAGCGCGGCGCCCCGAACCTCGGCACGCTGACGAACGAGCAGTACGCGATGATCTTCTACGCGACCGTCGAGCAAGAGATCATCCCGTCGTTGGATGCGCTCGGCCTCGACGGCCGCGCCGCCTGGGCGCGGCGCGATTGACAGGTCCGTCGGATCCGGCCCGCTGCGGACAGAAGCGGCCGACCTGCGCAGGTAGGTCGGCTCGTCTTGGCCACGGATGGCCAGATCTGCGCGACCTCGAGCGTGCTGCCGTCGATCAGTCCGCGACGAACTCGAGGGAGCTCAGCACCGCGAGGCAGACCATGCGGTACTGGCCGGCGCCGTCGAGCTGGCCGAGCTTCACGTCGTCGAAGGCGCGTACCTCTTCGGGGGTCGGATCGCGGCCGTAGGCGGCGCGTGCGAGCGGAGTGACGTCGCTGGCGATGCCGGGGTAGCGCGCCTGGAACTCCGGGTCGTTGCAGATGGGCTTTACCGCCTTCACCCACGTCTCCATGCGGTCGGCGTTCCAGTCGAGATCCGGCGCGACGCCGTTCGCATAGTCGTGGTCGCCGAGCTGATACCGCTTCGCACGGATCTGATCGAACATCAGATGGCTCTCCGGCACGCCCGCGACCGCGACGAGGTTCGCCATGCGCACGTGGAACGGCAATAGGTGCACCTCGCTCTGCGGCACCTCGAACGGCGCCTCGGGCTCGGGATCATCGGGCTCGCCCGACGGATCGCCTTCGCCACCACCACCTTCGGCGCCACCACCCGCGGCGCCCGAGTCACGCGTCGGTGGACCACCGTCGCCGCCCGCGAAGCCACTCGGATCGAGCCCGTTGTAACAAGCCGTCACGCCGAAGAGCGCGAGGCAGAGGATGCGTGTGCAGATCGTCATCGCCGTCCTCCTCACGCGAGCATGAAGCTCAGGGGTTGTGCGCCGGCGACATCGGGGAACTGCGCCAGGAGATCGTCGGGGATCTGCAGCGCACGCATCACCGTGCGCCACGTTCGCGAGCCGTCGAGACGACCCGAGCCATCACCACCGACCGCGATGCTCGGCGCGCCGCTCTCGTCGGGCGAGTGATACGACCACGTGTGGCCGCTGGCGGTGTTGCTCGCGACGCGCACGTCGCCGAAGTAGCCGCCCTTCACCATGCCACCCGCGATCACGAAGCTGGCCTTGCCTTCGTTGCCGTACGAGTTCGCCGACGGCGAGCGTCCACCGTCCGCGCTGTAGACCGCGATCACGGTGCGCTCCCACATGCCGGGGATCGCCTTGATGCTCTCGATGAGCCGCGCCAACGGAATCGCCGACTGCGCCGCCATCGTCGACATCACCGACTGCTCGCGCGTGTCGTGCACGTCGAGATAGTCGAACTCCAGCGACACCGAACGCGTCACGTCGTTGCTGAGCAGCTTGAACGCCCAGCCGGCCTGCTCCCAGATGTTGGCCTTCTTGTTGTCGCCGACCTGATCGGGCACGCCGGTCTGCCAGTACGCGATCTCGTCGGGCGTGAACGGCATGCTCACGATCTTCGGGATGTGGTACCAGCGACCCTGCGCGAGCGCGAGGCGATCGTCGTGGGTCTGCCTCGCGGTCGCGTCGTAGCCGTGCTTCGCGAAGAAGCCCGCGTCCGCGCGCTGCAGCGCCTTGCCGAACACCTCCGACTCCTCGGGGGTCGCGAGCGCGAGCTCTTCGGCGGTGTCGGGGAACTCGTCGAACAGCGCCTGCACGCTCTGGATGCGCATCAGCTCCGAGTTCGCCAGCCCTGCGCCGTAGTGGCTGATCGTGTGGAACCGGCTGATGAACTTCATCGTGATGCCGGTGTGCACGTCGGGCGTGATCTGCCGCTGCCAGTAGTTGTGCAGCGTCGCCGGCGTGGGCGTGCTCGAGTACCAGTAGTCGTTGCCCTGCTGCTCGTAGCCGGGCTCGTTGGTCCACACCGCTTGCTTGCCGGGATCCTGCGCGGCGCTGCGCCCCGGCGAACGCATCGGGTTGCACGACTCGTGGCCGTGGATCGAGCCCTGACAGAGCTGGTTGGTCTCCACCACCGCGATGTTGTCGAGGTGCGGCACGAGCACCTGCGACTCCGGCGTCAGATAGAAGTTGTTGCCGTGCGCGGTGATCTGATCGGCGGTGAAGAACAAGCTGCACGCGTCGGACGAGCCGCCGCGCACGATGCTGTTCACGTTCTGCGCGATGCCGGGCGGCACGAACACGTGCCCGAAGTCCCACTGATCGCGCAGGTTCATCTCGATGAAGTACGTCGGCAGCGACGACTCGGCCCCGAATGCATGGGCTTCGCCGAAGAGCTGCTCGTTCACCGCGAAGCGCACCGCGGCCGGGATCGCCGGCGCGGCCATCACGGTGGCGACGAAACGCATGAAGTCGCGGCGGCGGACCGGTGCGACGTCCTCGATGCGGGGCTTGCGTCTCATCAGTCGTTCTCCTTCGTGGCGAGCACCGCATCGATGACGCGACGCTCGTTGAAGACTGCGATCACATACTGGCGGATCGACGGGTCGGGCGAGTCGGCGGTGACCCGCTGCGCGAGCTCGGCGACCAGCTCCGCGTCGATGTCCGTGTTGGCGCCCGAGGGGATCCCGAACGCGCGCCCCACGATGTTCTTCACCGTGCACTGCTGGAAGAGCACGCTCTCGGTGAGCACGCCCATCGCATCGCGCAGGTTCTCCACCGGCTGTCCGAACATCTGCGATTCCTCGGACATCGCCTTCGTCGGATCGATCATGTGCGAGGTGTACAGCCCGGCGGTCGAGCGTCCGAGCTCGCCCTCGGGATCCTGCTGCCCGTCGGCCTCGCCGCGCCACAATCCGTCGCTGTCGAACTTCACGTAGAGCTGCGCGTGCGCGCCGAACTGCGAGTGGCAGTTGTAGCAGGCGATGCCGTTGCCGAAGCCACCCTTGGCCTCGTCGACGGTCTGCTCGTCGGCGTTCTCGGCCTGGAACATCGGGATGAGCTGCGGCTTCTGCAGCGGGATCTGGATCTCCGTCTCCATCGGATAGATCCGGCACGCGAACGTCTCGAGCATTCGCTTCGCACGCGTGAGGTTGAAGCGGCCCTTGTTCGCGATGAGATATGCGCGCGTCGCCAGCACGCCCGACTCGTAGGGCGCACCGGTGTCGCACTCGACGTGGCTACCGGCCGCGTCGACGCAGTAGTCGGCGGTGAGCAGCGTCGACCACGGCAGGCTCTCCGCAGCGATCTCCGCCGCGAGGTTGCCGGGCAGCTCGAAGTCGACGCCGTCGCGTGCACCGCTCACGTGCAGCTGATCCTGGACCATGAAGCGGATCGCCTCGGCGAAGCCTTGCTCGGCGGTCCAGCCGTCGATGATCGGAGCGATCGCGAGCTCGCCGACCTCGTCGATGAGCTGGTTCTCGTCGTAGGTGAGCGAGCGCGATGCGATGAGCGGAGCGATGCGCGTCAGGTAGAAGCGCGTCTCGTCGACCGTGAGCGGCGTGGGCTCGTCGGGCGCGCTCGGAGCACCGTCGTCGCTGCCGCTCTCGTCACCGCTGTCCTCGGCGGGCTCGCTGCCATCGTCGTCGCCCGGATCCGCAGAGGTCTGCGGCGCCGACGAATCGAGGCCGAAGCCCGGTCGACCTTCGTCGCCATCGCACGCCGCGACCATCGCGGCGACGAGCAGCAACGCCATCGTCTGCTTGTCCCTCATGCCCACCTCCCGATGTCGCGCGCGAGTGGACGATCCGCGCGCGCGATCCCCTGAGCCCGCGCGCGCGGATGTCCCTCGACCTGCCGACCCTGCCCCATGACCTGGTCCACCCGTCGGAAAAGGACGACGCCATGGTGTCCGCGCGCGCACGCGTGCGCGAGAAGGCCGAATATCGTGCAACAAAGGTGTCTGCGTCGGCGATCGCGATCCAGCGCAACTGCCGCGAGCTGCGGCGGGCCCCATCTCGCATGCTGTGTTCGCCGTAAAGCAGCACGCACGCGCGGCAATTCGGCGCGCGCGTGCGGGCGCGTTGGCTTTGGTGGATTCTCCTCGCCATGGGTCTCTTCGAGTCACGCAAGCTCCGCATGCCGACCGCTGCCGACGCGCTGCCCGGACGCGCGACGCCACTGCAAGTGAAGCCGGTGCACTTCGTCAACGGTGCGCGCATCGTTCCGCCGTTCGATCCTGCGCACGCGTTCGCGATGTTCGCGATGGGCTGCTTCTGGGGGGCCGAGCGCAAGCTGTGGAAAGCGAACGGCGTCGTCGCGACGATGGTCGGCTACGCCGGCGGCGTCACGCCGAACCCGACCTACGAAGAAGTCTGCAGCGGACGCACGGGGCACGCAGAGGTCGTGCGCGTCGTGTTCGATCCCCGCGTCGTCGACTACGACGCGTTGCTGAAGGTGTTCTGGGAGAGCCACGATCCGACGCAGGGCATGCGTCAGGGCAACGACGTCGGCACGCAGTACCGCTCGGCGATCTACACCTACGACGACGATCAGCTGCAGCGCGCGCTCGCATCACGCGACGCATTCCAGGCGCGCTTGAACGACGCCGGCTTCGGCGAGATCACCACCGAGATCGTCGCCGCGCCGGAGTTCTTCTACGCCGAGGACTACCACCAGCAGTACCTGGGCAAGAACCCGAACGGCTACTGCGGGCTCGGTGGTACGGGCGTGAGCTGTCCGATCGGCACAGGAGCGTGACCAAAGGTCACGCTCCTCCGTGCCCGCTCAGCCCATGCAGCAGAAGGTGAACGCGCCGACCGGCGACACTTCACCTTCGGGCTGCGGATTGCCGGCGACCGGGCAGTCGTCGCTGGTGCCGTAGTCGGCCGCCATCGATCCACCGTTCGCGACGGTGCACGCCTGCGTCGACGGCACGAGTGCAGTCGGCTCGCCCGCGCAGTCCTGACCGGTGAACACCATCATGTTGCCGCTGCAGTTCGACGCCGGCACACCGCAGTTGCAGTCACCGCAGTCGCGCGTGTCGTCGACACCACTGCTGTAGAGATGCTTGGTGTTGTAGAGGCCCGCGGGGCAACCGACGTCGCCCTGCTGGTAGATGCACGACGTCGCCTCGAAATCACCGGGCGGGATCGGCTGACAGACGCCGTCGCCGTTGCAGCTCTGCGCACCGTCCGCGAGCTTGCACGAGTGGATCGTCGACTCCCACAACGCCGGCGGGAACTCTTCGGTCTTCTCGCTGGTGCACGTCGGCGCCATCTGCTGGTACGCGTAGAAGGTCGCGTAGTTGGTGATGTTGATGTTCGTGCACGTCTCGGAGACGTTGGTGTAGTTCAGGTACGAGTTACACAGGTTGCTGTTGTGCGTGTACATGTACCCGGAGCAGCTGCTGCCCGAGAGCGTGCACTCGCAACCGCAGACCGCGGGACCGGGATCGATGAAGCCTTCGAGCACCACCGGGCCCTCGCTGTAGCCCTCGGGGCACAGCGGTCCTTCGGCGTCGCCGTCGGTGCGCGCGATGATCATCGGACCGAACCAACCAGCGGGCGCGGGCTCGCCACAGTCGATGCCGGGGCCGCACTCGGGATCGCCGGTCTCGCCGTTGGTGGTCGTCGTGACCTCGCCGCCGGACGAGCTCTCCGACGGTGCACCCGACGAGCTGCTCTCGTCTTCGCTCGTCGTGCTCGTCGTGGTCGAGGTCAGCGTGGTGGCGCTGCTGCTGCCACCGCTCTCCTCGGCCGTGGTGGTGATGGTGGTGTCGTCGGCCTTCGGGTCTGGACAGCCCGCGAGCATGGCGACGCCGATAAGGAAGCTAGGAAGTTGGATCGAGCTGCGCATGGCTGCGATTGCGATGGCACCTTCGAGGAGTGCCGATCGCCCCCGCACGAGATTACAAAGGACGATGCCCGACAAGCAAGCGCGCCCACGTGCGTAAGCACGTGGGCGCTGCGTACGCCTACCGTGGTGCTGCGCGACCTCAGCCGCCGGAACCGAGCACCGTCATGTAGTCGATGTACCAGCCGCCCTGCTGCACCGACCCGTTGCTGCCGAACACGAAGCGCACTTGCAGCGAGTTGCTACCGGCGTAGTCCGACAAGTCGAACGTCGACGTGCCCCACGAGTTCTCGTCGGCATTACCGGAGAAGCCATACACGCCGTCGACCGGGGGATACGTCGCCTCGAGGAACGCATCCATGTCGTACAGGTCGTCGTCGACGGGTGCGATCGTCGTCCACACGACGCCGTCGTCGCTCACCTGCACGATGCCACCGTCGGCGTTCGTGTCGCCGCCCTCGAAGTTGTGCCAGTGCCGGACCGAGAGCACGAGGCCCTTGTCGGTGCACACCGAGGTGTCGATCTCGGGGGAGATGAGCGCGCTGATCTCGTTCGCGTTGTAGGGACCGGAGAGGTTGGTCGCGAACGTGCCGGGCGACGCGACGCCGGGCCCGAGGCCGTACACGGTCGGATCGCCGCACGCCCAGCTCGATGCACCCGCACCGCCTTGCAGCGACGCGGTGCTGAAGCCCAGCGGGCACACGTCCGACTCGAAGTCGAACTCGAACGCGCACTCGGTGCAGCCGCTCGTGTCGATCTGGCAGTCGCTGCCGCACTCGACCTCGCCGGCCGCACCGGCACCGAGCTGAGCGCAGGTCGCGTTGACGGGATCGCCGAACTCGCACTGCTCGTTGCCGTTGACCTCACCGTCGCCGCAGAAGGTGCACATCGACGTGTCGAAGCGGCAGCTCGCCATGTTGCAGCCGAGCACGCCACCGGTGATCGGGCCGGGCAACGTGGGATCTTCGACGTCGGCGCAGGTGAGCTCGCCGAACGATTGCGGCGTGCACACGAACGGCGTGCCGCAGTCGCACTCCTCGTTGCCACACACGATGCCGTCGCCACAGATCGCGCCTTCGCAGCCGGTCTCTTCGCTCGGCGACGTGCTCTCGCTGCTGCTGCCGGTGTCCGCGGGCGCGGTGCTCGAGCTCTCTTCTTGCGGCGTGGTGCTCGACTCTTCCTGCGGCTGCGTCGTCGACGGCGAGGTGGAGGACGACGACTCGCTGCTGCTGCCGGTGTCGAGTGTGGTCTGGGCCGGAGTGTCGTCGTTACAGGCCGCGACGGACACGAGCAACATCGGTGCAACACAACGCAGGGTGAGGCGCATGGTCGGCATCATAGCCTGGCCGCGCGAGCGGAGTGGTGAAAACGGTGCACCCGGATGCGCGTCGGGAAGGGAGCGCGATCTCACGCGCGCGTGCACAAAGGGGTGCGACGCTCGCGACCATGGACGCGGCGGAGATCGAGGGACGGGGGCGAGCGCAGCGCCTGGCGCTGTCGCGGCGGCGGAGCCATGCCGGCTGCCCCGACAACGATCATTTCTGCTTCGTCGCGCGCAGACCGAACTTGTCGAGCAGGCGCAGCAGATAGACGCGATCGATCTCTGCGCTGCGGGCTGCCTGGGTGATGTTCCCCCCGTGGCGCTGCATCAACGCCTCGACGTACGCCCGCTCGAAGCGATCGACGAGCATCGCCTTGCCGGTCTTGAACGGAACGGTGGGGTCGGCGTGGGTGTGGATGTCGGCGGTCTCGCTGCCGGTGACCGCGGCGTCGATCGGTCGGACGAGATCTGACGCGGGCTCGACTTCCCCGAGCGCGGCCGCGCGCTCGAGCGCGTTGCGGAGCTCGCGGACGTTGCCCGGCCACGGTCGCGCCGACAGCTCGGCGATCGTGTCGGCACCGAGCTGCAGCGGATGACCGGCCGCCGCGTGCTCGGCGAGGAAGGCCTCGATGTACAGAGGAATGTCCTCGGGGCGCTCGCGCAACGCGGGCAGCTCGAGCGTCACCACTGCGATACGAAAGTAGAGATCGGCGCGGAAGCTGCCGCGGTTCACCTCGCGTCGGAGATCGCGGTTCGTGGCGGCGACCAGACGCACGTCGATCGCGCGTGAGCGCGTGCTGCCGAGCGGCTGGATCTGCCGGCGTTCGATCGCACCGAGCAGGCGCGTCTGTAGGTCGAGCGGGAGCTCGCCGATCTCGTCGAGGAAGAGCGTGCCGCCGGTGGCGGACTCGAACGCGCCGACGCGCGCGCGGTCGGCCCCCGTGAACGCGCCGCGCTCGTGGCCATAGAGCTCGCTCTCGATCAGCGTGGGCGGCAGCGCGGCGCAGTCGACCACGACGAACGGACCGTCGGCGCGCTTGCTGTGCTCGTGGATCGCTCGCGCGCTCACTTCCTTGCCGGTGCCCGACTCGCCGGTGAGCAAGACGGTGGTATCGGTGGGCGCGACCTTGCCGACGAGCGCGAAGATCCGTCGCATCTTCGCGCTGCGTCCGATGAGCGGGCCCATGCGCGTCGCGGGCGACAGCGCGAGCTCGACGGTGTCGCTGAGCGGCTTCACCTCGAGCTGGGTCTCGCCGATCTTCAGGCGTGCGCCGCCTTCGACGATCACGTCGAGCACGCGCAGGCCGTCCATGAAGGTGCCGTTCTTCGAGTCGAGATCGCGGATGCGATAGCCCTCGGGCACGAGCGCGATCTCGACGTGGTGGCGCGACACGGTGGGATCGGTGAGCACGAGATCGGCGCCTTCGTGCGTGCCGATGACGATGCGATCGCCGTCGAAGTCGCCGCGTTGCTTCTTGTCGGGGCCCTTGGTGACCTCGACGCGCAGCCGTCGACGACGCAGCGCGGTGATCTCCGCGCCGGATTGGATCTGCACGGTATGTTGCGCGCCGCTCATCGCCAGCCTTCGAGCTCCGTCGTCTTGCCGGCTTCGATCACGATCTTGCGCACGGAGGGTGAGGGGCCGACGTCGGGATTGTACAGCTCGACGCGGTGCTCGCCCGCGCCGAGCGGTCGAGCCAAGGGCGCGCGTCCCCACGACTTGCCGTCGACCTTCACGTCGGCCCACGGAGTCAGGTTCTTCACGACGAGGCGACCCATCGCGCGCTTCGGTTTGACCGGTTTGTCGGCGACGGGTGCGAGCGCGATCGGATCCGCGGGTGTTTCGCGGCGCGCGCTCGCGGGCGCTGGTATCGGATCTGGTTCCGACGCTGGTTCCGATTCCGGCTCCGGTTCCGATCGTGCGGCGATCGTCGGCGTGTGCGCGTCGCGATCCCACGCGAGCGCGACGCCGCCGAGCGCGAGCACCAACGCCGCGACCAGGCCGAGCCACAGCGTGCGCGACGACGACGACGTCGGTGCCGCGAGCTGACGCGTCGCGGCCGCGGGTGCGCTCGCGAATGCACCGTCGAGCGCGAGCACCTTGCGTGCCTTGGCACCGGTGGCCGCGCGCACGCGCTGCGCGAGCGCTTCGGTCGCGTCGCCGATGCGCTGCGCCGCTCGATACGACTGCAGCTGCGCGCGCAGCTCGGCCGCCGACGCGAGCCGATCCTTCACCGCGGGCTCGGTCGCGTGCAGCACGATCGCC
>DASZPU010001005.1:0-3756 GCA_035550195.1 Nannocystaceae bacterium
AGCGTAGAGGTGTTCGATGCGGGCGAGCTCGAGGATGGTCGCCCGTACGTGGCCATGGAGTACCTCGAAGGCCGGCGTCTGCTGGATCTGTTCGAGTCCGAGGGCCCGCTGCCGATCGCACGCGCGTGCCGGATGATGCTCGAGGTTGCGCGAGCGATCGCGGCCGCACACAAGGTCGGAATCATCCATCGCGATCTCAAGGCCGAGAACGTGATGCTCGTGCAGCGCGACGGCGTCGAGGTCGTGAAGGTGCTCGACTTCGGCATCGCGGCTGCGGTCGCACGCGAAGGTGGTCGCGCGACGATGCCGGGCATCGGCATCGGCACGCCCGAGTACATGGCGCCCGAACAGGTGTACGGCGCCGACCCGACCCCGCGCTTCGACGTGTACGCGCTCGGCGTGCTCATGTACGAGGCGCTCACGGCCACTCTTCCGTTCAGTGGTGATCAGCCGAGCGTGATCTTGCAGCGCAAGGCCACCACACCGGCGCCCCCGATCACCGATCAGCGCGCGGAGATCCCTGCCCCGCTCGCGAAGCTGATCGATCAGTGCCTCGCGCTCGACCCCGACGATCGTCCGGCCACCGCCGACGAGATCGCCCGCGTGCTCGAGTCGTACGTCGACGCTGCGCCGGCCCCCGTGATGGTCGCGGCTCCGCAGACGCGGCGACGTAATAGTGGATTGCTCGTCACCCTCGCTGTCGCTGCAGTCGTGGCGATCGTCGCGGTCATCGCGATGCGCCCCGCCGCGCTCAAGACCGCAGTGCCCACGCTCGCGCGACTCGCTTGGGTCACCGACGATGGCTTGAAGATCCCCGAGCCCGCCGTGCCGATACCGGTGCCGGTGGAGCCCGAGCCCGAGATCATCGCGCCGCCGGTCGAGCCACCGCCGGTCGAGATCGCGAAGGCCGAGGTCGCGTCGCCGAAGGGCAAGAAGCCGCGCAAGGATCCTGCGCTGCCGAGCGTGAGCGCAGATCCGACGCCGCCACCCGCAGAGGTGAAGCCGACACCCGCAGACGTCGCGGCCTCCGACGAGTGCGTGCGCATGCGGGCACGTGCCGACGACGCCCGCGAGTCGCACGACTGGAACACCGTCCTCGCCGCGACCAAGAAGGGTGCGTGCTGGAAGAACAATCGCGATCGCATCGCGATGCGTGTCAAGGCGCTGCTCGAGCTCAAGCGCTTCGCGGACTGCAAGTACGCGGCGGGGTCGATCGACGACAAGGACATCCAGCGCGACGCGAAGATCTGCGAGAAGCGGATGACGGACGAAGAAAAATGATGCTGCGTCTGCTCGTTTCTTGTTGCGCTTCGCTCTTCCTCTTCACGGGGCTCACTCCGATCGCGCGCGCGGGCGAGCCCGCGAAACCGACCACTGCAGTCCCCGAACCGAGTGCGAAGCCGAGCGACTCGTCGACGAAGACGAGCAAGACCCGCTATGCCGACGTCGCGGTCGAGACGCAGAGCCTCGGTGCTGCGGGTCCGGTCGTGCGTCGTCGCGTGGGTGAGCGCGCCGATGTCGTGCTGCGCAGAAGCGGCGTGCTGCCGCCGCGCGACGGCGACGATCCGGTGATCTCGGTGACCGTCGAAGAGCTCACCGGCGACGAGCCCGGCTATGTCTTCCGCGTCGAGATCCTCGTCAACGGCGTTGCCACCGAGAAGGCCAAGCCCACCGAGTGCCGCTTGTGCACCGAGGGCGAGCTCGTCGATGCGATCGAAGGTCGGCTCGAGCACGCGGTCGCGAACTTGCCGACCGCCGGCGGTGACGTGCCGCCGCCGCGCGTCGATCCGACGCCGCAAGATCCGATCGACGCGCCGATGCCCGAGCCCGCGCCCCGTCCGGGCATGCGCATCGCAGGCGCAGCGGTGCTCGGCGTCGGAGCGGCGGCGCTCATCGCCGGCGCAGTGATGGCCGCGCGCAAGGATACGGTCAAGGACAACCCGCTGGAGCTCAGCAGCACGCACACGCCTGGCTACGCGCTCATCGGCGTCGGC
Organism: Nannocystaceae bacterium; assembly: GCA_035550195.1. Lineage (GTDB taxonomy): Bacteria > Myxococcota_A > Polyangia > Nannocystales > Nannocystaceae > Xiheibacterium. The sequence goes on from DASZPU010001005.1 coordinate 1,995, forward strand.
GGTGCCGCAGTGATCACCGGTGCGGTGTTGCTCATCGTCGACGCGCGTCGGCGCGCGAAGTACAAGCGCTCTACGACCGCGAAGCTGCGCTGAGCGAGCGGCGGCTGCGGCCGCGCAGCAGCACGAGCACGACGAACGCCATCATCGTCGCGTTCGGTCGCGGCAGCCCGTGCGTCGAGCAGAAGCCACCGGGACTGTCGGTGTCGTCGCTGTCGCAGCTGTCGTTGCAGCCGTCGTTGTCCGCGTCGGCGCTACAGCTCTGGTCGGGGTTCTTGTCGATCGAGTTCACGACGTTGTCGCCGTCGCGATCGTCGCACGGCCCATCGTTGCAGCCGTCCGCGCTGCCGCCCGAGCCGGTGACGGTCTGCGCCACGCACACGCCGTCGTCGTTGCAGGTCGCGTTCGGATCGCAGCACGCATCGTCGTCGGCGCAGGTGAGCGGCATCGACGGTGTCGCCTGCACGCAGATCGCGAGGCAGCGATCCTGCCCGTCGGGATACGCCATCGGATCCTGCGTGCAGAACAACCCCGCGTCGCACTCCTCGGTCATCGTGCAGACCTCGCCCATCGCGAGATACTGCGGGGCTTCGTCGTCGAACCACCCGAACGCAGGCCCGATCGGCGTGCCGCCATCGAGACCGATCGTGTGTGCGAGCTCGAGGCGTGCGAGCCTGCGAGCGGCCTGCGTCGCTCGAGCCGCGCTCGCATGCGTGCTGCTTCCGGTGGCTTCGTCGTCGAGCAGCACCAGGAGCGACCCGGGGTCGTCCCAGGAGAATCCCGATGCGTCGATGTGCGCGTCCTCGTCGAGCGCGAGCAAAGTGCCGTCGGCCCGCCACGCCGCGTCGACGCCGACGAGCTCGAGATCGATCGCCTCGGCATCGACGAACGCTTCCAACCCGCGCAGCTCGCTGCGCAGCGCAACCGCGGTGCCGCGCACGGGCTCGCCGTCCATCGGCACACCTTCGAGCGCGCCCGCGACCGCCTCGATCGCGGGCCCTTGCAGCGCGACGTCGCCCAGCGCTCGCCCGTCGATCACCGCATCGTGCAGCACGAGCCGCTCGCGCGCCGGCTCGAGCACGAACGGCGCTGCGACGGAGCGCGGTGCATCGACATCACTCGCCGCATCGTCCGTGCCCACGTCGCCGCACGACGACCACAACAGCCCACCGAGAACGATCCCCGCCCTGCGCATGCGTCCCGAAATCACTTCATGCCGTGTGCCAGCGGCCCGCGCAAGCGCAGACGAACAGATGCCGCAGCGCGGCCGCGCGATCGCGTCACGCAGCGTTACGTCGTCGCGCTCGACGTGGCGCGGTGTGATCCGGATCTACTTGCCGTTGAACTCGGGCTTCTTGCCCTGCATCCACGCGAGCACGCCCGCGAGCAGATCCTGGCTGCGCAAGAGCTCGAGCTGCCCGGCCTTCTCGCGCGCGAGCGCATCGTCGATGCCGCCGCCCATGCCGGCGCGCACCGCTTGCTTGATGGCCGCGAGCGCCAGCGGGGGACCTTCGGCGAGCGTCGTCGCGAGCTCGAGCGCGTGGTCGAGCAGCGCCTCGGCTTCGACCACGCGATTCGCGATACCGAGCGACAGCGCCTCGGCGGGCTCGACCTTGCGCCCGAGCATGAGCAGCTCGAACGCGCGCCCGATGCCGACGAGCCGCGGCAACCAGAACGTGCCGCCGCCGTCGGGCATGAGCCCGATGTTCACGAACTTCTCCTGCACGTAGCCGCGCGTCGACATCACGCGCAGCTCGCAGCAAAG
>DASZPU010001006.1:0-3717 GCA_035550195.1 Nannocystaceae bacterium
GACTACGATGGGTCGTTCATCGTCGTGCTCGACGCGGTGACGGCAATTCGTCGAAGGCCCGGCATGTACGTCGGCGACGTGCGTGATGGGACCGGCATGCATCGGTTGTTGTGGCATCTCGTCGACGACGCGATCGACGAGCACCGCGCGGGGCATGCGAACCGCCTGCGTGTCGCAATCGAAGGCAATGCGATCACCGTGGAGCACGACGGTCGCGGCCTACCCGTGCTCGCGCTCCCCGATGGGCGCAACGCGCTCGAAGTGATCGCGACCGAGTCGGTCGCGCGCATGGGGCTGCCCATCGTCAACGCGCTCTGCTGCGCGCTCGACATCGACGTGGCGACGCAGGGCCGTCGCGTCGTGCAGTCGTTCACGCGCGGACGCGCCCTGCACCCTCAGCGCGAGCTCGGCGAGACCGACGCGTCCGGCACGCGCATCCGCTGCGTCCCCGACTTCGACATCTTCGCCCGACGACCGTGGGCACGCGACGAGATCGCGACGCGCCTGCAAGCGCTCGCGTGGCTCGTCCCGACGCTGCGGATCGTGCTCGACGGCCGCGCGCTGTCCGGCACCGGCGGACTGTCGGCCTGGGTGGACGGCCTCGCCGCGCGCCACGGCGCGGTCGGGCGACGCATCGACGTGCGCGCACGTCGTCACGACGTCGACGTGGAAATCGCGATGCAGTGGTGCGCGAGTGGTGAGCACGAGCTGCACGCGTTCGTCGGAGACTGCGCGATCGATTCCGGCTCGCACATCGCAGGCTTCCACGAAGGCCTCACGGCCGGCGTACGCAGTGCCGTCGCAGCCGCGCGCCCGATGCTCGCACCCGCGCTGCTCGAGCTCGTGCGACCGGGACTCGTCGCGGTCGTGCGCATCGGGCTCGACGATCCGCGATTCCGCGGGCCGACGCGCGCACGCCTCGACGCGCCGGTCGCAGCGCTGGCCGTGCGTGAGGTCGTCGCCGCAGCGATCGAGCGCGCGCTCGCCCACGATCCGCGACTGCTCGCGCAGCTCCGCGATCGCTTCGCGCGCTAGGAGCCCGCTCCTAGCCCGAGATTCGTTTCTGTCCGATCGGTTCGAGCCGCACGCCTTGGCCCTTGCGGCCCGGGTGCACGCGGAAGCGGCGGCGCAACAGCCAGTCGGCTTGCACGAAGTCGATCTCGATCTCCGCGGGGCCGTCGATCGGCTCCGCCACCACCGCAGCGCGCAGCGCTCGACCGGCGAGCGGAGCCACGCCGAGGCTCTTGCGCTTGTCCGCGTCGAGCAGCTCGATCGCGTCTCGGCGCACGACCATCAATGTCTCCGACGGATGGCGCGTGAACATCAACGCGACCACCGGCTCGGCGCCGTCGAACTTGCGCAGTGGCTTGCCCGATTCGGCGTGCAAGAGCTGCACTTCGGTACCGCTCGCGATCGCGAGGTAGCCCGACGCGGCGGCGAGCGCATGGATCGGTCCGCTGCCGATGCGTTGATGCCAGGGTGCTTCACGCAGCTCGCGATCCCAACGGCTCACCGTGCCGTCGCCTTGCGCGAGCAATAGATCGCCTTCGCGCGCGTGCGCCATCGCGGTGACCGACGCCGCCGATGGCAGCGGACGCATCACCGTCTCCGCTTCGGGATCCGACCAGTACGACAGCCCGCGCGCGTCGGCGCGATACAGCTGCGTGCCGAGCTCGAGCACGAGCGCACCGGGAGTCGCGAGCTCGTCGCGGAAGCTCGGCTCGTTCGCGGCCGTCGTCGTCGGCAGTGCCACGGCCGCAGGCGCAGCGACGGTCGCAACCGGAGGCTCGGCAGAGATCCGTCCGCCGACCCACCACGATGCGGCGATCGCTGCGAGCGCGACCGAGCCCGCCCAGCCACCGATCCACAGCGCCGCCTTCGAGCCCGCGCGCGGACGCACGGTCTCCACCGGCGCGACGTCGAGGGTACGGCGTGCCGCCACCATGCCGCGCAGCGCACCACGCAGCGCGACCAGCAACGCGACCGTGTCCGGGAATCGCTCGCTCGGCGTCTTCGCGAGGCAGCGCTCCACCACGGCGACGAGCGCAGGCGGCAGCTCGGGCACGATCGACGCGAGCGACGGCGGTTGCTCGTACACGATCGCGTGCAGCAGCTGCGCCGCGGCATCGTGCTCGAACGCGCGACGCCCTGCGAGCAGCTCGTAGAGGATCGCACCGAGCGCGAACACGTCGGTCGTCGCATCGACCGCGTTCGTGTTGCCCGCGGCTTGCTCGGGGCTCATGTAGTTCGGCGTGCCCATCACCACGTTGGTGCGGGTCATCGCCTGCCCGGCCGAGCGCATCTTGCTGATGCCGAAGTCGAGCAGCTTCACGCTCAGCCGCGTGGCGCCGTTCTCGACGCAGGTGCGCACCATGATGTTGCTGGGCTTGAGATCGCGATGGACGATGCCGGCCGCGTGCGCAGCCGCGAGCGCGCCACACAGCGGCTCGAACAACCAGAGCAGCTCGCGTGGCGTCGCGCGGTGATCGAGCATCCAGTCCGACAGCGTCACGCCGTCGACGAACTCCATCACCATGTACGGGTTGCCGGCCGCGTCGGTGTTGAAGTCGAACACCTGCACGATCGCCTCGTGATCGAGGCTCGCGGCGATCTCGGCTTCTTGACGGAAGCGCGCGTAGGCTTCGCCGTTGCGCGCGAGCCGATGCTCGAGGAACTTCACGCTGAAGCGCTGCTGCAGCCGCAGGTGCGTCGCTTCGTAGACGGTGCCCATCCCGCCGCTGGCGATGCAGCGAGTGATGCGGTAGGTCTCTGCGAGCACCTCGTCGGTGCGGTCGCGCTCGAGCTGCTCGGGGATCGGCGGCGTGATGTGTGCGGTCGGAACGCTGTCGCCATGGACCACGGCGAGACCGAATGCAGAGCGCGACGCCACCAAGAGCGGTCATCGGACGCCGCAAAGGCCCACTTGAGCCGTCCCGGTGCGCTCGGCGCGTGGCCGAATTCTGCAGCTTGGACGGGGTTTCCCAACGCGCGGCGGCTGGGGCACTCTCCGCCTTCATGTCGTCGCCGTCCGCGATCACGCTGCGCCCGCCGCAGCCGCTCGATCTGCGCGCGAAGATCCCCGGCAGCAAGAGCCTCACCAACCGCGTGCTCCTGCTCGCCGCGATCGCGCACGGCACGAGCGAAATCGTCGGGTCGCTCGACGCCGACGACACGCGGCTCATGCTCGCGGCGCTGCGCGAGCTCGGGGTCGCGATCGCGGGCGAGCTCGACACACGGTTGGCGATCACCGGTGGCTTCGCGCCGACGCGCGACCCCGTCGCGATCGACGTCGGCACCGCCGGCACCGTTGCGCGCTTCTTGCTCGCGGTGCTCGCGGGATCGCCCGGTCGCTACGAGCTCGACGGCAGCGCGCGCATGCGCGAGCGCCCGATGGACACGTTGGTCGCCGCGCTGCGCGAGCGTGGCGGGCTCATCGAGTCGCGCGGCCGCCCCGACGCGTTGCCGCTCGCGATCACGGGCTCACGCCTGCACGGCGGCGAGATCCGGCTCGCGCGCCCCGCGAGCTCGCAGTTCGTCAGCGGCCTCGTCTTCGCCGCGCTGCTCGCCGACGCGCCCACCCGCATCGTGCTCGAGCAAGGCACGCCCGCGCGTCCGTACGTCGACATGACGCTCGCGACGATCGCGGCGTTCGGCGGCCACGCAGCATGGCGCAGCGACGATGTGCTCGAGGTGATTCCGACTACGCTCGTGGCACGC
>DASZPU010001007.1:0-5121 GCA_035550195.1 Nannocystaceae bacterium
ACGGGGCTCACCACCAGCGAGTGGGGACGCGCGCTCGCAGCGTTGCAGCGACGCATCGCGTTCTTCGGCGCGCACGACAGCCTTGCGCAGCGCGTGCTGCAGCTCGCGGCCCCGGGCGTGTGCGACGTGTATCAGGGCACCGAGCTGTGGGACCTCTCGCTGGTCGATCCCGACAACCGGCGCGCGATCGACTTCGACGCGCGCGAACGCATGCTGACGACGCTCGTCGATCGCGATGCGAAATCGTTGCTCGCCGAGCTGCGCGAGTCGTGGAGCGACGGTCGCATCAAGGCGTGGGTGACCTGGCGCGGGCTGCAGCTGCGCCGCGATCACCCGCAGTGCTTCCTCGAGTCCGACGTGCAGTGCGTCGACGTCGAAGGCGACCGCGCGCAGCATGTCTGCGCGCTCTCGCGTCACGACGGCGTGTGGATGATCGCTGCGGTCGCGCGGCTCACCGCGACGCTCGTCGATCCTCCGGCATGGCCCATCGGTGCGTGCTGGAACGGACAAGCGCTGCGCGTGCCCGTCGGTGCACCGACGCGCTGGCGCAGCTGGACCGGCAACGAGCTCGTCGCGGAGGACGGCGTGCTCGCGCTGTCCGAGGTCTTCGCGGATCTACCGTGCGCGATGCTCGTGGGCGCGTGATCACGCCCACCGCGGTCGGAACATCACCACGATGCGCGGAGCGGCGCGCGCGACCTTCGGTACCGCGTGCTGCCATGTTCGCTGGCTGGTCCCGCCCATCACGAGCAGGTCGCCGCCGCCGAGTCGCAGCGCAATCGAGGGTCCGCCCGCTTTGTCACGCAGCATGAACGTCCGCGGTGCTCCGAGGGATACCGTCGCGACGAGGGCCTCGGGCAACTCGCGCGCCACGGTGTCGCCATGCCATGCGACGCTGTCTCTGCCGTCGCGATAGAGCGCCATGCTCGTACGGACGAACGCCTGGTCGTAGCGACGCTGCAATGCATCCGTGATGTCCGCCAGCAAGGGATGACCGGGCCCGTCGTCGGGCACCACCGCGTGGAGCCGCGGCACATCGACCGTGCGGCCGTACATCTCGCGCTGCCCGTGCTGCCACCGCATGTCGTGCAAGAGCGCGTCGAAAAGCGTGGCGTGTCCGACGAGCCACCCAGGCGCGTGCTCGTACCACGCACGATGAGCGAGCTCGACGCGCGCGATGCTGCGAAACGACGCATCGAACCGCGGTTGCGTCGTATCCGAACAGCTCACGCTGCCCCTCGATCATCTACGTCGATCTAACACGTCGAAGACGGCAGCGAAGTGCGCCGGCGTGCCGATCGCCTGCGAGCGGCACGCCGGCAGCGGATCAGCGCTGGCGGGTCCCGCCGCCGGTGCCACGATCGCGCTGGCCCTGTCCGGTGTTGCCGCCCTGATCCGCGCGACGAGCTCCCTCGCCCGGCTGGTTCTTCATCTGATCACCGCCGGGGTTGCCGCGTCCGGGGACGCGATCGTCGTCGTGACGACCGGGCGCCTGGCGCCCGCCGCCCTGATTGTCGTTGGGTTGTGTTGGCATGTCGTCACGTGTTGCAACCCGACGACCCACGCAACTCGTCTGCGATCTCGAACGCTTGATCCGCGGGCGCCGCGGCGTTGTTCACTTTGTCCCGTGCAACGACACGCATGCGACGTGCGAACGCGTCACGGCGGCAACACGGGCTTGCCGTCGGGCGCGAGCTCCACTTCGTTCTTCGGACCCTGCGCCTCGACGTCGAGGGCGCGCAGGCGCCGGATCAGCGGATGTCCGGCGGGCTCGTCGTCGGCGTCGTGCTCGGGCTCGGTGCGTTCCGACGCGCGCAGCAGCACGAGGATCGAGATGCGACGGTTGCGGGCATCGGCGGGCTTGTGCCAAAGGCGCGGGCGTCGATCCGAGTAGCCGCGCACCTCGACCACCTGCTCGTCGTCGACGCCGCCTTCGAGCAAGAAGCGTCGCGCCGCGTTGGCGCGCGCCGTCGACAGCTCCCAGTTGTCGGTGCGACCGCCTGCGGGCGTCGCGTCGGTGTGGCCCTCGATCACGATCTTGTTGGGCAGGATCGCGAGCTCCTTCGCGATGACCGAGAGCGTCGGCTTCGCCGCGGGATTGATCTTCGCGCCGCCCGGCGCGAACAGGTTCGCGTCTTCGCTGTCCTCGATCTCGATGCGCAGACCGTCTTCGACCGCGGTCAGCTCGACGTGGCGCGCCCACGAGTCCATGTGCAGCGCCATCAAGGCCTGCGTGAGTCGGCTGCGCGCGCTCGACAGCTCGAGCAGCTCCTTGGTGGGATGCGAGTCGTCGCCCTTGCCCGATGCGAACGTCGTGTCGACGGCGACCGCAGTGTTGCCGCCACCGAACAGACCGGCGCCGCCGGTGTTGGGGCCGGTGTTCACCTCGGTGTTGCCACCGGTGTTGAGGCCGAGCGGATCGCGGAAGTACGCACCGACGGCGGACTTCGTCTGCGGGCTCTGGGCGACCAGCCAGAGCACCATGAACAGCGCCATCATCGCGGTGACGAAGTCGGCGAACGCGACCTTCCACGCACCACCGTGGTGACCATGTCCACCATGGCCCTTCTTCTTGACGATGATGATGGGGCGTTTTTCGCCTTGGCTCGCCGACATGACATCAACCCTTCGCGGCGCGACAGGCCTTCTCGAGCTCGTCGAACGTGGGCCGCGCGATGGTGCTCACCGAGCGGCGTGCGAACTCGACGGCGATCGACGGCGACACGCCCTTCGCATGCGCGAGCAAGCCGTGCTTCATGCACTCGACGAACTTGCCCATCTCCGCGTTCATGTGCCCCATCGCGGTCGCGAGCGGACCCATGATGCCGTAGGAGAGCAAGATGCCGAGGAAGGTACCGACGAGCGCCGACGCGACGCTCATGCCGACCTCGCCGGGCGGGCCGTCGATCTTCTCCATCGTGATCACGATGCCGAGCACGGCGGCGACGATGCCGAGACCGGGCATCGCGTCGGCGACCGACGCGAGCGCAGCGGGAGCCTTGGCTTCCTCGGCGTGCACGGTCTCCATGTCGACGTCCATGAGGTTCTCGAGATCGTGGGGATCGGCGGAGCCGCTCACGATCACCTTCATCGTGTCGGTCATGAACTCGAGCGCGTGGTGGTTCTTCAGCACCGAGGGGTACTTGCTGAAGATGGAGCTCTTGTTGGGATCGTTGACGTGCTCTTCCCAGCCGAGCAGACCGGAGCGCTGCGCGAGCTGGAAGAGCTCGTACTGCAGCGTGAGCAGCTCGAGGAATTCCTTCTTGCCCGGGCGCGCGCCCATCAGCCCCTTGAGCTGACCGACCATCGCCTTCGTCACCTTCATCGGCGTGCTGACGATGAGCGAGCCCGCGGCGGCGCCGAGGATGATGACGAACTCGTGGGGCTGGTTGAGCACCGACAGGTTGCCGTGGTGCATCACGTACCCCGCGAGCACGGCACCGATGACGAGGAGGAGGCCGACGAAGCTGATCATGACGGAGGCAGGTCTCGGAGGATCGTCTAGAGCTGCCGCGGCGCGCCGCCAGTCGCCCTTCGGGGCCAAGCCGCGGGCGCCGAGCCCGGGACGGGACGGTCGGCCCACGCAGGAACTTTTCCGGGCGCGGTGCGTTGATCCCGAGTCGTGCAGCGCCGTGCATTCCTCGGGTTCGCGTTGACTTCGTGCCTACCCGCGCGCCGCAGCAGCGAGGAGATCGAGCGCGCGATCGAGCGCGAGCCGTCGTCCGATGCACCTGCACCGACATCGGCACCGGCCCGCGCGCGGCCGCATCGCGCCGCCACCACGCCGCTCGAGCGCCACGCCGAAGATCTGCGAACGCGATGGGGCGAAGACTGGACGGTGCTCGTGGAGTCGCCGTTCACGGTGATCGGTGACGAGTCGCCCGAGCTCGTCGCGCGTCATGCCGAGCACACGGTGCGCTGGGCGGTGGCGCGCTTGAAGGCGGAGTACTTCTCCGCCGATCCCGACGCGATCATCGACGTGTGGCTGCTCGGCAGCGACGCATCGTATCAGCGCATGTCGATCGAGATCACCGGCGAGGCCCCCGACACGCCGTACGGCTACTACTCGCGCGAGCACAAGGCGTTGGTGATGAACATCGGCACGGGCGGCGGCACGCTCGTGCACGAGATCGTGCATCCGTTCATGGCCGCGAACTTTCCCGCGAGCCCGTCATGGTTCGACGAGGGGCTCGCGTCGCTCTACGAGCAATCGAGCGAGCACGACGGTCGCATCTGGGGGCTCACGAACTGGCGGTTGCCGGATTTGCAGGATGCGATCACCGCGAAGCGTGTGCCGAGCACGAAGGCGCTCACCGAGACCGGCGATCGCCCGTTCTACGACGACGATCCCGGCACCAACTACGCGCAGGCGCGCTACCTGTGCATGTGGCTGCAAGAGCACGGGCTCTTGCGCGACTACTACCACGCGTTCGTCGCGGCCGCCGGAGCAGACCCCGGCGGCTTCGCGACGCTGCGCCACATCGTGGGCGCGAAGGACATGCGCGTGTGGGACGAGAAGTGGCGGCGTTGGGTGATGACGCTGCGCTTCGAGTCGTGAGCGCGCGCTACATGCAGACTTCGCACTGCGCTTCGCAGGCCATGTCGTCGTCGCAAGGATCGTCTTCCTTGCCCGGCGTCGTGCAGTGACACGCATCGCCGACGCAGAGGTGGCTGGAGTTGCACTCCTGCTCGCCGGTCTCTTCGGACATCGTGGTCATGCCGCTGCTCTGGCTGCTCGCGGTGGTGTTGTTGGTGCTGTCGCTGTCGTCGTCGTCGTCCGACGCACAAGCGATCGCGAAGCCGAGGCCGAGCACGAGGAGGAGGGAGGGGAGGCGAGTCATGCCGCGGACGCTAGCATCGATCGCGACGGCGGCGGATCAACCACGGCACGAACACGAGCGTCCATGCGGCCGCGGGAGTACGGCCGTTCGTACAGCCACAACCGCCGCCGCCTTCGTCACCTGCAGGGCCGCCGGTGGTGGTCTCTTCCGTGCCCGGTGCCATCGTCGTGCTGGTGTCGACGCCGGTGACGGTCGTCTCCGCCGTCGTCGCGCTCGCGGTGCCGCTCGTGTCCGCCGACATCGTCGTGGACGACGAGCTCTCGCCCGCGGCTCCGAAGCC
>DASZPU010001008.1:0-2175 GCA_035550195.1 Nannocystaceae bacterium
GTGGCGAGCGCTCCCCGCCGATGGTCGATATCGCGATGCGCTCGCCGCCGCGGAGTCGCTGGGCTTCGCTACGCTGTGCACATCGCTGCCCGACGACCAGCTGCTGCGCCTCGCCGACGTCGCTCGTTTCGCGCGCCGACCTGCGCGTGCGATCGAGGCGCTCGACGCCGTGCGCACGCGCTTCGCCGACAGCGATGCGGCCGCGACCGCGGCGTTCGAGCGCGGTCGCATCGCGCTCGCGCAGAAAGCCCCCGACGAGGCCGCGAAGTGGCTCGCGCTCTATCTGCGCGAGCGCCCCGACGGTGCGCTCGTGCGCGAGGCGACCGGTCGCTTGATCGAAGCGCTGCAGGGCGCCCGGCAGCTCGACGAAGCCCGCGACGTCGCGCGCGACTACCTGGCGCGCTATCCGAACGGACCCCACGCCGATCTCGCCACGCGCGTGATCGCGGGCCCTCGATGAGCTGGCTGTTCGCGCTCGCTTGCTTCGCATCGCTGCCGATCGCGGTCGCGCACGCCGAGCCCACCGAGGCGAAGGCCGGCGATCGCATCGCGGTGATCGGGCCGCCCGACGGTGCGGTCGCGATGCAGCTCGAGGCGGAGCTGCAGCTGCTCGGCTTCGAGGTCGTGCCGGTCGCGCCCACCGCGACGGCCAGCGTGGACGATCTGCAGCAGCTCGCCCGCGAGCTCGGGGTGGCCGCGGTGATCCGCGTCGACGCGCGCGAAGGCGAGCTCGCGTTGTGGGTCGTCGATCGCGTCACCGGCAAGACCGTCATTCGTACCGTGCAGGTCGGTGCGGAAGCCGATGCCGCGCGCATCGCTGCGGTGCGTGCGATCGATCTGTTGCGCGCGAGCTTCCGCGAGCTCGAAGAGCGCCCACGTCCACCGGAGGCCGAGGTCGCACCCACGCCGATCGTGCGTCGCGTGATCCGACCTCGCGCGCCGCGCTTCGGCATCGCGCTCGCACCGATGATCGCGGGCGCGGTCGGTGGCCTCGGTCCTACTGCGCACGTGGTGCTCGCGTTCGAAGCGATGCCGCATCCACGCTTCGGGCTCGGTGTGCGCGGCGTGGCGCCGATCGCCGGCGCGCGCGTGAGCGCAGCGCAGGGCAGCGCACGCGTGCACGTGGGCTGGGCGACGGTCGGCCCGCGCGTGCGCCTACGCCCGGCCGATCGCACGGTGTTGCCGAGCATGGGTCTCGGCATCGGCCCCGCGTTCGTCGGCATGCGCGGCGAAGCGAAGGACGGCTACGTCGGTCGTCGCGACCTCGTCACCACCGCGATCTTCGAGCTCGATGCTGCGCTCGCGATCGCGGTGCATCCGCGCCTACGCGTGTGGCTCGACGCGGCGATCGGCGGCGTCGTGCCCAACGCTGCGATCCGTTTCGCGAACGAGCCTGTCGCGAGCTGGGGATGGGTGGTCGGCAGCGGCGCCGTGGGATTGCAGGTGGTGCTGTGAGATCGGTGAGCCGTGGCGAACGCGTCGCGGTACTGACCCGCATCGGGAGATTGACCATGCGACTGCAGCTCACCGCCATCTTGTTCGCGAGCGCGTGCACTCTGAACGGAGATCCGATCGACACCAACGGCGAAGGCGGATCCACGTCGACCGACGCGAGCGCGTCGAGCTCGGCCACCAACGCACTCACCGACGGCATGACCAGCACGTCGGGCATGACCAACGCGTCGACGAGCACGTCGGACGGCAGCGACGATCAGAACGGCAGCAGCGACGGGCAGGGCACCGGCATGGAAGGCTTCGCCACGAACGTCGAGTCGAGCGGCAGCGAGAGCGGCAACATCGCGACCGAGACCACCGGTGGCAGCAGCAGCGACGGAGGCAGCACCGGTGAAGCGTGCGGCGTCGAGTCGGACGCCTGCGACAACCTCGCGCCGTGCTGCGAGACATTCGCGTGCCTCGGAGGCTCGTGCGTCGCGTGCATCGCCGAAGGCGCGCCCTGCAATCCCAACGGCGGCGAGCCATGCTGCGGGGGCCTCACCTGCGTCGGCGGGGCCCTCGGCATGGCCGCAATGTGCAGCTAGCAAGAAACCGTAGTCCGGTCGCAGCGTCCGTGTTTAGGCGGCGGACTTCAGTTCGACCGAGTACCCGAGTGCCTCGAGTTGCCGGACGTGTCGACGTGTCGCGCGGTCGCGGTCGAGCTGTTCGAAGTGCGAGGCA
>DASZPU010001009.1:0-5376 GCA_035550195.1 Nannocystaceae bacterium
TGCGAGCCTTCGCGGCTGGGCTGCAGCAGCTTGATCGCGACCTTGCGATCGAGCTCCGGATCGAAGGCCTCGAGCACGACGCCCATGCCACCTTCGCCGAGTCGTCGCAGGATCACGTAGCGACCGACGCGAGTCGGCATCGCGAGGTTGGGCCGCCGACGACCGCGTTCGTGGCCGTCGACGGTCTCGACGTCGGAGGCCTGCGGGGCCGAGGTGGCGCGCAGCCCGTTCGCGGCCTCGGGCGTGACCGGACCGGGACTGTGCTGCTCGCCGTTCGCCTGCGCGGACGCGTCTCGTTCGTCCGCGTCGATCACACTCGGGCATCCCACGGCGTGTGCTTCACGGACGGTAGGTGATCCACGTCGCGCCGGAGGACGAAGCGCTGCCGTTGCACAGCGGGATCTTACCGCAGTGCGCTTCGACGTCGGAGCGCAACGCGATGCGTGGCGTGTCGAGGCACACCGCACCGTCGAGATCGAAGTGCGCCTCCATGCGCGAGCCGAGCGCGTTGGGCAACGTGAAGCTGCCGCGCTTGTCGACGAGGTCGAGCGGCGTGCCGAGCTGCGTGAAGCTGGTGCCGTCGCCGCAGTAGTCGGCGGTGACCATGCGCAGCGTGGCCTGGCGCTCCGACGCGCTCGAGCCGTAGCCGTCGGCGGGGTCGTAGCCGAGCATCTTCATCTTCGCGAGCGCATGACCGCGACATGCGAGCGTCGCCCACCCGCTCTGCTTGTCGAGCACGGTGTTGCTCGCGAGGTCGTAGCGCTCACCGGGGAGGATGACGACCGAGGTCTCGTCGGGATCGAGGCCCGGGCACACGTTGCTGAGCTCGCCGTTGTCGCTGTACACGAACGAGTAGGTGTCGACGAGCGCACCGCTGGCCCAGTCCGGCTGCGTGCTGTACGAGTAGACCTTCACGTTGAACGACGCGCCGGCTTGGTTCTGGAACACCAGCCACCAACCGACGAGCTGGGCACCGCTCTTCACTTGGTTGCCCTTGGTGGCGGTCAACAAGTCGCCGCTCAGAGAGGGCGTGTAGCTGGTGTTGTTGTAGTCGCGGATCTCGACGAGTCGGAATCCGTCGACGGGATCGCTGCCGAGGTGGAACGCCTCGAGCGGATGGACGCCCATGTGCGGCGAGTTGGAGAACCCACAGGTCCGACAGCTCCAACCGGTTCCGCTGCGGGGCTCGACGTCGTCGTCACCGACGTCGTCCGGGCCGCCCTCCTGGCAGCCTGCCAATGCCAGCACCAACAACGTCCCCAACCCCAGCCTGCAGCCACGCTTCGTCATGGGCTCGGCCGCATTGCCAGTCGCGTACCAGGCCGAACGGCGTGCAGTCGCGTGGGCGCGGCTACATGCATGCTCGCTCGCGCGCACGGGCGAAGGCGCGTCCCATGGGACGTCCCCGGTGACAGACCCTGGGACAACGGGTGTTCGGCGTTGACAGTGTTCGCAGGCCGATGCGAGAAACTGCCCGAAGATGCGCACACCACTCGTCGCAATGCTCACCGTTGCCACCCTCTTCACCGGCAGCCTCACGGCGTGCGGTCCGAGCCGCAAGGAGCTGCAGGCCGAGATCGACAAGATCAAGGGCGAGCTGGCCGGCGCGCAGGATCAGATCAAGACGCTGCAGGGCAAGATCGCCGAGCTCGAGCGGGAGATCGCCGATCGTGACGAGAAGATCGCGTCGCTCGAGAAGGACAAGAACGCGATGCAGACCGAGCTCGAAGCGCTGCGCGCCGAGCAGGATCGTCGCAAGGCCGAGCTCGACACCTACCGCCAGCTCTTCGCGAAGCTGAAGAAGCTCATCGACGCCGGCACGATCAAGGTGTCGTTCCGCAAGGGCCGCATGATCGTCGAGCTCGCATCTGCGGTGCTCTTCGACTCCGGCAAGATCGAGCTCAAGGACGGCGGCAAGACTGCGCTCGACGAGATCGTCGTCGCGCTGCAGAGCGTCAACGACCGCGACTTCATGATCGCCGGTCACACCGACACCGACCCGATCAAGACCAAGAAGTTCAAGTCGAACTGGGAGCTCAGCACCGCGCGTGCGGTGGTGGTCGTGAACTACATGATCGAGAAGGGCTTCCCCGCTGCGCACCTCGGCGCGGCCGGCTTCGCCGAGATCGATCCCGTCGCCGCCAACGACACGCCGGAGAACAAGGCGCTCAACCGCCGCATCGAGATCGTGCTGATGCCCGACCTCGGCGAGCTCAAGGGCATCGAAGACATGATCACCGGCGGCAAGTAGCCGCTGCGCGGTCAGTGCCCGTGCACCGGCATGTGCCTGCCGACGTGCACGTGGTGCGGCTTCTGGAACGGCAAGAACGCGAGCCCCATCGTCACGCCGAAGATCGTGTGCGTGACGATCGCGCTCGCGATCGGTGCGTTGCGAGCCATGTCGCCGAGCCCGACCAGCGGCAGCACGACGTAGAACATGCCGCCCCACACGACGAAGCCCCACGCGACCGAGGCGAGCACCGTCACCGGCTTCGAGAAGCCGTACGCGACGAGGCCGAAGAGCATGCCCCACACGATCGACACCGCGAAGTGGCAGAGCACGCCGAGCGTGACCGGACCGAGCGCGAACCCGGGCTCGTAGGCGGCCTGCCCGATGAACGGTGCCGCGGCGCCCTTGAAGACGTTCGACCAGACGTCGATGCCTTTGATCGCGCACATGATCGCCATGCAGATGGAGAGCACACCACCTGCGATGACGCCGGCCGTCACGCCGCCTTTGAGCGCTTGCTTCGCTTCGAACCCGTTGCTCGCCGCCATGGTCGTCCTCCGTGCACAGGCTGAGCCGTGCACGGCGACGAGCAACCGTGCGCAGGTGCGCGGCGGCGCGTCCGATCCGCCGCGCGACTACGGCGACTTCTTGGCTTCGTCGGCCTTCTTCGCGTCGGCCTTCGTCTCGCCGGCCTTCGCTTCATCGGCCTTCGCTTCGCCGGGCTTCTTCGCATCGGCCGGCGCGACCTCGACGGCCGGTGCCGGCGGCGCGAAGAGCCCGAGGTCCGCGAGCATCTCCAGCCCGTTGCTGTAGCTCCACGACTCGGCGATCTTGCCGCCGTCGAGCCGCGCGAGCTCGGCGTAGCCGAGATCGACCTTCTTCTTCGTCGCCTTCAGCGGACCGAGGTCGCCTTTGTGCGTGCCCTTCGCGTGCGCGAAGATGACGACCCAGCCCGCGCCGAACGACGACACGTCTTCGACCGCGAGCTTCATGTCGGGGAACGCTGCGAAAAACGCATTGTGACCGGCCTCGTGCTCGGCGGCCGTGGTGATGTCCTTGCCGCCGCGCGTGTCGTGGTGGACGACATCGGGCGTGCACAGCTTGCTCGCGCACAGCTTCCACGCGCCCTTGCCGGCCTTGTAGATGTCCTTCATCACCTTCGTCGCGGCCGCGTCGTCTTCACCCGTGATGATCTCGGGCGTACCGGTGGGCACGTCGGGGATCGCCGGCGCGGGTTGGCCCTCGAGCTTGCCCATCTGGGCGAGCAAGGTCGCTTCGTCGTAGACGACGCGCACCTTGTTCGCCTTGCCTTCGGCGTTGTGCCACACCCACGCGAGCACCTCGGCACCGACCGGCTTCTCGGTGGGCGCGATGCCACGGAAGCTGCCCTTGTGCGTGCCGGTCAACACCACCTGCATCACGACGAGGTTGCCGTGCGCGAAGATGCGACGCGCGTGCAGCTTCATGTCGGGGATGCCGATGAGCAGATCCTCCCAGCGCGCCATGACGGCCGCCTTGCCCACCGACGGCGGCTCGAGCGGAGAGCCGACCGCGTCCCACACGATGTCGGTCGCGAAGTTCGCGACGATCGGATCGATGTCGCCCGCGCGAAACGCTTCGAGCCCCTGCACGAACCACTCCGGCGTGCCGGCCTTCGCGGTGACCTCGACCTTTTTCTCCTCGCGCGACTTCTCGAACTCCGCGAGTGCCTTCGCGCTGGCGTCGTCGTCGGCCTTCCCTTGCGGCTCGCGATCGTTGGGATCGGGCGGCTCGGCCTTCGCGTCCTTGGTTTCGGCACCTGCGGTGTCCGACTTGGCGTCCTTGCGCTCGGACTTCGTGTCCGCCTTCGTGCCCTTGCTGTCGGCCTTCGACTTCGCGTCGGCCTTGGCGGTCTTTCCGGCCTTGCCGGGATCCTCCTTCTTGTCGTCACAACCAGCGAAGAGCGCGAGCGCGAAGAGAGCAGCGACGAATGGGCGCATGGGATTCACCTCGTGGGCGCCCCTCCTAGCACATCGCGCGACGCTCGGTTCAACGCGTGCCGGCGCGGTCGCAGATGTGCTCCGCGCGGGCGTCGTCCTGGCGTTCGGAGAGCACCCGCGCCCAACGACGCGCGAGCAAGGCCGCGGCCACCAGCGCGAGCTTGGCCCCGAGATCGACGGTGGTGACGTCGAGCCAGTCGTCCGGTGTCGCCGCGCCGTCGGCGAAGCGGAACGCGAACGCGAACAGCACGAGCGCGACGAGC
This sequence comes from Nannocystaceae bacterium, assembly GCA_035550195.1. GTDB lineage: Bacteria > Myxococcota_A > Polyangia > Nannocystales > Nannocystaceae > Xiheibacterium. The sequence continues at coordinate 4,473 of DASZPU010001009.1, forward strand.
CACGCGACCCACCATGCGGTGACCGCCTTCGCGTTCGGATCGTCGTCGCGCTTCGCTCGCGGTGCGCTCATGTTCCACAGCTCGCGCACTGCGAGGTACGGCCGCCACAAGCACGCGATCGGCACGAAGAACCACAGCACCATCGAGCTCGGCGCGACGGTGGGCAGACCGACGCCGAGGAACGCGGCGTTGCGATTCGCCTGCACGAGGAAGCGCGACAGCGCGACCGCACAGCCGGCGAACGCGAGCCCGAAGAGCGCACGCGTGACGAGCCCGCGCAGCTCGAGCATCCCCGCGTCGGCATCGGCGAGAAAGTGCGCGCGATCGGCCTCGGCGAGCACCGCGAGGTCGACGATGTCGCCGAGCATCGCGGCGACACCAATCCCGGCGAACGCGAGCAGCCACGACGACAACCGACGCACGCGGCCCTGCGACACGTAGCCGAACGCGCTGACGTGCATCGGTCGCGGTGCGCGATGCGGATGGATCGCGAGGCCACCCGGGCTCATGGCAGAGGTAGTGGCGCGAGGGGGCCGATCGATCACCGACCTTCGCGATCGAAATCGCGTGAGCACGCGCAGGGTCGCAGGGCCCCGCCCGCGCGGCCGCTCGCCCCCGCACGCGCGTGGACGCGGTCGCAGCGGGCCGTTACAACGCCGTGACCACGATCGCGCGCGCCCGCGCGTCTCACCGACGAATGGTCGACCGCATGCGTCTTCGTCGGGTCGTGGTGTTGCTGGTCGCCCTTGTCGGTGCGTGCGGCACTCCGCCCGAGGCCGCACCGCCGGAGTGCGCCGACGAGATCGCGCAGGTGTCCATCACGACGGAGGAGGAGGTCGCTGCCATGCGTGCCGAAGGTCCCGAAGCGCTCGCGCGTCTGCTCACCGAGTACGATGCCGCGACC
>DASZPU010001010.1:0-14750 GCA_035550195.1 Nannocystaceae bacterium
GGCGCGCCCGTCGGCCCTGGTTGAGGTCGTCCGAGGCTTGATATCGTGGAGCGATGGCGCAGGGCGACAGCGCACCGCTGGCGCGCGGGCTCCTGCCGGGCACGCGGCTCGGTCGCTATACGATCGTCGATCGCATCGGTCGCGGCGGCATGGCCGAAGTGTTCCTCGCGCGCCACGACGGGCTGTCGGGCTTCGCGAAGACGGTCGCGCTGAAGGTGATCCACGACGACCTCGTCGACGATCCCGCGCACATCCGGATGTTGCTCGAAGAAGCGCGCCTGGCCGCGACGCTCGACCATCCCAACGTCGTGCAGGTGTTCGACGTCGGTGCGGATCGGCGCGAGCACTACCTCACGATGGAGTACGTGCACGGCCGCGATCTGCGGCAGATCCTGCGCGAGCTGGCCGGACGCACGCGCATCCCCCTGTTGCTCGCGCTCGCGATCGTGCAGGACATCGCGCGCGCGCTGCACTTCGCGCACACGCGCACGAGCCCCGATGGTCGTCCGCTCGGCATCGTGCACCGCGACGTGTCGCCGTCGAACGTGCTGGTGTCGTTCGCGGGTGCGGTGAAGCTCACCGACTTCGGCATCGCGAAAGTGTCGGCCCACACGGCGCACACGCGCACCGGTACGTTCAAGGGCAAGTTCGGGTACATGTCGCCCGAGCAGTACCTGCAGCAGCCCCTCGATGCGCGCAGCGACGTGTTCTCGCTCGGCGTGGTGCTCTACGAGATCACGACCGGACGGCGCGCGTTCGCGGGCGAGAATCCGTTCGGCGCGATGAACAAGGCGATCGAAGGCGACTACGTCGATCCGACGCGCATCGTGCCCGAGTATCCGCCGGCGCTCGCCGAGATCGTCGCGCGCGCGTTGGCGCCCGAGCCCGATGATCGCTACGGCGATGCCGCGACGCTCGGCGACGACGTCGAGCGGCTCGCCCGTGCGCTGGGTGGTCCGGCGACGCACGAGGAGCTCGCGACGTGGATCGTCGGGCTCTTCGGCGACACTGCGCTGCCCGACGTCTCGCAGATCACCGCGCCGCACGAGACCGAGGCACGCTCGACGATCGTCGTGCGATCGCACGCGCGTCGGCGACCGCTTCTGCTCGTCGGGCTCGCGGCCGCCGTCGCGGGCGCGGTGGGTTGGCAGGCGGGACGCAGCACGCCGCAGGAGACCGCGCCGATCGAGCAACCGACGCGCGACGCGATCGCGCCGGCCGCGAGCATCGTGCCCGTGACGACGCCGGTCGAGCCGCGCATCGAGCTCGCAGCGCAGCGTGAAACGCCGCCCGCAGTGCCCGCGACGGTGAAGAGCACGCGCGCGAGCGCAAAGCCCAGCAAGCGCAGCGCGAAGAAGTCGAGCACGCCACCCGCGTCGTCGCCTCCGTCGACGCTCGAGCGCTTCCTTCCGCCGTCCGCGAAGTGATCGGCGATGTCCTGGGCCGTGCTCGCGCTGTTCGTGCTCGCTGCGCCGGCTGCCGATCCGCGCGCCGACAACGTGCACTACCGTGCGGCCGAGACCGCGTTCGCCGAAGGTCGATGGGAGGACGCGATCGCGGCGCTCGAGCGCGCCTACGATCTCGATCCGCGCCCCGAGTTCCTCTTCATGATGGCGCAGGTGCTGCGCGAGCACGATCGCTGCGACGACGCGATCGCGCGCTACCGCGAGTTCATCGCGACGGCACCGCCACGCGAGGACGTGCTCTCGGCCCAGGCGGGGTTGCAGCTGTGTGGCGCGCGCGAGCCCGAGCCCACCAGCTTGCCACCGCCGGTCGTCGACGTGCCGCCACCGCAACCCCTCGCACCACCGCCGCCGCGACGAAAGCCCGGCGCCGATCCGTTGCTGCACGCACTCGTGTGGCCGGGGCTCGCGATCGCTGTGGCGGGCGTCGGCATGTTGGTCGGTGCGCACGCTCGGATCGCGCGCGCCGAGCGAGCTCCGACGGAGCCGGAGTTCGAGCGCATCGCTCGTGGCAGCCCGGCGTTGTCGCAGGCCGGCATCGCGCTGACTTCGATCGGCAGTGCGCTGGTCGTCGGCGGCCTCGTGCGACTCGCGGTCGTGCGTCGACGAGCGCAGCGCGAGGTCGCGAAGCTGGGCGTGCGGCGTTGAATCTGCGCTACGATCGCGGCGTGCGACTCGCGGGCGTGCTGCTGCTCGGCCTCGTCGCGTGCGTGCGCATCGGCGCGTACACCTGCGACGACGACGCGGCATGCACGGCACGCGCGGGCGGTCGCTGCGAAGCCACGGGGCACTGCAGCTACCCCGACGACGCGTGTGCATCGGGGGCGCGCTACAGTGATCACGCGGGTGCGCTCGCGGGCGAGTGCACGAGCGTCGACGCGAGCTCGAGCTCGACCACGATCGCCGAGACGAGCTCGTCGTCGTCGTCGTCGTCCACGAGCGAATCGTCGAGCTCGAGCAGCACCACCGACATGCCGCCGCAGCCCGGCGAGGTGTTGTGGCAGTCCTTCTACGACGGTGGCGACGCCGACAAGCTGCACGCTGTGGGTCTGCTCGCCGACGGAGCGATCGTCGCAGCCGGCTCGCAGGTGATCGCCGAGCAAGGCGAAGACGCGCTGCTGGTGTGGTTCGAGCCCAACGGCGAAGCGCGCATGCACGTCACACGCGACTTCGCCGGCGATCTCGACACGCTGCAGGACGTGGTCGCGAGCAGCAACGGCCCGATCTACGCGACCGGTCAGCGCGCGCAGTCGCTCGGTGCCTACGAGAGCTGGACGAACTGCTTCGATGCTTCCAGCGGCGACGATTGCCTCGACGCGCCCACGCCGGGCGTCACCGGACGCGGGCTCGACTTCGGCGTCGACGGTCTGATCGTCACGGTCGGCGCCACGTCGTTCGGAGGCGGCGCATTCGTGGTCGCGAACTACGACTATCCCGCCGCGTCCGCGTGGTCGTGGACGCTCGCCGACGGCGAGCTCGACGACACCATCACGATCGGCACGACGAAGTACGTCGCGGGCGCACGCGCGGGTCGCTTCTACCTCGCGACCGCCGACGCGATGGGCATCGTCGAGCTCGCGACGCCGACTGGCCCCGCGGAGGGGCCCGATCGCATCCAACAGCTCGCCCGCGGCGACGATGCGTTGTTCGCCGCCGGCTACGTCGCGACGCTGACCTCACGCGACGGTTGGCTCGCCCGCTTCGAGCTCGACGACACCGTCGCGTGGGAGCACTCCGTCGGCGATGCCGATCTCGACGAGGAGATCGAAGGCGTCGTGGTCGGCGGCAGCGGCACGATCTACGCCGTCGGCTTCACCACCGCGCTCGACAGCGACAGCTGGGTGCTCGCCCTCGACCCCAGCGGCGAGCCGCTGTGGTCGCGCAACGACTACATGATCGGCGACGGCGAAGACATCGCCCGCGACGTGACGCTCACCGACGACGGCACGCTGATCGTGGTCGGCGAAGCGATCGTCGGCGGCAACTACGACGGCTTCGTGCTCGCGCTGGCGACTGCGGAGTGAGCGACACGACCAGCACCGGCTGATCAGACCGAGCAGAACGCTTCGTAGTCGATCAGCTCGATCTCTTCGGGCTTCTTGCTGCACACGCGGCAGCTCGGATCCTTGCGCAGCTTGAGCGTGCGGATCTTCGTGCCCAGTGCGTCGAGCACGATCAAGCGGCCCGACAGCGACTCGCCGATGCCGAGGATCTGCTTGATGGCTTCGTTCGCCTGCATCGTGCCGATCAAACCCGGCAGCACGCCGAGCACGCCGGCTTCCTGGCACGACGGCGCCATGCCGGGCGGCGGCGGATCGGGGTAGAGGCAGCGGTAGCACGGCCCGCTGTCGGGCAAAAACGTGGTGAGCTGACCTTCGAAGCGGAAGATCGACGCGTGGATCACCGGCTTCTTGAGCTTCAGCGCCGCGTCGTTCAGCAGATAGCGCGTGGGGAAGTTGTCCGCGCCGTCGATCACCAGATCGTAGCCGGCGAGGATCTGCATGATGTTCTCGCTGGTGAGCCGCTCTTGATGCGCGATCACCTTCACGTCGGGATTGAGCAGCTGCAACGTCTTGCGCGCGCTCTCCACCTTCGGCATGCCGAGTCGCTCGACGTTGTGCAACACCTGTCGCTGCAGGTTGCTCTCGTCGACCACGTCGTCGTCGACGATGCCGATGGTGCCGACGCCCGCCGCTGCGATGTACAGCGCCGACGGTGAACCGAGCCCACCCGCACCGAGGAAGAGCACCTTCGCATCGAGCAGCTTCGCCTGCCCCGCTTCGCCGACCTCCGGCAACATGATGTGCCGGCTGTAGCGCTTCACCTGCTCGGCGCTGAGCGAGCGCGGACGATCGAACGTGTAGCCGGCTTGCTTCCACGCGCGGAAGCCACCCGCCATCGACGACACCTTCTGGTAGCCGAGCGATTGCAACGCCTGCGCGGCGAGTGCGGAGCGCGTACCGCCGGCGCAGTAGAGGATCACTTCGCGATCGCGCTCGGGCACCGCGTCTTCGATCTTCAGCTCGAGGAAGCCGCGCGGGATCCACTGCGCGCGCGGGATGAAGCCCTGCTCGTACTCGTCGCGCTCGCGCACGTCGATCAAGACGGGCGCCGCAGCGAGCGGCGCATCGAGGGCCCGCGCCTTGGTCTCCTCGACGGAGATCTCGCGGATCTTGGTCTTGACCTGCGTGAGCAGCTCCTGGAACGACGGCATGGCAGCGATTCTCCGGTAAGCAGCCGCGGATTCGCGGATTGCGGCGCCGGCCAGAACCTTGGCCCAGCGCGGCCGGCGGGTCAAACGGCACCGGCCGGCCCCACGTTGCAGACAATTCCCCCGCCCTGCTCGCGGAAAACGCGATGGGCGGGCCCCCCGCGGGGTGGCGCGACCCGCCGACGCCGTTCATATCCGGGTATATCGAGGCGACCCGTTTGCCGAGAGCCACCGCCATCGTGCCCGATACCGTGTCCAAGGATCCGTTGCCCACCTCGGACACGGATGCGCTGCGCTCGCTCGCCGAATCGCGCACGAAACTGCTCGAAGAGATCCACCGTCGCATCGTCGGTCAAGCGCACGTCATCGACTTGCTGCTGACCTGCTTGTTCGCGCGCGGTCACGGTCTGTTCGTCGGCGTGCCCGGCCTCGCGAAGACGTTGCTCGTCAGCTCGCTCGCGCAAGCGCTCGAGCTCTCCTTCTCGCGCATCCAGTTCACGCCCGATCTCATGCCCGCCGACATCACCGGCAGCGACGTGCTCGAAGACGACGCCGACACCGGTCGTCGGCACTTCCGCTTCGTGCCCGGTCCGGTGTTCTGCAACCTGCTGCTCGCCGACGAGATCAACCGCACTCCGCCGAAGACCCAGGCCGCGCTCCTGCAATCGATGCAGGAAGGTCGCGTCACCGCGGGTGGCAAGACCCATCGGTTGCCGCCGCCTTTCCACGTGTTCGCGACGCAGAACCCGATCGAGCAAGAGGGCACGTACGCGCTGCCCGAAGCGCAGCTCGATCGCTTCATGCTGCAGATCCTCGTCGACTACCCCGACCTCGAGTCCGAGCGTCGCATCGTCGCGTACGATCCGAGCGACGACGAAACGCTCGCCACCGTGCTCACGCCCGCGCAGCTGCTCGCGCATCAAGAGCTCGTGCGCCGCATTCCGGTCCCGGGTGCGGTCGTCGATCACGTGGTCGCGTTGCTCCGCGCGTCGCGTCCCAGCGATGCCGCGGCGCCGACCGCCGTGCGCGAGCTGGTGCGTTGGGGCGCTGGTCCGCGCGCCGGTCAACAGCTGCTCGCCGCGGCCCAGGCACGCGCTGCGCTCGACGGTCGCCCCGCGGTGAACGTCGACGATGTGCGCACGCTGGCGTCCGCCGTGCTCGAGCACCGGCTCGTGCGCAGCTTCGCCGCCGAAGCGCGCGGCGTCGGCACGGCCGAGATCATGGCGGAGATCCTCGGCGCCGTTCGATCGTGAAGCGATGGCGAACGAGGGCAGCGCTGCACTCGGCGAGCTCGTTCCAGCCGAGCTGAGCGAGCTGCTCCGCACGCAACAGCTCGCGCTGCGTCGACCGGTGTGGGGCCGACGTCACGGCCGTCACCAGTCCGCGCGCGCCGGCGTCGGGCTCGACTTCCGCGATCATCGTGCGTACGTACCCGGTGACGATCCGCGTCAGCTCGACTGGCGTGCGGTCGCGCGGCGCGATCGACTCGTGCTGCGACAGACCGAAGCCGAAGACGAGCTACCGGTCGTGCTCGCCGTCGATGTCGGCGCGAACATGGGCTACGGCGAAGGCCCGCGCCGCAAGCTCGGCGTCGCGCGTGCGTTCGCCGGTGCGCTCACGTGGGCGGCGATCCGCCAAGGCGATTCCGTCGGGCTCGTGCTCGCCGGCGACGACGAGATCGACGCGTCGCTCCTGCGTCCCGGCTCCGGTCACGATCGCCTCGAAGCGATCGCGCGCAAGCTCGTGGCCGCGCCCGCGAAGGGCCGCGCACCGATGCGCGAGCTGTTGCCGATGGTGGCACCGCGCCTGCGCCGACGCTCGCTGTTCGTGCTGATCTCCGATCTGCTCGACTTCGCGACGCAGGTCGACGACGCACACGAGGTCGAGCAAGAGCTGCTGCGCGGCCTCGCGCAGCTGCGCGCGAAGAACCACGACGTCGTGGTGCTGCAGGTGCTCCACCAAGACGAGCTCGAATTTCCGTGGAGCGACTCGCGACTCGTCCGCTTCGTCGATCGCCGCGGGCTGCGTGAGCAGGTCGAAGGCACCGGCGCAGGCCTGCGCCAGCGCTATCTCGCACGCATCGGCGCGCACCTGCGCTGGCTCGACGAGACCTGCGAAGCCCACGGCATCCTCATCGAGCGCATCTCGACCGCGCGCGCGCTCGCACCCGCGTTCATGGGTCTGCTCGCGCGACTCGCCGGAGACGTCGAGGCGATGGCCGCGGTGCCGCGATGAGCCTGCTCGCACCGGCGCTCTTGCTGGGCCTGCTCGGGCTCGCGATCCCCATCGCGGCACACTTGCTCGGTCGCGAGCCACCGCGCACGGTCGAGCTCGCGTCGCTGCGATTCCTGCTCGCCGACGAGCCCGCGGTCACACGTCGGCGCTCGCTGCAAGATCGCCTGTTGCTGCTCGTGCGCATCTTGTTGCTCGCGCTCGCAGTGCTCGTGCTCGCGCGCCCGGCCAGCTTCGACAAGACCGGCCTCGCGATCGTGGCCGAGCCCCACGATGCGATCGTGCTCGTCGACGGCTCGGCCGGCATGACGCTGCGCATCGGCGACGAAGCGGCGATCGAGCACGCGATGGAGCGCACCGAGATGCTGCTCGGCTCGCTGCCCGGAGGCACGCGCGTCGGGCTCGCGACCAGCGATCCCGAAGGCCCGGTGCTCGAGCCCACCGCCGATCTCGATCGCGTGCGCGCGAGCCTGCGCGAGTGGATCGATCGCGGCGCGCCACGGCTCGGCGCGTGGACGATGGCGGAAGCACTGCCGCGCGCGGCGGAGCTATTGCGCGACGTCGAGGTCGATCGCAAGCGCGTCGTCTATGCGGTCGGCGATGCGACCGCGGGCGGGCTCGGATCGCTGCCCACCTCCGCGGGCAACGACGTCACTGTCGTACCGATCCCGGTCACGGCCCCGGACGCGACGCCGCCCTCGTCGGTCGGGATCACCGACGTCGACTGGACGCCCGCACCCGATCTCGATCCGCGGGCCGTCCGCATCCGCGCCACCGTGCATCGTCACGGCGGCGACGACAGCGTGCTCACCGTGCCGATCACGCTCGCGATCGACGGCATCGACGTCGCGCGCAGCGAGGTGAGCCTCACCGCCGACGAGCGCGCGCCGCTCGAGTTCACCCACACGCTGCTCGGCGAAGCCGAGTTCGCGGCCGCCACGATCGCGATCGACATCCCCGACGATCCGTTGCCCATCGACGATCGCCGACATCTGTGGCTCTCCGCCGACGACGCGATCTCGGTCACGGTGGTCAACGGCGATCCCAGCGAGCTGCGTGCGCACGACGAGGTGTTCTTCCTCGCGACCGCCGTCGGGGTCACCGATCGCGAGCAGCGGCTGCGCCTCGCCAGCCTCGCGCCCGACCAGCTCGAAGGCCGCATTCGCGAGAAGGGCGAACGGGCGCTCGCGGGCATCGACGTGCTCGTGCTCGCGAACGTGCGCGCGCCCGCGGAAGACATCGCACCGATCCTGCTCGACGCCGTCGAGCGCGGCATGGGGCTGTGGATCACCGTCGGCGATCGCGTCGATCCCGAGGCCTACAACGCGCGACTCGGTGCCGCGTTGCCGCTGCGCTTGCGCGAGGTGGTGCAGGTCGGCACTGCACCCGGTCGCACCGCCGCGCGCGTCGAAGGCTTCGCACCACCCGATCTCGCGCATCCGATGTTCCGCGGCATGGGTGGCGAGCTCGGCTTGTCGAGCGCGCGCGTGCGGAAGGTGGTGCTGTGCGATCCCGATCCCGCCCGCGATGCCGCGATCGCGGTCGCGTACACCAACGGCGCGCCCGCGTTGCTCACCCGCAGCTACCGAGCCGGTCGCGTCGCGCTGCTCACCACGAGTGTCGATCGCGACTGGGCCGATCTGCCGCTGCGGCCCGGCTTCGTGCCGCTCGCCGCCGCGGTGCTCGGCTGGCTCGGCGACATCGGCTCGGGCGCACGCGCGTCGCGGATCTTCGTCGGCGAGCCCAGGCCGTTGCGCGGCGACGCGACGATGGTCGTGGTCACGCCCGATGGTCGCGAGCTCACCGCGGCTTCGACGGACGAAGGCGACTTCGTCTTCCGCGAGACCTTCACGCCCGGCCACTACTCGGTGAAAGACGGCGACGAGCTGCAGACCTTCGTGGTCGCCGTCGACCCGCGCGAGAGCGACACGCACTGGCAGGACATCGCGAGCAGCGAGCCCGAAGGCGGTGGTCGGGTCGCGATCGCGGTGCCGCGCTGGCGTACGCTCGTGCTCGTGCTCGCGCTGCTCATCGCGTGCGAGTCGCTGATCCGCCGCGTGCGACGTCGCGACGAGCATCGTCCCGATGCGTGAACGCGAAAAGGGCGGTGCAGCTTCGGCCGCACCGCCCTCGTCGAGCCCGAACGGGCCGCGCAGAGAATCAACCGGTGCTGTCGGGATCCGGGGTGCCGGTGCTGCTGCTGCTGCTGCTGCCGTCGACGGTACCGGTGTCGGTGGACTCGGTGGCGCCCGAGCTCGATTCCGCGGGCATCGTGGTCTGCTCGCCCGTCGTCAGACCCGAAGGATCGACACACGTGTTCGAGAGACACGCGAGGCCGGGATCACAACCGCCACCGTTCGTGCACGGGCACATCTCGGTGCCAGCCGGACACTGCGGACCCGGATCGACGCAGAAGTCGGAGAGGCACACGAGCCCGGGATTGCACGAGCCACCTTCGGTGCAGGGGCACTGATCGTTGCCGAGCGGACACGCATCGCTGATGCAGAGGTTGAGGTTCGGGTTGCACAGGAACGGCTCGTTGCACTTGCCACCGCTCGTGCACTCGCAGCCTTCCGACCCGACGTTGCATCCGCCGTCACCCGTCGTCGTGTACGAGTCCTCGTAGCGCTCGCCTTCACTCGTGATGAAGCACCCGACCGGCGTCGCCAGGGCGCAGACGAACAGCATACGAAGTGGACGCATGCAACCAGCCTAGATGGACCTTTACAGCTCCACAAGTCGGTTGTGATCGATTTTCCCCCAGCGGCCGCGCCGCACATGATCTGCGCCACGATCAGCCCAGCGCAGACGACCACGGACAGTCGCACGGAACGGCGACTTCCCACGGATCTCGGGCGAGTGCCCGCGGCGGTGTCCGACCGAACCTTGCTCGCGGTCGCACCGCAGCGACGGTCGGTCGCAGCCGAACATGACGACGCGTCGGAAACCACGACGCGCGAGGGCGCCCCTCACGCGGCTGAGTCGGGTCGGAGCGACACAGAAATGCGAGCCGTGACAGTTGCGTCGTGGCGCTGCATCACGTGGCGCGCGTTCGCTCCAGCACTACGAAGCGATACGCAGGATCACCGTCGTGTGCTTCGCTCGATCGCTCGCGCCACGTCGTGCGATCGAACGGCGGGAAGAACGTGTCCCCCGCCGGCGCGGCGTCGACTTCGGTGAGATCGATGCGATCCGCCCGCGGCAGTGCGTCGCGGTAGAGCTCGCCGCCGCCGATCACGAACAGCTCGGCTTCGCCCGCCGCTTCGGCGATCGCGATCGCTTCGTCGAACGATCGCACGATCGTCGCACCCGGGGCGACGAGCGCCGGGTCGCGCGAGAGCACGAGGTTGGTGCGCCCGGCGAGCGGCTTGCCCAACGACGCCCACGTCTTGCGCCCCATCACGACGTGATGCCCCATCGTGCGCGCGCGAAACCACTTCATGTCGCCGGGGATCCGCCAGGGCAACGCGCCGCCGGCTCCGATCACGCCATTTTTCGCGACCGCGACGATGAGCGCGATCTCCATCGGCTCACACCGCGACCTTTCCTTTGATCGCGGGATGCGGGTCGTAACCGGAGATCTCCACGTCCTCGTAGCGGAAGTCGAAGATGCTGTCGGGGCGTCGACGCAACACCAGCTGTGGCAGCGGTCGCGGCGCGCGCTCGAGCTGCAGGTTCACCTGCTCGAGATGGTTGAGATAGATGTGCGCGTCGCCGAAGGTGTGCACGAACTCGCCGGGTTGCAGCCCGACCACCGCCGCGATCATCGCCGTGAGCAGCGCGTACGAAGCGATGTTGAACGGCACGCCGAGGAAGAGGTCGGCGCTGCGCTGGTAGAGCTGGCACGAGAGCCGCCCGTTCGCGACGTAGAACTGGAAGAGGCAGTGGCACGGCGCGAGCGCCATGCGATCGAGATCGGCAACGTTCCACGCGCTCACCACCATACGGCGCGAGTCGGGATCGCGGCGCAGCGTGTCGACGACGCCGGCGATCTGATCGATGGTGCCGCCGTCGCGCGAGGGCCACGAGCGCCACTGGTGACCATAGACGGGGCCGAGCTCGCCGTTCGCGTCGGCCCACTCGTCCCAGATCGTGACGCCGTGATCGTGCAAGAACGCGACGTTGGTGTCGCCGCGCAAGAACCACAAGAGCTCGACGATGATCGAGCGCAGGTGCACCTTCTTGGTGGTGACGAGCGGGAAGCCCTGCGCGAGATCGAAGCGGAGCTGACGCCCGAAGACGCTCTTCGTGCCGGTGCCCGTGCGATCGGTTTTCTCGGCGCCGTGATCGAGCACGTCGCGCAAGAGCTCGAGGTAGTTGCGCACGGCGGCGAGGGTACCAGCTACTCGTCGCGCGGGGGCTCGCCACGTTTCAAGCGCTCGGCGAGCGCGAGGTGATCGGGATACGGCGGGCGCTCCGGCGCGGGTGGTCCGTCGTCGGCGGTCGCAGCGTCGACGAGCCTCGTCGCGTGCTCGCGCTTGAACGTCGCCATGCGCTCGAGCGGGCCTTCGAGCTGCGTGTCCTTGCTCCGCTCGAGGCGCGCCAGCACCTCTTCGACGAAGTCGAAGCGGTTGCACGCGAGCAACGCATCGATGCCGGCATCGAGCGCCAGCGGCACCATCTCGCGCGGCGGCCAGTGATCGGCGACCGCCTTCATCTCGAGATCGTCGGAGAACACCAGCCCGCGATAGCCGAGTCGCTCGCGCAGGATCGCCATCACCTCGGGCGAGAACGTCGCCGGGCGCTTGCGATCGATGGCCTCGAACACGACGTGCGACGACATGATCGCGGCGACACCCGCGGCGATCGCCGCTTCGAACGGCGGCAGCTCGACCTGCAACAAGCGCTCGAGCGGGTGAGCGAGCTTCGGCAGCGCGAAGTGACTGTCGAGCGCGGTGTCACCGTGGCCGGGGAAGTGCTTCGCACAGCACGCGACCTTGCAGCTCTGCATCGCTTCGATGAACGCACGCGCGTGCTTGGCCACGCGCTCCGGCTCGCGCGCGAAGCTGCGATCGCCGATGACGGGATTCGCGGGGTTGCTGTCGACGTCGACGACCGGTGCGAAGTCGAGATCGATGCCGAGATCGATCAGCTCGCGCGCCAGCGCACGCGCGAGCTCGGCGGTCCACTCGCGCTCGTCGAGCTCGCCGAGCCGGCGCATCGGCGGCCACTCGGTCCACGGCGCGCGCAGCCGCTGCACGCGGCCGCCCTCCTGATCGATCGCGACCGACAGCGGCGCGTCCTCCGGGGCGTGCGATCGCAGCTCGTGGATCAGCCCGCGGACCTGCTGCGGATCCTGGATGTTCCGGGTGAACAGGATCACGCCGCCGACGCGACCGGCCGCGACCAGATCGACCAGCGGACGCGGAGCCGCGGTGCCTTCGAAGCCCGCGAAGAGGAGCTGGCCCGGCTGCCATCTTGCGGTCATGCGCGGCAGAGTAACGCGGTCCCGCAGCGGTTGACGGGGCTTGCAGGCCGAGGGTAGCGTGCAGCGCCCTCGATGCGCGAACACCCGCAACGCACCCGGCGAAGCACACTCCTGCACGTGCTCGCGCCCTCGGCGTTGATGCTCGCGACGCTCGCGATCGCCGACGATGCGCGCGCGCAGCCGGGCCTCGGCGGCGGCGGCATGGGTGGCATGGGCGGCGGCGGCATGGGTCCGATGGGCCCGGGCGGCGGCGGTCCGGGTCAGCGCAAGCAGAAGAAGGAAGGGCCCGGCGAAGCGGCGCCGAAGGACAAGGAAGCGCTGCGTCCGATCGAGCCCGTGCCGGCGCAACCGCAGAAGTATCGGCGCATCCAGCTGTTCGATCTCGGTGGGTACATGCGCGTGCGCACCGACTACTTCCATCGACCGCACCTCGGGTTGTCGGAGTTCCCGACGGATCCGACGCGACCGAGCAAGTTCTTCAAGCCGCCCGCCGAGCAAGGCGAGATCGATGCCGAGGGCAATCCGCAGTTCAACAGCGCGAACTGCCTGACGCGACTGCAACAGAACGGCGTGTCGGCACTGCGCGCGCAGAATCGGTGTCGCCGTCGCAACGGCTTCGCATCCGCGAACATGCGTCTGCGCCTCGAGCCCACGCTGCACATCACCGACACCGTGTCGGTGCACTCGCAGATCGACGTGCTCGACAACGTCGTGCTCGGCAGCACGCCGGACTCGTACGCGTACGACAACCCGTTCGCGCCGATGAACCTCTACAGCCGCACGCAGCTCCCGCCTGCGGCCGGCATCAACTCGTTCCAAGACAGCATCGTCGCGAAGCGAGCGTGGGGCCGCATCCACTTCGGATGGGGCCTCGATCTCCGCTTCGGTCGCATGCCGTGGCACTGGGGCATGGGCGTGGTGGCCAACCACGGCAACGGATATCTGCGCGGCGATCAGTCCGACATCATCCGTCAGGTCGATCAGGACTACGGCGATTCCGTGGACTCGATCCGCGCCGCGTTCACGTTCGGCAAGGATCGCCGCAAGGCCCACACGGTCGCGCTGTCGTGGGACTGGGCGTCGTCGGGCGCCACCACGGCGCAGCTGCTCGGGCCCGCGTGGGCATCGGGCGGCATGGTGGGCCAGGATTTCTCCGCGGAGAAGTTCGACAACGTCACGCAGTGGAGCGCCTCGCTCGAGCGCCGTGACGACATGGACATGCTCAAGCGCAAGATCTCGCTGGGCGCTCCGGTCGTGAACTACGGCGTGATCGGCTGGCTCCGCCACCAAGATCTCGATCGCGCGGTGGGCTCGCCCGGCTACGGCGACGGGCTCGGCACCAACTCCACGTACTACGACGACGCGCCGTTCCCCGATCCCATCGGCGGCGGCGGAGCGACGCTCGGCAACGGTGACCTCGATGACGTCGGCCGCACCGGGCTCAACAACTTCGCGTCGACGCTCGTGCATCGCCGCGCGATCCTCTTCACGCCCGACCTGTGGCTGCGCGTCAACTGGCGCACGCTGCGGATCGAGTTCGAGGCCGCGGGCACGGTGGGGCGCTTCTTCGTCCGCGACCTCGCCGACACCATCGACACCACCGACGGCCGCAACTACTTCGACACGTTGACGCGCAACTCGTTGCGCAAGCAGGTCGTCGCGAACTTCGGCTACGCGCTCGAGTTCAAGTACGGCCTCTTCCGCGATCGCTTCCACATCGGCTTCGATCACGGCTTCGCCACCGGCGACGGTTCCCCGCCGCTCGCCTACAACCCGCAGTCGCCGCTGTTGCAGAACAACAACGGCAGCGTCGGCAACTTCCGCTTCAACCCGGCCTACAACGTCGACCTGCTGCTGTTCCGCGAGATCCTCGGCACGGTGTCGAACGCGGCGTACTTCAAGCCGTGGGCCGCGTTCTACTTCTTCAACCACTTCAGTGCGCGCGTCGATGTCGAGTACGCGCTCGCGATGCGTCGCCAAGCGACGCTCGGCGACAAGTTCAGCTACGGCGTCGAGATCGACGGCTCGGTGCGCTACCACGACGCGCGCGAGCCGATCTTCGTGCAGTTCCAGTACGGCGTGATGTTCCCGCTGCCCGGCTTCAACCGCCTCGGCGCAGGCGGTGGCCGCGAAGACGCCCGCGCGATGCAGACGCTGCAGGCGCAGGTGGGGATCAAGTTCTAAGAAGTGCGACGCCAAGCGGCAGTGCTCGGTCTGGCTCTGACGGCGGCATGCCGTCCACCGACGGCCACCCCGAGCGCGCCCGCAGCGACCACGACGACACGACCCGCAGATCCGCCGCCCGCGGCCGTTCGCCCCGGCATGGTGATCGCGACCGCGAAGCCCGACCCGTTGCCGGCCGATCCACCGTGGCGCGACGAGGACCTCGCGCGCATCAAGTCGGTACAGCCGCTCG